>DKAS01000063.1 GCA_002448875.1 Proteobacteria bacterium UBA6920 | reverse complement strand
GATGGTCAGGTTGGGCACGTAATGATTATCCATGACGTCGAAGTGGACGACATCCGCACCGGCCTTGAGCACGGTGGTAACTTCCTCTCCCAAACGGGCGAAATCCGCCGACAAGATCGACGGCGCGATCCAGAATTCCTGCATACCAGCACCTCAGCTATTGGAATACGATGATAACAACCGGAATCGCGCACTTTACCCGATTACGCCGGATTTTTTAAGCTGGGACCGGTGAATAATGCTTAATGCATTGTATTTATTATCTTTTTCAATCCGGGCTCGGCTGCTGACAGAGGCCGGAAAACGCCCGCGGACCCGACCGGCTCCGCGGGAAAACTCGGCCAGCGGCAGGGATCAGCGCCCGGCGGCTGCAGTCTGGGCCTGCTCGGCCAGCCGCCGCTCGAGGATAGCCAGACGCTGCTCCACCGGAACGCCGTGCAGGGCGCTGGTGCAGCCGCGCTCGTACATGGCGGTATGCAACTCGACCATGGCATCCTGCATTTGCGCCAGGTGTTGTTTCGTCTGCTGGCGTTGCGCCAGACCCGCAACCCGCGACTGGCGCGGAGTGACGACACGATGCAGACGCGCCTGCAGTTCGTCGATGTGCTGCTGCAGCACCGCTTCCGTTGCCGCACCCATGGTGGCAACGTCGACGGTGGCTGCGGCGTCGCACACGACATGCGTGGCGGAATCCGCCATCGCCGGCACGGTCAGCGTGAGCGCCAGTACAGACAGAACGGAACGAAATGCGAGACCCTGCATGATACTACCCCTGTGTTAGTCAAGTTGCGGCCAGCTTACCCCCCGGTCACTGAGCGCCGGATGACAGGAAGATTACGTTTTTGTCATCTGACCCTGCCCGTCCGCGACGGCGGGGCCTGCAACCTGCATCGTATACCTGCCCCCTACCATTCCGCTTACCCACCCACTAACGCCGGACTGCCAATTCTTAGTGTTGCTCGGGCAATTCGATCACGACCCGCAGTCCGCCCAACTCCGAAGCGGTCGCCGCGATGGTTCCATGGTGGCCTTCGACGATACTCTTGCAAATGGCCAGACCCATNNCAGGCCGGAACCGCCGGTGCTGCGGCTGCGGGATGCTTCGACCCGAAACAGGCGATCAAACAACCTGGGCAGGTCAGCCGCCGGTACGCCGGGCGCGGTATCCTGAAAGATCATCCGTACGCGACCCGCGCCCCCCGTCAGTTCGATTTGCAGACGACCGCCGGCATCGGTGTAGCGCAGACTGTTGCTGATCAGGTTGTTGACCACCTGCGCGATTCGTTGCCGGTCCGCTTGCATGGTGGATGTGCACCGGCGTAAATCCTGAAATTCCAGACGAATGTTCCTGCCGGTGGCGCGCGGCGCAAAATCCGTGATGCATTGCTGGATCAGTTGCGCCGGGTCCAATGGCTGCATTTCCAGTTGCAGTGCGCCCATGTCCGCCAGCGCCAACTGGTGCAGATCGGCGATCAGGCGGCTGAGATCGGCTATGCGCGAATGCAGCAGAGTGAAAGTCTCTTCCCGGTTGTTATACGCCTCGTCCTCCAGGGCTTCCAGGTTCACCTTGAGCACCGTCAGCGGCGTGCGTATCTCATGGGCAACCTCGGCCAGCAGGGCGTTCTTCTGCTCCAGATTGGTCTGAATCATGGCAGCGTGCTCCCGGGCCAGCCGGTTTTCTCGCTGTCGCAGCTTGCTCAACTCCTCGTATGAACGGGCGAAGGCGAATTCATTGAAATAGGCGCTGTAGACAACCACCAGGGATGCGGCACTGAAACGTATAAAGCTGGTCAAATCCCAGGCACCGCCCTGCCAGGCACCGATCCCCTGAAACGCCAAGGGCAGCAGAACCCCGTAAAACAGCGCGACGTACCACATACCCTGGCGCCGGCCTTTGAGCAACAACACAAAGATGGGAAAGAAGATAGTCCAGATCAGGCCGTAACTTTCGTTCTGATTGGTCACTGCGAACGCGATAAAAAACAATAACAGGGTGGCGATCACGAGATTGATGGCGAACTCGATCTTCCGGTAGCGATGAAGCTGCAGGAAGGCGATACCGGAAAATATGAATCCGATAGCGTCCATCACGGCAATGAGGGTCTCTGCCTGCCCCAGGTTATACGCGGCGAAGAAGCCGAACAGTATCATGATCATCAACAAGAGAGTGTTGATAAGCACCAGTTTGCGCAGCAGATAAATATCGCTTTCGGTATCGAATCCGCTGGTGATGAACCGCTTGAATCGAACGCGCAGGCTCACGATCGTCAATCGATCTGGGAATCCGGCGGTAGCTCGAACTTGTAGCCGGCGCCGTAGACGGCATGAATGAGGTCGCCGCCAACACCTAGAGCATCCAGCTTTCTACGCAGATTGCGCACATGACTGTCGACGGTACGCTCGGAAACCAGATGCTGGTCGCGATAGACCAGATCGATGATCTGCGATCGCGAATAGATGCGCCCGGGATGTTTGAACATCAGCGCAAACAAACCGAACTCAACCGCCGACAATTCCACGTGGCTGCCGTTGCTGCTGTACACGCGCAGTCGGCCGGCATCCAGGCGCAGCATTTCCTCGGGCACGGCCGGCGCCGAGCTGCGCCGCAGCACCGTTTTCACGCGCGCCACCAGCTCACGAACGCTGAAGGGTTTACACAGGTAGTCATCGGCTCCGGTTTCCAGACCGACCAGGCGATCGACTTCCTCGGCCTTGGCGGTGATCATAATAATAGGTACGGAGGAAAAAGCGCGGATTTCCCGGCACAGGGTCAAGCCGTCGCGGCCCGGCAACATCAGGTCCAGCAAGACCATGGCGGGCTGATGCAGTCGCACCCACTCCACGACCCCCCGGCCCTGTTCCATCAGGTGCGTGGAAAAGTCCGCCGCTTGCAGGTAGGTTTCAACGATGGCGGAAATATCCCGCTCATCCTGCACGATCAGTACCTGTTGTTGTGACATCGCCCCTGCACCCCTGCCCGTTAACGAAAATCGTGTTGATTTTCGGCCCTCTACCGCTGTTTCGGCTGGCCAGCGAAAGTCTGAACCTGGTCCGTCTACCATCCGGCGTACGTCGTTTATACCGAAACCCGATATCCATATCTAACTAAGTTATTGTTTTGGTTGTTTTTATGCATTTTTGCTGCATATTGTTCGGGCTTAATAACAACTAGATCACAGACATCCCGAGAAGGTAACGCGCATGAAAACACATCAGCCATCTGCCGCTGCTACCCGCGCTTCCCGCAGCATTTTCGGCTCACTACTGCTTATCGGCTTGCTGGTATTGAGCGCATGTAATATCGAGGTGACACAATCCGACGGCACGGGCAATGGCGAGCCCCTGCAGGTCGTCAGTACCGTTCCCGCAGACGCGGCAAGCGATGTCTCCCCGACCGACAGCATCACCGTCACCTTCAGCGCGGCCATGAATTGCCTGACGCTGGACGTTACCCAGGTAACGATCACTCCCCAGGATGCCAATCTGGCCGCTAACATCTCCTGCGACGGCAGTTCCGTGAGCTTCGCGCCGACGACGCACCTGCAGTACGGCACGGCATACAGCATCAGCCTGGGTACCGGCATCAGTGATAGCCAAGGTAATGCACTGGCGGAATCCTACAACTTCGCCTTCACGACGGCGGCCGACACCGCGGCGCCGACGATCACTATCGACAGCCCCCTGGATAACGCCACCTTCCAGACCGCGCGCACGGCTACTGTGACCGGCACCGTTGCGGACAACGACGCCGTGACCAGCCTCAGCCTGACGATAAACGGCGGCGCCGCGCAAAGCCTGACCCTGTCCGGTGGCGCCCTCAGCCAGGAAATCACCCTACCCCTGAGCAGCAACATCGTCATGGTCACCGCCACGGACACCGCCGGAAACAGCGGCAGCGTCAGCCTCAACCTGCACTATCTCGCCACCGGTCTGTTGGACACCGCGAATTTCAACGCTCTCGGATACCACACTTTCAACATCGCCAACAGCCATGATTCCGCCAACGGCGTCGCCATCGCCGCCGACGGCAGCATCTATGCCGTAGGTTATGCCAATAACGGCAGCAACTACGATATGGCGGTGTGGCACGTAGGTGCCGACGGCACGCTGGACACCGCCTACGGCACGGCGGGCGTCGCCATTCTCAACGGCGCCGCCGGCGGTAACGGTCACGATTTTCTCGATGACATCGTCATCGATACCGACGGCAAAGCCGTAGTTGTCGGCCACAGCCGTACCGTAGGCGGCGACTACGACCTAGTGGTGGCGCGCTTCAATACCGATGGCACTTTGGATTCCACGTTCGGTGGAGATGTCAATCCCGCCGACGGCACCAAGGATGGCTTCCTTGTGATCGATATATCCGGCGCGGGCAGCACGGAAAACGGCGCCGGCATCCTGATCGACGCCGACGGCAGGCTCTATGTCGCCGCCACCAGCAACGCCGGCGGCGACAACGACATGTACTTGTTCCGCTTCACCTCGGCCGGCGTGCTGGACACCTCCTTCGCCAGCATCGGCTTTGTCCACTTCGACAGCGGCGGCGCCGATAGCGCGGAAGATATCGCCGCGGATACCGACGGCAATCTGCTGGTTGTCGGGCAGGCAAACGGCAGCATGGCGATCTGGCGCGTCACCAGCAGCGGCGCCAATGACAGCACATTTAACGGCACCGGCAGCGTAACATTCGCCGGCCCCGGAGGCGCCTGTGGCGGCAAATCCGTGGCGCTCGACGCCAACGGCAATATCGTCGTCGTCGGCAACATGGTAGTGACCGGTAATGTCAATGACATGGCCCTGTGGCGCTACACCAGCGACGGCAGCATAGACACCGCGTTTGGTGGCAACTATGACGGGGACGCAATACCCGATGGTTATGTCACCCACGACGGGGCTGGCGGTAACTACCATGACTTTGACTACGGCAACGACCTTGTCATTGACGGCGCCGGCAACATACTGGTAACCGGTAATGCCATGGCAAACCACGGCGGCGCGGTCAAACCGGACATGACGGTATGGCGCTTCACCGCCAGCGGCGTACTCGACGACCGCTTCGGCGACGATATCAATCCCGCAGACGGCACCCCCGACGGTTTCTTTACCCAAAACTCGGCCGCCGGCGGCAATAATCTCGACAACGGCAAGGCTATCGCCATCGACAGCCTCGGCCGCGTGCTGGTTGCCGGCGAAAGTATCAGTGTCAGCAATGGCTCCGACATGGCGTTGTGGCGGCTGTACTGAGCGGCAAGACGGATACGCGTCGCTTGGTCCTGCCTTTGTACCGCCGGCGCTGCCGTGTGTATTCAAGGCGTCGACCCGAACCTTTTGTACCGTTACAGCGTGCCGAGAAATTCCCTGGCGGTAATCGGGTGGCGCACGCCGTAACCCTGGGCACCGGTTACGCCGATCTGTTTCGGGCGGGCGAAGATATCCATGCATCGAAAAATTTCGCCGCTCCAACAACACCGGCTCTTCATGCGCTTTTCCGAGCTTCTTTACGCCGTTTATCAACTGACGCAACTCCGGAATATCTATGCGCCAGGGCATTTGCGTTCCGCTGTCGCCGATGTTAATCTCCTTGGCCGGCACCAACTCATCGATGGCGGGAGCGAAGCGGGTAACGCGAAGATCCTGGTCTACAGCGATCAGAAGATAGTCCACGCGGTCCTGGATATTCTGCAAATCGTTGGCCAATCCTTCCAACTCCCGGGTGTTGACCTGCAACTCATCGTTGACTGTAAGCAATTCCTCGTTGGTGGACTGCAGTTTTTTGCGTATCCAGTGGCATGCAAGGGGAGTTTTATCGACCCACTGCCGTATGGTCAAATTTCTACCGCCTCCCCGGCGCAGCCGGAGGGCTGCAAAGTTTCGTCACAGCACATGAAAATACTGATCGTCGAGGATGAAACCAAGACCGGCGCCTACCTCAAGCAAGGGCTGAGCGAGGCCGGTTTCGTCGTCGATCTGACGGTCAACGGCCTGGACGGCCATCATCTGGCGATGACCGAATCCTATGACCTGATCATCCTTGACGTCATGCTCCCCGATATCGACGGCTGGCGCCTGCTGCAGGCGCTGCGTGCCGCCGGGCGCGGCATGCCGGTGTTGTTTCTCACCGCCCGGGACAGCATCGACGACCGGGTCAAGGGCCTGGAAGCCGGCGCCGACGACTATCTGGTCAAGCCCTTCGCCTTCGCCGAACTGCTGGCCCGGGTGCGCACTCTGCTGCGCCGCGGCATGGCGCCCGCCGCCGAGCAGGTGCTGCGCATCGCCGATCTGGAACTGGATGTGACGCGCCGCCGGGTGCAGCGCGGCGGCCGGCGCGTCGTCCTGACCAATAAGGAATTCGCCCTGCTGGAACTGCTGATGCGCCGGCACGGCGAAGTGCTGCCACGATCCCTGATCGCCTCCCAGGTGTGGGATATGAACTTCGACAGCGATACCAACGTCATCGATGTCGCCATCCGTCGCCTGCGCGGCAAGATCGACGATGACTTTCCGCGCAAGCTGATTCATACGGTGCGCGGCATGGGCTACTGCCTGGACGACCGGGATACTTCGCAGTGACGCGGCCCCTGTCCCTGGGCCTGCGCCTGACCCTGTTGTTCGCCGGCATTGCCGCCCTGGTCTTCACCCTGTTCGGCTGGTTCATCGTGCGCGCCATCGAGCAGCATTTCGCCAGCGAAGACGGCAGAGAATTGCGCGCGGTGGCGCAAGTGGTGGAAAACTCGCTGCCCGGACTAAGCACCGGCGAAGGCCAGGCGCATATGCGTCAGCACTTCGCGGATCTGTTGACCGGCCACCATGGCATTGCCCTGCGGGTGGTCGATGCCACCGGCGGCATACTCTACGACAGCGGCGGCCCCTGGCCGGACACGCCGGCTGCCGGTGGGAAAATTCAGACCTGGCAGGAAGGGGAACACCGCTATCGGGTGCTGCAGCGCAGCGCTGCCGCACCGGTGGCCGGCAGCCCTTTTCACATATTCATCACCCTGGCCATCGACTACCACGCGCATTTTCTCCAGCACTTCCACCGCACCCTGTGGCTGATGGTGGCAGCCAGCATCGTCATCGCCGGCATTCTCGGCTGGCTGGGCGTGCGCCAGGGGCACAAACCCCTGCGCCGCATCTCCGACCAGCTGCATCGCATCGGCGCCCAGGCCCTGCACACCCGCCTGGCGCCGGATCGGGTGCCGCGGGAACTGGCGGAACTGGTGAGCGCCTTCAATGCGCTGCTGCAGCGCCTGGAACAGTCCTTTGTCCGACTGGCGCATTTCTCCGATGACATCGCCCATGAACTGCGCACCCCCATCACGGTTCTGATGACCCAGACCCAGGTCGCCCTGACCCAGGCGCGCAGCGCGGATCAGTACCGCGAGATCCTCTATTCCAGCATGGAGGAGTATGAACGTCTGGCGCAGATGGTGGGCGACATGCTGTTCCTGGCCAAAACCGGCAACCTGCGTGTGCCGCCCAGCGACGACGAAGTCGATCTGGCGGCGCAGACCCGCGATCTGTTCGACTACTACGGCATGCTGGCCGAGGACCGGCAACTGACTCTGACCCTGGACGGCGAAGCGCGCGCCCGCGGCGACCGCCTGATGCTGCGCCGCGCCATCGCTAATCTGCTGTCCAATGCCATCCGCCATACACCGCCCGGCCGGGCGGTAACCGTGCGCCTGCGGCAAACCGCCGCCACGGCGGAAGTCTGCGTCAGCAACCCGGGCGCCGCCATCGCCGCCGAGCATTTACCGCACCTGTTCGAGCGTTTTTACCGTGTCGACCCGTCCCGGCAGCGGGACGGCGAAGGCACCGGACTGGGCCTGGCCATCGTCAAAGCCATCGCCGATGCCCATGGCGGCCGGGTCGGTGTGCGCTCTGACGCCCAAGCCACGGAATTTTCCCTGGCTATTCCTGTCAGCGCACCGACCGTGGCCTGAGTCTCACGCTCTTATCCTAGTGGAGAGCTCGGTTTTCCCCTACAATATGCCTCCGCCAAGTCTAAAGGAGCAACATCCGTCATGATGATCGCCATTACCCTGCACCTGCTTGCCGCCGTTATCTGGGTCGGCGGCATGTTTTTCGCCTACATGGCGCTGCGCCCGGTGGCCGCCACCCTGCTGGAACCGCCGCTGCGCCTGCCGCTGTGGGCACAGGTTTTTCGCAAGTTTTTTCTCTGGGTATGGAAAGCGGTGGTGCTGCTGCTGCTCACCGGCTACTGGATGGTGTTCGGCGAAATGGGCGGTTTCGCGGCCGTGGGCAAGCACGTGCACATCATGCACGGCCTGGGGCTGCTGATGGTGGCGCTGTACAGCTATGTGTTCTTCGGCCCTTACAAGCAGCTGGTGCGTGCGGTGGCCGACAAGGACTTCAAGACCGGCGGCGCCAGCCTGGCGCGCATTCGCCAGGTGGTGCTGATCAATATGTCGCTGGGTCTGATCGTCGTCGTGGTCGCCGGCGGCGGGCGCTACTGGTAAAGCGCCGGCTACAGCATGCGCAGAGCGGCATCGCGGGCTTCGCGGATAGTGGTGTAGAAATCCAGGCGTCCCGGCTCTTTGCGCAGGCCGGCGCGCAACAGTTTGCGATAGCTGGCGCCGCTGAGGCCGGCGATGATGACGGTGATGCGCGTCTTGTTGAGCTTCTTCACCGTCGAATCCAGGGCGACGATGCCGGTCATATCCACCTCGGACACATCGCTCATGTCCAGGATCACTACCCGCACGTCGGCACGGGTGCGCTGCAGCACGCTCATGGCCTTTTCCGCGGCGCCGAAAAACAACGGCCCGTTGATATCGTAAACCACCACCTGCTGCGGCAGATCGGCCAAATGCGCATGCTGCTCGGCGCTGACCAGGGTGGTATGGGTCATGTCCACCATGCGCCGGATGAACAGCAGCGAGGCCAGCACCACGCCCACGCCCACCGCCATCACCATGTCCACCGCCACCGTCAGGCCGAAACAGGTAAGCAGCACCAGCACATCGCTACGGGGCGCCACCCGCAGAATATTGACGAAATGCCGCGCCTCGCTCATGTTCCAGGCGACAATGATCAGCAAGGCCGCCAGCGACGCCATCGGCAGATAACCCAGCAGCTTGCCGCAGGCGGTCACCGCCAGCAGCACGGTCAGCGCGTGCACCACGGCGGCCAGTGGAGAAACGGCGCCGGCACGGATATTGGTGGCGGTGCGAGCGATGGCGCCGGTGGCGGTGATGCCGCCGAAGAACGGCGCGATGATATTGCCCAGGCCCTGCCCGATCAGCTCGCCATTGGGATTGTGCTTGTCACCGGTCATGCCGTCCGCCACCACTGCGCACAGCAGCGACTCGATGGCGCCCAGCATGGCGACGGTGAAGGCCGATGGCAACAGGGCGCGCAGCAGGTCCAGCGACAGGCCCACAGGCTGCCCGCTGGCGTCGGGCATGCGCCAGGGCAGCAGCCATTCCGGTGGCATGGTCGGAATACCGTTGCCGGTCACGCCGGCGACGCTGTAACTGAAACGCGAGGCAATGGTAGCCACCTCAAATCCGGGGATCAGGGCCGTGGCCACCCAGGCCAGCAGCGCGCCCGCCCCGACTGCCACCAGGTGCCCGGGAAAACGCAGCTTCAGGCGTGGCCACAGCAGCAGGATACCCAGCGTCAGCAGCCCGGTCAGCAGATCCGGCCAGTGCACCCCCGGCAGGGCGACGATGATGACCAGCAGTTTGTCGAGAAAATGCAGCGGCAAATCCGCCACCGGCAGTCCCAGCAGATCCTTCAACTGCAGGAACGCGATCACCACGGCGATGCCGGCGGTGAACCCCGTGGTTACCGGGTAGGGAATGAATTCGATCAGGCGCCCCATGCGCCCCAGTCCCAGCGCGAGCAGAATGCAACCGGCCAGCACCGTGGTCAGCAGCAAGCCGCCGAGGCCGTATTGATGGGTAATGGGCAGAAGAATGACGACGAAGGCCGCGGTGGGCCCGGAAATACTGTAGCGGGAGCCGCCGGTCAGGCCGATGAGCATGCCGGCAACGATGGAGGTATACAGACCGTATTGCGGTGGCACACCGCTGGCGATCGCCAGGGCCATGGCCAGCGGCACCGCGACCACCCCCACGGTGACACCGGCCACCAGATCACTGCGCAGCTGCCGCACCCGGTAGCCTGCGCGCAGCGCCTGCCGCAGGGCGATGGCCAGGGGAATACCGTTAACTGATACTGGCAGAGGGGGAGAGGTCATGAACGCTCAGAATGCGATTTCGATGCCAATACCCAGCGAGCGCGACAGCCAATCCACCTTGTTCAACGGTTGCGTCGGCCGACTGCCGTCGGCCAGGAAAAAGCGCGTGGTGCCGTTGCCCGTCCACCATTTCTGGTAATCCAGGTTCAGAAAGAAGCGCGCCGGTGCCAGCTCATAGCTGGCGCTCAGCGACAGCAGGTAACCGACGGCCATGGCGGTCTGTTCGAAGCTCTTGGGGTGTTCGAAACTGGTGATCAAGTTCCAGTTGGCGTAACCGTAGTAATCCAGCCACTGGTTCTGCAAACCAGCCTCCAGCCGCACCCGGTCCAGAAGCCGATATTGCGCCTGTACTCCCGCGTAAACGCCGGTCCACTCCGCCGCATAGGTGCTGTTCAGGCCGTCGAAGGATCCCAGCGGTGGCGGCGCGCCGGTCAGCTCCGGCGGCTGGTTTTTAGCATCCGACACCGCCTGGCGGCCGTTGGTCATGCGCCAGGTCTGCTCATGACGCACAAACCCCGCCCGTGGCACCACCTGCCAGAGCGGCCGCACCAGTTTTGGCAGATACAGGCGGGCGCCCAGCGTATAGTCGAGGGTGCCTTCGCCATCGGTGTCGTTGTAGGAACGGGAGAACTCCCGGCTGCGGTTGTCGCCGCCATAGTCCGAATCCTGACCGCGGCCGGAACGTACCTGGCCGTGCTGGTAACTGCCTTCTACACCCAGCCAGTGGGCGAAGCGCACCCCGCCCTTTAAACCGACCTGCTGGATCACCACGTCGCGCCAGGTCAGTTCGGAAATGATGTTCGGATTCCAGCCAGGACCGGCCAGGCTCCACTGCATGAAGTCCTGGCGATAATCGATATGCGCGGCGAGATCGCCCCCCGCCACCACCCCGGCCAACGACGCCTGCGCCGGCAGCAGACACAGACCGATAAGCAAACCCAACAGATATTTTAACGACGGCATAGGCATCAGAAATTGCGGTGGACCCGCAACACCTCGTAGGCGGTGCGGATTTCGGTGGTTTTTTCCGAGGCCATGCGTACCATCTCCTCCGGCAGCCCCTTGGCCACCAACTTATCCGGATGATGCTGACTCATTTGCCGGCGGTAGGCTTTCTGGATATCGCCGTCCGCCACATGCGAGGACAAACCCAGCACCGCATAGGCGTCATCGACCGACATGCTGGTGCGCTGCATGCCGCTCTTGCTGCCGGCTTCACGTGTAGTTTCCAGATTGTGCTGGGCGCGCACCATATTGTCGGTGCGGGCGAACTCCCGCCGATTGAATCCCAGACGTTTGCTGATTTCCACCAGCACGTCTTTTTCGTGCCGGTTCAACTCGCCGTCGGCATACGCCGCATGCAACTGGCCTTCGAGAAACACCCGCAACAGGTTGCTGTTGTTGCGGCATTCGCGCTTGAGCTGCTTGAGCACCGCAAACAGGGGAAAATCCGCCTCCTTGCCCTGTTCGAAGATGCGTTCCGCCACCACCCGCTGCTCGTCGGTCAGCGACATGCGCCCCATCAACATCTGCATGATGCGATATTCGTCCTGGTTGACCTCGCCATCGACGGCGGTGATATGCCCCATGACGGAGAAGGTGGCGGTGAAGAACGCGGTCTGCGCCCGCATCTGTACCGGTTTCCCCTCCGGCTTGGCGACCTTGCGGCTGTCGGACTCGGCCTGCTCGTCGTGCTCCACATCGGCCTCGTACTGGGTGATGGCGGCATCATAGGCCGCATCCTCGTCCTGCGTATCCGCTGCGGGCACCGCGGCATCGGCGACCGCCGCGGGCAGTGGCCTGTTTCTGCGCAGGCTGCGATCGATATTGTGCCCCGCGGCCATAC
>DKAS01000011.1 GCA_002448875.1 Proteobacteria bacterium UBA6920 | reverse complement strand
ATGATATTTGCGCGCCAGCTTGCGATAGGCTCGTTTGATTTCGTCCTGGGTGGCGTCCCGCTTTACTCCCATGGTCCGGTAATAGTCTTTGTATTCCATTAACCCTGCCTCGCTGCCTGCCCCCATTCTTACTCTTGCGGCGAACTTCATCCACTAGCCGCCCTCTGCGGGAACCGCGGCAGGCGCCACCCGCCACCCGCAAAGGTGTCAAGATGGTAATTTTTCACACCAATTTGGGGATTTTCCCGGTGTTCATACCGCCTGCCTGGGCTAGTATCTACCCATCGATTCACCAACCCCTAGACAAACACAAACAGGAGAAAATACATGACCATTCCAAGTTTCGCTAACATGAAATCCGGCGGTGACGCAGTCAACATGGCTGAAGCCGGCTCCATGTCCGGTAACGCCAATTCCGCCGGCGCCGGCGTCGGCACCGGTGTACTGGGCAGCATGGGTTTGGGCGTCGGCCTGAGCAATGCCATGAGTGGTGATGCTCTGACCGGCCAGGCGCAGGGCGCTTCCGGTGGCAGCGTAGCTGACAATACCGCCATCGGCGACATCAATATCAATACCTAATACGTCGACAAACCGTCACGAAACAACAACGCGCCCGCCGCTGAATCCGGCGGGCGCGTTGTTGTTGGTGCTCGCTTATCTTTTGTTATCGCAAGCACTCCAAGCCGCCGCACTGTCCCGAACCACCAAAAAAAACATCAACCGAAACGACTCGACCTCACGAGGAAGCGCACAAACGCCTGATCGACCAGGCCACGCAGTTACACACCGAAATCTGCATCGGCACGCAGGGTGCCCCGCAGCGCGGCATCTCGCTGGCCGCCGATTAACGACTGACAAAACGTGACTGCAACCCATCCAGAGTTTGCATAATACCGGTGTATTCCAGTTCGGACATCGGCAGCATGGCGGCGCCGAAAAAACCCTGACGGCGCATTTCCAGGGCTTTTTCCGCAACTCGCCCCCGCACCGTCTGCCAGAAAGGGTGGGCGAAGGCATCCACCGCCTCGGTAAATTTCCCCAGATGCATGGCGAATGCGGCACAGGTCACTACCGGTGGACCGTCAAAATAGCTGATGCCACTGTTGAGCTCCACCGGCATCAATGGCATCTGGTGCGATCCGCGCATGGCGCCTGCCACCAGCGCACCAATGGCATACGGCGCCAGTACTTCGCCGGTGGCCGGAAAATCCTTCTGTACCCGCAGCAGCATCACCGGATCGTCCTTACCGGTATATTTGCCGGCGATATTATGCAGGCGTGAGGTGGACACTGCCACCGCCTGCTCGCCACTGGATCGTGACCATACCGATTCGACGACATAGCGTTCAGTATCGCGCAGCAGCGCGGCTATGCGATACAAGTCCTCTGGCGCATTGAGCTCGATGACCCGATCTCCCGCGGTATGGGCCACGTCCATGATAACGAAGCGGAAGCCCCGGGTCATATCCGGCGCCAGCATCAAGCCCGGTGTGTTCATCGGGTCGGCGAACGCCAGATAAAGGGGCAGATTGAAAGCTCCAGGATCGGTCTTGTCGGCGGCGAAGNNGACAATGGCGATGTCATCACCGGTGCTGCTGATATAACTATCCAGCAGCAATTCCGGCTGTCGTTGGCGCACCTGGCCAGCCACCGTTTCCAGTAACAGCCGCGACGGACAAATGTGCCCGCCAATGGAACCTATATCCGCCTTGATCACGCTTAATGTCAGCTTCACCAGGACCTCCGCGCTTAAGAAGCCATCGCCACCCTCGCCCATCGCCCCAGCTGCTGCCGGGGTATTTCCACGGCGAACCCCGCGTAGTGACCGGCATTTCGCCGCACCGCATGTTTGCCGGAATACAGCAAGGTGATGCTGTCGGGGGCAAATACCTTGAGATAGATATCAGGACGCGCCTCGAGCAGATTGCCGAAATCCTCCATTTGACTGAGCACCGTAAACCAGCCATCCTTTCCGGTATACGCCGTACCCATCAGATCGTCGTATAACAGGTCCTGGTCGTAAACCTTGACGAAGAAACCCGGCAGCGCATTGCGCGACTCTTTTTCTCTGACGACGCCAACTATTTTGAATATTGACATAGCCTGTCCTCCCGGTCGCAGCCAGCTATGAGCTGGTGTAGCAGGATCCTGTTCTCAGCCATACGCCATGCCTGCACTGCAGGCGCGTCGAACCACTGCAAATCTCCTGACCGTGACCGAACTGGTGATTATTAAAGTAACATACGGGTTCCCCCGGCACCGCCAGTCTGGCCACGTCGTACTCCTCATCCATTTCTTCAGCGATCAACGACGTTTTGGCGTTGGGGTCAGGAGCACCTACCTGTGTTCTCTGGGCCTGCGCATTCACTGTCGTAACCTCGCAATCCAGGGGATTCCTATTTCTCTTTTCACTCTAGTAAAGACCACCAACCAACGCCATCAGAAATAGTACCTAGCCCGGCAATCTGCCCGAAAGTTATCCCTCGGGTTTTATCCGCGGCAAGCAGGACACCACGGATTGTTGATCCCAATCCGTATGATTGCGCACCTGCCCCTGGCGGCGCACCCGGTCCAGGGCCCGGCAATCCAGCAGGGAGCTTATCCACCGGCTATTGTTCAGTTCGCCAACGGCCAGCACGCCGTCATCGGGCAAACCCAGATCCGGCGGGCCATAGACGGCGGCGGCGCCGATATTTTCATCCACCACCGGTGACCAGGGGGCGGCACCGACGGTAGCCGCCTGGGCGATATAACACTGGTTTTCCAGTGCCCGCGCCTGGCAGGCGATACGTACCCGATGGTAGCCAGCCAGACTGTCAGTACAGCTGGGCACGACGATAAGCTGCGCGCCGGCTTCCACCGGCTGACGCACCAGCAGGGGAAACTCGACGTCGTAGCAAATGGCGATCGCGAATTTCACTCCAGTGATGGTGAATACTTTCTGGGAATCTGCCGCAGCCATCACCCCCCAGCGCCGTTCGAAGGGAGTCAGCATGATCTTGTCCTGATAGTCCTCGCCGCCATCGGGAAAGAACACATGGCTGCGATTCCGATACCGGCCATCGCTCTCCCGCACCGGGATACTGCCGGCCACCAGCGTGATGCGGTATTGCCGCGCCAGACGCCGATGCAGATCGATATAATCCGCAAGCCATTCCTGCATCGCGGCAAAAGACTGCGCCACGTCATCGCGCTGACTGGCCGGCACCAGGCACAATAACTCCATGCCACCGTACTCCGGAAACACGGCGATATCCGCGGCCTGGGCGCCGGCATCGCGCAACCAGTCCTCCAGGCGGCGTCGATAAGCCTGCCAGTCCTGCGCCAGCTGCAAGGGATACTGCGCCACGGCGACACGGGGCTGCCGATCCATGGCTTACAGTTCCTTCAGCCAGAAATTCATTTGTTTTGTACTTTCCTGCGCCTCCCCCACGCTGCGCCATGAAAACCAGGCGTGCATACCGAACTGGCGGTGGTAGCCGCGCCTGCTCCAAAAAGCATCCAGCGGCTCATAGTCCGCCGGACGCTGGGGATGATCCGCCGGTCGATCGACGCCGCAAAACGCTGCGTACTTCATTCCGCCCAGTTCGCGGGCAAATCGCTCCCGCTCCGCGAAAAACCGTACTCCCAAGCCCCGGCCGCGATACGCCCGGCGGAGCACCGATTCGCCCAGGTAAAAAACTTGATTGACGTCAATTCCGCGAGCGATGAAGGGCGCCAGTACGTTTTCCGTTTCATAACGCAGGGGTACCGCTGTAGAAACACCGATGACGTCATCTCCCGTCAGCGCCACCACCATCAGGCTGTTCGGCGCCTGGATATAGGTTTGCAGGTAGTTGCGCTCGTAAGCCATACTACCCTCGTACAGATAAGGATAATCGCGAAATATTTCCATGCGCAGGCGCGCCAGATCATCGAGGTAGTGATGAATATTCTCGCCGCTGACCACTTGCAGAGTTATATCATTCATCGGTCACTCACCCTCGCAGCGGAAATTGCGCCGCCTGCCCGATGCCGTTCGCCAGACACCGCATACCCCAAAAGCAAAGCTTGTGTAACTGACACCCGCACCCCCGGAAAACGGTGAAATCGACTAAATATAGTATCAGAATTTTTTGTGGACAATAGCGGTGCTCCCCAGCACTACAAAGGGGGCCTCCACTCTGGATTTCAGCCTGAAGGGTAACCGTTGCGGTGGAACGGCGAGCCTGGGTGCGGCCACTGCGGAATGCATACCATCCGGCACCTCGTTGCCCCGGTTACTGGCATGCAACACCTGCGCGGTTGAACTACCGCGCACATCGACTCTTACATGAATGACGGCCAGTGCGGGGTGGCACGACTCACCGGTGAAGATCACCCTCGCCGATGAAGCCATTGTTGATTACTCCAGATTCTGGCAAGGACCATGACCCGGCGCCACTGTGCGCTCACCTTGGCCTATAAATACACGTTCGTCCCAACAATCTCGGATGAGAGGTTCAGGCGCAGACCGCTCCTCCTACTCTGCCCGCAGACCTGTCGTAATTTAATCCTCGTTCGTGGGCAAACATCAGACCGACAACGTTATCGTTGGCATGGATCACTAAAGCCTTCACCGCGGAATCCGTGTCCCGAACACTGTGGCTACGCCAAGACAGATCTACCTGCTGCCCGGGATACAGCAGTCCGGGTACAATTTCGATACTCAATCCACCTTGACTGATAGAAAATGCCTTGACATGAACCGTCTGACCCCGGGTTCGAACCTGCACCACCTCATCGATGGAGGTTCGTTTGTGCAAGCGATGCTCCATGCCGTCACCCCTCGTGACGCCCGAGGCGCTCATCCACCTGCTGTTCCGCCTGTAACCAGTCCCCCAGCTCCCCACCCGCCCCGAATCCGCGGTGTTCCGCCAGATAATAAGCTGCTTCGCTCACCATGCGCTGTCGATCGTCGTCTCCCGCCGGATTTGCCGCAATGCTGACGTTCTTCGCCGTGTCCATTTTTGCCTTGGCCGGGGTAACGGTTTTCGGTTTTGCTTTTGCCATAAGCCCTCCATTAAATTGCGATTGACTGATCTAATTGTTGCGCCCACTCTGCGTCTACACGATCTCCTACCTATATGCTAATTCACCGGAGCCTTGAGAAATCATAGCCTACGACTACGAAATGTCATCGGTAGTTTCACGAAAAAATAGTTTTTATGAACCGGCTTTCTCTGGTGCTGTGAACGCAGCCTTGCAGACGAACAGATCCTCGACCGAGAGAACGCAATGTTCGTGTAGCGGATGTAGCGGACAAACGACGTGTGTGGCAAAAAATGCAGTATAGTCAATAAATCTGAAAAAACCGTGAAAACCGCCGAACGGACAGCGGCCACAGGCAAGGTGCGGACGGCAAATCGGTAGTTAAAAAAAGGCGGAATTGGCAACCGCGTATCGGGGTTTCCCCGAATTGTTACTGCAACCGTGGAAAGCTAGCTTCTTTTATAGTAAACATTTCTCTTGGGCGGTCTCGACAGCGCGTCTTGGCTACAATAGGTGAATGCAAATGCAGATAAACCATGGAAACCGCTGAGCTCCTGATTGTCGACGATCACCCCCTGATACGCAGCGGTCTGCGCGCGCTGCTGGAGAGCGAACCCCGTTTCCGCGTGCGCTGGGAAGCAGGGAGCATTCACGAAACCGTCCGCCTGTTGGGCACGGCACGGCCCGACCTGGCAATTATTGATATTTCCCTGCCCGATGGAAATGGCCTGGACCTGATCAAGCGCTTCCGCGTTACCCTGCCTGCAACCCGCGTCCTGGTACTGTCCATCCACAATGAAATCCTGCTGGCGGAGCGGGCCTTGCATCAAGGTGCCATGGGTTATTTATGCAAGGACGAGTCCCCCGACAATATCCTCAACACCCTGCATCGCATTCTCGCCGGCAAGATTTCGGTCAGCGCCCACCTGGAACCGCACCTGCGCAACAGCATGGGCCGGGTGCAAAGACCGCAGCAACTGGCGGTGCAAACCCTGTCCACCCGTGAACTGGAGGTATTCGATCTGGTGGGGCGCGGTCTTGCCACCGGGGAAATCGCTTCCTGCCTGCACTTGAGCGTCAAAACCATTGAATCCCACCGGGCTAACATTAAGCGCAAGCTGCGCCTGGAAACCAGTGGTGAACTGGCCAGACACGCCATGATGTGGTCCCTGGCGGGCAACCAATAAAATTATAGACCCACGAATCATCGGATTTCGCGCCCTCCGGCCCATGCGCCGGATTACCGGTTCTCCCCCCTTGACCGCCCATCCTCAGGCCGTGGAAGAGCGGTTCTTTTTTAGGTCCTGAGTCAGTAAAATGTCGTGCCACCGTCCTCACCGGCAGCCCCAATCCGCCGAAATCAGCTCAGGAGTATCAGATGAACACCGATCAACCCGCCGCACCGCGTAAGGTTGCGCGCCGGAAACTGGCCCTTGTGTCCGTACTCGTTCTCGCCATTGGCACGGGCGCCTGGTTCTACATTGCCTATCAGGCGCGCTATCCCAGCACCGAGGATGCCTATGTCCAGGCGCATGTTATTCGTGTTGCCGCGGAAGTTCCCGGTCGGATCAGTACGGTCTATGCCAATGATCACCAACAGGTGGCGGCCGGTGATCCCCTGTTCGATATCGATCCTAAACCCTATGAAATCGCCCGCGATCAGGCACAGGCCGCCTTTGATCTGGCGGCGCAGGGACTGGCCGGCGCCGATCGGGCCATGATCGCCGCCGCTGCGGTGGTGGAAGATCGCCGTGCCCGGCTGGAAGACGCGCGCGCATCCAATCAGCGCATTCTCGACCTGGTGGCCACCGGCAAGGTTTCCCAGGCCCAGGCTGACGAAGCCCGCGCCAATCTCAAGGTTGCGCAGGCGGCCCTGGCCAGTGCCGAAGCCGACCTCGATCGCGCCCGTATCAGCCTCGGCACCCCGGGTAAGGGCAATGCTCAGTTACGCCAGGCCGAAGCCAGTCTGCGCAAGGCGGAGCTGGATCTGCACAACACCCATGTCGTGGCGCCCACCGCCGGCCAGGTAGTCAATCTACGCCTGCGCCCCGGCAGCATGGTGGAAAGCCACAGCCCCCTGTTCCTGCTGGTGGACCCCAGCCAGTGGTGGGTTGACGCCAATTATAAGGAAACCGACCTGGCCCACATTCATCCGGGACAACCCGCGACCATTACCGTGGATATGTACCCCGGCGTGAACTTCCAGGGAACGGTGGAAAGCCTGAGCCCGGCCAGCGGTGCCGCGTTTTCCCTGCTGCCACCGGAAAACGCCAGTGGCAACTGGATCAAGGTGACGCAACGCTTTCCGGTCAAAGTGCTATTGACTCCGGGCGATGACCATCACCCCCTGCGGGTGGGCAGCAGCGCTGTCGTCACCATCGATACCACCCATGGCTCCTAGCCCCGCCGAAGCGGATCTGCCGGCACGACGCGGCCTCATCACCCTGGCGGTGATGATCACCACCGTCATGGTGGTGCTGGATATGACCATCGTCAATGTCGCCCTGCCGCACATGATGGCGACGCTGGGCGCCACCTCGCAGCAGGTCACCTGGGTGCTGACCGCCTACCTGGTCAGCCAGGCGGTATTCGTCTCCCTGACCGGTTTTCTCTCCCGACGCTATGGCCAGCGCCGCGTGGTGCTGGTGTGCACCGCCGGTTTCGTGATCACGTCCGCCCTGTGCGGGCAGGCGGGAAACCTGGCGGAAATGGTGTTGTTTCGCATCCTTCAGGGCGCCCTGGGCGCGCCGCTGATGCCGCTGTCGCAGGCGGTCATGGTGCAAAGTTTCGGCCGCGAACAACGCGGCCAGGCCATGGCCATCTGGGGCATGGGCATCATGGTGGCGCCGGTGCTGGGCCCGACCCTGGGCGGCTATATCACCGATCATCTGGACTGGCGCTGGGTGTTTTACATCAATGGGCCGGTGGGACTGGTGTCCTGGCTGCTATCCGTGATCTCGGTGCCTGATACCCCCACCCAGCGCGGCGCCATCGACTGGCCGGGCATGCTGATGATGGCCATCGGCGTCGGCAGTCTGCAACTGATGCTGGACCGGGGCAATGTGGAAGACTGGTTCACCTCGGATCTGATCGTCAGTCTGGCGGTGGCGGCGGTCATTGGCGGCGTGGGATTCATCTACTATTGCTGGCGTCATCCTGATCCGGTGGTCAACCTGCGCTTGTTCCGTGACCGCAACCTGGCCACCGCATCGCTGCTGATGGCGGCCTTCGGCCTCGGCCTGTTCGGCACGATTACCATCCAACCCATCATGCTGGAAAATCTCCTCGGCTATCCGGCGGCCCTCACCGGCGAAGTCATGGCGCCGCGCGCTATCGCCAGCGCCCTGGGCATGATGGTGGTCGGCCGGGTGATACGCCATGTGGATGCCCGTTACCTGATCACCACCGGGATCATCCTTGCCTCCTTCGGCGGCTGGCAAATGACCCGCTACAATTTATCGCTGGACATGTTCTGGATCGTCTGGCCGGCCGCCATCCAGGGTCTGGGCATAGGCATGATTTTCGTCCCGCTGTCGACTCTGGCGTACGATACCTTGCCCAAGCGTGACATGGCCGAAGCCGCCGGACTCTACAATCTGACACGCACCATCGGCAGTTCCATCGGCATCTCCGTGCTGGCCACCACCCTGTCGCGACGCGGCCAGTATCACTGGCAAACACTGGGCGGCAATATTCAGGCGGACAACCCCACGGTGTACCTCTGGCTGCAAGACCATGGCCTGTCCTTGGCCGACCCCGGCGCCGCCGCCTCCCTGGCCCGCGAGCTGGGCCGCCAGGCCAGCATGCTCGCCTTCATCGACGCCTACCTGCTGGTAAGCTGGAGTTTCATCGTCATGGCGCCGGTGGTGTGGTGGTTGCGACGCGCCGGCCACGGTCAACCGGCCGCGCCGCCGCCGTCGGAAGCCTGAAATCGGCAGGCGACGCCCGCCCGGTCTGGGTGGACGCAAAGGCAAAGCCGCGGCCGGTGAACCGCGGCGGAAACCGCTCGTCAGGCCATTGCCCGCAGCTTGCGGCCATCGAACGCATAGGCCACGGCGAGAAACAGGGCGATGCCCAGGGTACCGGACAGCAGCGCCGGCACGCCGGCATGCTCGATCAACAGCCCGTTGCCGAAATATAACAGCAGACCCAGCGCGATGTACGCGAGTATGCGCGGCACATCGTAGGGCACGGGATAGTATTTGCGCCCTAGCAGGTAGGACACCAGCGCCATGGAGAAATAACAGGATAAGGTGGCATAAGCGGCGCCGGTATAACCGTAGCGCGGCACCCACCAGAACAACAGCCCCACGGTCAACAGCGCGCCGCCCACCGACACATAGGCGCCCATCAGGGTGCGATCGGACAGCTTGTACCAGATGGACAGCGCCACATAAATACCGAGAAACAGGTGCGCCAGCAACTGAATGGGCACGATGGGCAGACCGACGCGGAAGGAGCTGCCGATGAAATACTTGAACACGTCCAGGTACAGGCTCACCACCAGGAAGATGAACACGCAGAAGATCACCAGATACGTAAGCACGTCGGCATAGGTTTTCGGCGCGTTGCGTTCCGCCGCATGGGCGAAGAAAAACGGTTCGCCGGCATAGCGAAAAGCCTGGATGAACAGCGACATGAGGATGGACAGCTTGTAGCAGGCGCTGTAGATNNCGCCCGGTCCAGCATCTCGTTGACGATGCCGGCGAAGCCGATGATCACCATCGGCCAGGAATAGCGCAGCATGCGCCGGAACAGCTCGCCGTCGAAACCGCGCAGCGAGCCGCGCAGCTGTGGCGCCAGCAGCAGCAGCTTGATGCCGCTGGCCGCGAGGTTGGCGATGAAAATATAGCCGACGCCGATCTGCGGATCCCACAGATGGTCCAGCCAGTTGTCCGCGTCCGCCGCCGGCCGGCGCAGGGGCAGAATGAACAGCAGACACAGCCCGACGTTGACCAGGATTTCGATTATCTTGATACCGGCGAAGCGCAACGCCTTTTCCTGCGCCCGCAGCCTGGCGAAGGCGATGGAGCCGACCGCATCCAGCGCCAGGATGGCCGCCATCCAGGCCACGTACTCGGGATGTTCGCCATGCTGCAGCAGCCTGGCAACATTACCGCTGCCTAGCAACAGCAGCAGGAAAAACACCCCGTTGGCCAGCAGCAGAAAACGCAGCGCCGTGGCATAAGCCACATCGGGCTCAGTGCCGCTCTTGTCACGGAAGCGGAAGTAGCCGGTTTCGAAACCGAACACCAGCACCACGGCGAAAAATCCCGCATAGGCGTAGAACTCGGACACCACGCCATATTCCGCCGGGCTGAAGAAATAGGTAAACAGCGGCACCAGCAGGTAATTAAGAAAACGCCCGACGATGGAACTGATGCCATAAATGGCGGTTTGCTGCCCGAGACGCTTCAATGGGTTCATGGGTTGGCGACCATCGTCAATGGAGAAAAATCCGGCAAATAGTAGCATTGCGCGCGCCGGCGCAGAAGTCCCGGGCGCCGCGACGGCATCAGCCCCGGCGGATGGACCCCGATTGACGCGCCGGGGTTGACGCCGACCGACGCAAGACCGATCATGGTTCCTGTCCTGGATCCCGCCCACCATGAGGGGCGGCAGCCAACCTTAACCGATGCGAGGAGATGCCGCCGTGTCCTGCAAGTCCGCTCAGATTCTGCTCATCGCTATCGCCGGCCTGGGGTCGCTGACCGCCAACGGCGGCGAATTGACCGGCACCCTGAAAAAAATCGCTGAAACCGGCAGCATCACCCTGGGACACCGGGACTCCTCCATTCCGTTTTCCTATCTGGACGATAAGCAGCAGGCGGTGGGCTATGCCATGGATTTGTGCCTGCGCATCGTCGAGGCGGTAAAGAGTGAACTGCACCGGCCCGATCTCAAGGTGCAATTGAACCCGGTGACTTCCGCCACCCGCATCCCGCTGATGGCCAACGGCACCATAGACCTGGAATGCGGCTCCACCACCAATAACCTGGAACGCCAGCAGCAAGTCGCTTTCACCATCACCCATTTCGTCACCGCCACCCGCCTGCTGGCGAAAAAATCCTCGCACATCGCCACCCTGGCGGATCTCAAGGGCAAGACCGTGGTCTCCACCGCCGGCACCTCCAACCACAAGCTCATCGCGCAGCTGAACAACGAGCGCCATCTCGGCATGCGGGTGCTGGCCGCCAAGGACCATGCGGAAGCGTTTCTCATGGTCGAATCGGGTCGCGCGGCCGCTTTCGCCATGGACGACATACTATTATATGGTCTGGCCGCCAACTCCAAACACCCCGACGACTACGCCATCAGCGAAGATGCCCTGTCGCTGGAACCCTACGGCATCATGCTGCGCAAGGATGACCCGGCATTTCAGACTCTGGTCGACGACGCCATGAAGAAAATCTACAGCTCGGGCGAGATCGAGAAAATCTATGAAAAATGGTTTCTGCAGGCCATTCCGCCGCGCGGCATCAATCTCAATGTCGCCATGAGCGCGGCCCTGCGCAAGGTAGTGGCCCAGCCCACCCGCTCCGGCAACCCCGACGACTACCGCTAGCGGATCGCTGCCGGCGCGTGAATTACCACTGGAACTGGCAAATCTTTCTTGCGGCCTCGCCCGAGGGCGGGACTTATCTTGCCGGCTTTGCCTGGGGTCTGTTGTGGACGGTGGCCACTTCGCTGGCTGCCTGGATCATGGCGCTGGCCCTGGGCTCGCTGGTCGGCGTGCTGCGTACCCTGCCCGGCCACGGCTGGCGCCGCCTGGGTGATGCCTATGTGGAAATCTTCCGCAATATCCCCCTGATCGTACAGATGTTCCTCTGGTATTTCGTGCTGCCGGAGCTGGTACCACAAGCTCTGGGCGACTGGCTGAAACAGCTGCCGGATGCGGCGTTTTACAACGCCGTCATCGCCCTGGGCTTTTTCACTTCGGCGCGTATTGCCGAACAGGTACGCGCCGGCATCCAGTCCATACCCCGCGGCCAGAGCCAGGCCGCCGTCGCCCTCGGCCTGACCCGGGCGCAGACCTACCGTTACGTATTGCTGCCCATGGCCTACCGTATCATCATTCCGCCGTTGACCTCCGAATTCATGAACACGGTGAAAAACAGCGCCGTCGGCCTCACCATCGGCCTGATGGAACTCACCGGCGTGGCGCGGGCGATGCAGGAATTCTCCTTCCAGGTGTTCGAGGCCTTCACCGCCGCCACCGCCGCCTATCTGCTCATCACCCTGAGTATCGTCTTCGCCATGCGCGCCCTGGAACGGCGGCTGGCCATCCCCGGTTTCATTCAGCGCACCGGTGGGACTTGAACCATGTTCAGCGATTTCGACTTTGACGTCATCGCCCGCTCCCTGCCCTATCTGTTCAAGGAAGGCATGGTGTTCACCCTGTCCATCACCGCCGCCGCCATGGGCGCCGGCATCGTGCTGGGCACCCTGCTGGCACTGGCGCGCCTGTCGGCGCCGCGGCCGCTGGCCGTCGCCGCCGCGGCCTATGTAAATTTCATCCGCTCGCTGCCGCTGGTGCTGGTGATCTTCTGGTTTTACTTTCTCGTACCCTGGATAGGCCAGTGGCTGACCGGCGCCGAACGGCCGCTGCTGGTGGGGCCGTATCTTTCCTCGTTCATTACCTTCAGCCTGTTCGAGGCGGCTTTCTACTGCGAAATCATGCGCGCCGGCATCCAGTCCATTCCCCGCGGCCAGATCGCCGCCGGCTACGCCCTGGGATTGAGTCATCGCCAGACCATGATCAACGTGGTGTTGCCGCAGGCATTCCGCAATATGCTGCCGGTGCTGCTGACCCAGAGCATCGTTCTGTTCCAGGACACCTCGCTGGTGTACGTGTTGTCGATCAGCGATTTTCTCGGCGCCGCCGCCAAGGTGGCGCAGCGCGACGGCCGCCTGGTGGAAATGTATGTATTTGCCGCCGCCGTCTATTTCATTATCAGTTACGGCGCGTCCCTGGGCGTCAAACGCCTGCAGGCGCGCCTCGCCGTGCCCCGTTGAGGAAGCTTCCCATGGCCATGATAGAAATCAATAACGTCAGCAAGTGGTACGACCGCTTCCAGGTTCTGCAGGATTGCAGCACCCGCGTCGCCCAGGGCGAAGTAGTGGTGATCTGCGGACCGTCGGGCTCGGGCAAGAGTACGCTGATCAAATGCGTCAATGCCCTGGAACCGATCCAGCAGGGCGACATCCTGGTCGACGGTGTGTCCGTGCGTGCGGCGGGCACTTCCCTGCCGGCGCTGCGCGCACGCATTGGCATGGTGTTTCAGAATTTCGAATTGTTTCCCCACATGAACGTGCTGGCCAATGTCAATCTGGCGCAGCGCAAGGTGCTGGGCCGGGACGCCGCCACCGCCGACGCGCGCAGCATGACTTTGCTGGAACGCGTCGGCCTGGCCGACCATGCCGGCAAGTATCCCGGCCAGCTGTCCGGCGGCCAGCAGCAGCGGGTNNCATTGCCCGCGCCCTGGCCATGGATCCCATCGCCATGCTGTTCGATGAGCCCACCTCGGCGCTGGATCCGGAAATGATAGGTGAAGTACTGGAAGTGATGGTGACCCTGGCCAACGACGGCATGACCATGATGGTGGTTACCCATGAAATGGGTTTCGCCCGCCAGGTGGCGGACCGGGTGATCTTCATGGATGAGGGGCGTATTCTCGAGGACGCCGGCAAGGAAGAATTCTTCAATCAACCGCGCAGCGAGCGAGCACGGCAATTCCTGTCGCGCATCATGCGCCACTGAAGCGGTGCCGGCAGGTCCTGCTGCCAGGACCTGCCGTTCCAGGTCGCGTCACCGCGGCCCCTGTACTCCGCACTGTTAACCAGCCCGCCGGCGGTGGACAACGAAAACGCAGCCATCATGTGCAGCATGTCACGCGCGTTAACCACCCACCTACGGCCATCTTCGGCCTAAGCGTTGACGAACTCCCGGCCGGTGGCATGTACCGTCACCGGCAGCGGCGTATCGCCGTCTTCGGCGCAGATATAGATCTCCTCGCTGGGCACCGGCTTGTACTGCAATTGCGGACCGTTGGCGGCAATGGATTTCAGCGCCGCCACCAGATCGTCGATATCCTGCCGGGTGTTGTGCAGGCAGAGGCTGGCGCGCACGATACCGTAGGACGCCAGGCGATCGCCGGCCATGATCTCGCGCTCGATGGACTTCTGGGTCTTGGCGTCGACATTGACCCAGCCATGCACCAGGCGGTGATTGCAGATGGTGCCGGCGCGGGTTTCGATGCCGTACTCGTTTTCCAGAATGGCGGACACCAGCGCATGATGGTAGCCCAGCAGATTGAAGCTGAAGGTGCCGATGCGGTCCTCGCTGCTGTACTTGTCCGGCGGCACATACATGGTGATGCCGGGCACCTGACTGAGTTCGCGGGCGGCATAGCGCACCAGTTCGCGCTCATGGCCGACGATGGCGTCCCAGCCGGTGTTCATGATGGTTTCGCAACTGGCGGCGGCGGCGATGATACCGGTCACGTTCCAGGTGCCGGTCTGATGGCGGCTGGAGGGCGGCGCCCAGATCACGCTGTCGTCGCTGATCATGTCGATGGAACCGCCGCCCGGATCCACCGGCTCGGCATCGAGAATAGTCTTGGGCACCGCCAGCACACCCAGGCCAAACGGCGCGTACACTTTGTGGGCGGAAAACGCCAGCGCATCTATGCCCTGCCCCTGCATGTCGATGCGACGATGGGGCGCGTACTGGGCGGCATCGACGAACAGAATGGCATTGTGCTGGTGCGCAAGTTTGGCGATCCGCGCCATGTCGGGAATATAGCCGGTGAGATTGGACGCGGCGGTAATGGCGATCAAGCGCAGGTGTTTGCCGTTTTCCTTCACCTTGCGTTCCAGGTCGGCATAGTCCAGACCGCCGTCGGCGAAACAATCGGCATACACGGTGCGCGCCGGGCTGTTGAAACGCCAGGGCAGGTTATTGGACGTGTGTTCGATATTGGTGGTAATGATCACGTCATCGGCCTGCAACCGCAGCAGACGAATGAACAGGTTGACGGCGGCACTGGTGTTCTGGGTGAATAACAGGGCGTGATCATCACCGACCGCGAGAAAACGCCGCAACGCCCGCATGGCGTGCTCGACCTTCTGGTAGGTTATATTCGCATGGGGGCCAGCCCCGCGGTGCAGGGCGCCATAGGTGCGCATGAACGCATTGATCGTATCCAGGGTGCTTTCGAATGGCGGCGTGGTGGCGGCGTTGTTCAACAACACCACCCGGGCGCGTTTGCCATTACGCAATACCACGGTGTTACCTGTTCCAACGACTTTGGGAAACTCCTTCGCTGAGATCATAGTGCCGGTCCTTAATATTAAAAGTTGCACGAAACTATCGCATGCTCCACCTCGACCACCTGACTCGCCTGGCGCCGCAGTGAGTTCATAGCATAGGTACATGCCGTGTAGATGACAACCAGGAATTTTTACATCAAAACAGACATGGGTTCTTTAGATTTGATCGAATTGTAGACAGGCCGCGCGATGAAACTCACCGCCCGCCTTCGAATACAGAATCGGGTCACCGATCCTGCCCGAAGACGGAAGACTAATCGAGGGGCGTAGCACCCTTTTAGAAGTTATAGTTCACACCTAACTGAACGGACGAAAAATGCCCTCCGGTGTCAGTGTTGATATCGTGGCGATAGGCGCCAATATCCCAGCGCAGAAGCGCTTTGCGGTAAAACTGTACTCCCGCCCCCAGCGTGGTCCCGGAGCCCGAAGAATCCGACGTGGGCTTGTAGACCCCAGCGCCGGCGCTTACCCACAGCTTGCCGAGATCAGTCTAAGGATAAGAGTACGTGAGACTGACGGTGGTTTCGTTCCAGGAGATAGCGGCCGGTGGAGACCCGAGCGATGGGCGAAGTCTTGCGCGATACCGTGGCGGTGAAATTCACCGTTTCACCAGGCGCACTCCGGTCGCGGTCCCCGATCACGACGGTGGCGGTGGACGTGGACGTGGANNGACGTGGACGTGGACGTGGACGTGAGTATGTGAAAATCGTAATTGCGCGTACAGGTTTCTTACGCAGAGTTCGCTGCAAACGCGCCCGCCAGTCCGCGGCCGCTGCGTCTCCATGACGCCAGCGGCGGCGACCGTGCTGATCATGTTATGCAGTTATCTGTGCTAGTTAGGAATAAAGAGCGCCTGTAACATCGGATGCGAGACATAAAAGTTGACGGTCGATGCCGCTTTATCCGACAGGCCTAAGAGATAGTAGGTATAGGTTCCCCCGGCCGTAACCACGAACACATCCCCACCCGCCACGCTGCCAAAAAAATTTCCTGATGGAAATGCTGTATCCAGATAGAGAAAACGCCGGCTGTTCAGGCTACTGGGGCTGCTACTTCCCGAATCGGAAACTCCCAGCTCGATGGTATCCGCCGTACCGCTGACATGGTTCATTCGGTAGTAAGCGGAAAAGGAAACAACGATTTTCCCGGCCGCGGGTACCGTCAGAGAAAGTTTCAAGACACTGGACGTCGTGTTGGTAAGCTGAATGTTAGCCGCCGACGTTACTACTTCAACGCCTGAATTCTGAATATTGGCTCCCGCATCCGCAGCGCAATTCACCGTACCGTTGGCATTGACGCCGAGCATTTTCTGGGCCGCGCCGCAGGTACCGGTTACCCGCGCCTGGGTGACCGCGGTGTCTACCGACAAGGTAACGGCTCCGGTGGCGCCGCCGCCGGTCAGACCGCTGCCGGCCGTGACGCCGGTGATATCGCCGCCGGAATCGGCGTCCGCCTGGCAGTTCACCGTACCATCGGCGTTGACGCCGACCATTTTCTGACTGGCATTACAGGTGCCTGTGACACGCTTTTGCGTGGCCGTATTATCGACCGACAACGTGACCGTACCCGTGCTGCCGCCGCCGCTCAGGCCCGCGCCGGCGTTCACGCCGGTAATGCCGCCGTTAGGGACGCTTACCACCTCGCAGGTGACGGTACCGGTAGCGCTCACGGCGCGAATGGCCTGCCCGGCGGCACAGCTCTGCACCGGATCCTGCTTGGAGTTGGTGGCATCTTTCAATGCCTTAAAATTCTTGTTTACTTTATCAGAACTAATGACTTCGTCGGTATTAAATGTGGGTGTCCAAATCGATTCATCGACGGGTTGCGCCCATGCCCTCCCCGCCAAGGCGGCCACGCCCACGAGCAACAAAAAGGCTGTGTATCTTTTTTTCATGACCCCTTTCCTCCATTCCAATATCGATGAAACCATCGTCGCCGCCTACGGCCCCCAGGTTGCCTTGTCCCATTTCGAATTGGGGTTGTCCCACCGCCCCCAACCGCCGGGGGTTGCGCTCACAACTGTCGATAGTGGGCCATCTCCAATCTTGTTGGATGCCATCAGGCGATAGAAATATTTCGTTTCATTGGTAAGCCCCGTATGGACATAAGGGCTGGTGACATTGTCCAGACGCGAACTGGCTCCATCCACCGTGTCCGCCTGGCCCCAAAACAAGGTATACACGGTGGCACCTTCCACCGCCGGCCATTCCAAAGTCACTTTCGCATTACCGCCCGCGGCGGTCAGCCCCGCGGGCTGTTCGGGAACCGGCAGGGACTCCGGGTCCCTCGGATCGGTGCGCTTGATAATTTCGGTAATATTGCTGAATCCGTCGTTATCACTGTCGATGTAACGCATTTTTATCGCGGCAAAATCCGCTACAGTAGTTTTGTTCTCCGCCACCGTGACGACAAGTTCACTGGTATCGATGACCTTCACAAGTTTGAATTGTGGATCGTCCAGATAGTAGATCAGGGATAAGCTGCGGTCCCCCACATCCAGCTTGAGGACCGTGGTACTGGAAAAAACCTTTTTCTGTTCGTCCCTGACCAGGCCGCTCAGATGCTTGGGATCGTTGGTATTGCCATCGACGATGACATCGATGAGAACGTCCGCGTTAACCGCCGTTTGGGCGGCAAGAATGGATTTCGGCAGCGGCACGGACAGGCCGCGGCCCTCGGCGGCATCGCTTTCGGGCCCGCCGTCACCACAGGCACCCACGAGCGTGGACAACAATACAATCGCTATCGGTTTCCAGGACCGGGACAGCATACGGCCCGATAATAATTTCATGGCAACCCGCCTTCTGTGTTCCAGTGAGGACCAGTGTTTCACAAACAAACTTACAACTAACTTACCTATTCGACCTCGTTGTATTCCCTGCACCGGCTCCAAGCGCGACACCATACATCGTCAGGATCGACGCCAGCCATGCTTCAACATCTTTTTTTTTGATGATGCGCAATTCCGACGGCGACACTGGCATACCTTGCTGCGCAGCGAAGGATCTTGTCAGAAGCAAAGATGCAGGCGCAATATAGAACCGAAAATCAGTTCTTTTTGGATTCGCCGGCACGATAACTTTCCGGCAATCGCCTGCGGGAGCGACAAGCTTGAGAAATTCAATCAACCGTTCCGTAAAGTTGCAACGCCTGTGCGCGGCGTCGCGTTACGGGCTGCTGTTGCAGGTGATCGCCAGCGCCGTCAGCTTGAACGCCGCCGCGGTCGAGCCCGTGCCCGGCGCCATCGAATACCAGGAGAAAACCCGAACGTATTCGTTGCACTTGAACAATATCAGCCTGCGTTCGGTGCTGGCGGAGCTGGCGGCCAAAAGCGGCGTACGCGTCGACTTCCCCGCCGATCAGGCCGATTTCACCGTGAGTATAAATTTGCACGACGCGCCTTTGGACAAAGTTCTGCCCCGCTTGATCGCCCCGCGCAATAACATCATCACCTATGAAAAGAATCCGCGCAGTGAAGTCGTGTACGCGAAAATCATCTTGGTACCGGCGGGTGGCGCATCCGCCGGCAGCGGCGCCGTGCGGCTCAACAACGATCCGACCGAAATGGCGGCGTATCAGAATCGCTTTCCCACCCAGGCGATGCCCGTCGATACCGCGGCGCAGACCGCTGTCGATCCCAATGATCCCGCGCAGCGCGCTGTTGGCACGCCCGCCGCACCCGCCAGTACAGACGCCACATTCACTCCGACAACAACGGACAATCACGATCCCTCGACAAGCGGCGAACACTAGGCTGGTCATCCCCGCTGGCTATCCGTGCAGGCTTGCACCGCGGATACCAACGATTCAGACACGAGATGGGCGGGAATCCAGCGTTACCCCGCGACCGGGACATGGCCGCCAGCTCGCAACCGTCTTTTGAACCGTCTTCAATTAATAGGCGCAAGCAATTGAATATTATAATTAAAAATACTAAGAGCCACGTCTTGAATGGGAGCGGCGGGTTTGCTACGTTCCTCCGCATGCGCCAGTGCCCCATGGAGCGCCTTATGCAAACACAAAATCCTGTCAGACCGAACGGTGGTTGGCATTTCATCGTCCTGGTGGCCGCCCTCGGCGCCGGCTTGGCCTATGCCGAGCCCAATCCCGACGGGATTGTCTACAATAGCAAGGCGCAAACCTACTCCCTGCACTTTACCGGCACCGACATTCAGACAGTATTGCGGGAACTGGCCACCAAAGGTGATCTGCAGATTTTGCAGCCCTCAGGACCGCCCTCGTTCATGGTCAGCATCAACCTGCAGAATGCACCGCTGGAGCGGGTGCTGCCGCGGCTGTTCGCGTCGCGCAACAACATCATTACCTACGACACCGATAACCGTACGGGCAAGAAACAGGTCAAGATCGTTCTGTTGTCGGCGGACGGTGAACTCGCCAATGCCGGCCAAAGCTCCATCTCACGGCCCGCCTATCAGCCACCGTATCCGAGCGCCGCCCCGGCCGTCGATGCGGCCGTCGATACGGTTGTCGATTCGGCTGTCGACCCGGCGCCGGATTTGACCAACGCACCGCGGGGCGTGCGCCGCAACCGCGGCGTGCGCGGCAACCGGCGCATGCTGCCCGCGGCACCGGCGATGCCAGCCCCCGCGGCAGCCGTCGACGAAAGCACTGCGATACCGCAGGCGGTATCGGCCGCCCTACCGTCGAATGTGGAATCCCCCGCCATCCCCCCCGCCATCCCCCCCGCCGATAACGCCGACCCGGCGCTGGATTCCGGCGGTGGCGGTGGCGGCGACCCCACGCCCTGATCAGTCCCCGCTTGCAACCCCCAACGCTCGCCGGGCGGGTTGCCCTGGCACCGACGCGCAGGATTTATCAAACACGCTGCACGCCGCGCACCTTAGCGCGTCGCTATCGGTAGTAACGTCAATGGAAGCAAGACCGCTAGTAGTGCCCCGGCGCCGGCCAGTGCACCGGCCGATACTGACGGCAAAACAGCACCTGCCAGGAGCGCGCGGCATCCGCCCCAGGCGCCGGCAGCGGCCGACAGGAGGAAAACGCCTGCGGCAGCGACGCGGTCGCCAGTTTCGCGTTTTCCACCACCAGGGCGTCACGCCCGGCTTCCCGCGCCACCGCCGGCCACAGGTCATGCTGATTGTAGCGACGGCGTGCATCGCCGACGACATACACCGGCAATCGTTCCGGCCAGTAGAACGCCAGTTCCGCCGCCAGGGGATAACTGGTGGTGAGAAGAAAATCCACGGCCGGCGCCTGGCGATGCAGTTGCTGCATCTGCTGCCGCCAGCCGCTGACGCTGCGCAACGAAGCGATACTGTCGGCCGGCAAGACGAAGACCGCGGGAAAAAACACCGCCGCCAGCAGCAGGGCCGACAGCACCATCCCGCTGGTCAGCCAGCGTCGGTACACCGGCGTTTGCCGCGCGATGCCGCCGGCGAACAATACGATCCAGCCCAGATAGATCGGTGCCGCCCAGTTCACTTGCGTTTCACCCACCTGGGTGCGCAGCAGAAAAAACACCCCCAGCAGGCAGGACACGCCCCACAGCAGCGCCTGCGCCGGCAGCGTTGGCCGACGATAGACCAGGCGCGCCGCCAGCATCGCCACCAGCGGCGACATGGCCAACAACTGCCCCAGAACGAACAGCGCCAATGACACCGGCGCCAGGGCGACCGCCGTGAATCGATGCTGTTCGTGCCGAAACATCACCCAATCGTTTTGCAAATTCCACAAGATCAGGGGACTGATCAGCAGTAACGCCAGCAGCGCGCCACCCCACAGGTGCGGACTGCGCAGCTTTTGCCGCGCCGTCTCATCCCACAGCAGCCAGACCAGAACGGCGGCGGGCAGCAACGCCATGGTGAGTTTCGCCAACAGACCCAGGCCGATGGCGGCGCCGGCCTGATACCAGGCCAGGGCGTCATCGGCATACAAGGCACGACATACCGCGTACAAAGCCCAGCACCAGCAGCACAATAACAGCGTGTCGGTGGTCATGATCGCGCCGAGCACGAAATATTGCGGGGTCAGCGCGGTGATCGCCACCGCCCACCAGGCGGCACGGCGATCAGCGTAGAGCGCGCGGGTCAGGTGATACATCGACCACAGCAGACCGCCGTGCGCCAGCCAGCCGAACAGGCGCACCTGCCACTCGCCCTTGCCGAAGAGAAATTCGGCCAGCGCGATCAGCCAGGCCACCAGCGGCCCCTTGGAGTAGTAACTCCAGTCCAGGCGCTGCGCCCATTCCCAGTACTGGGCTTCATCGAAATGCAATTGAATGTCCGCCGTCGCCAGCAACCAGGCCTTGGCCGCGAGCCAGAGCGTAATGCCGAAAGCGAGCAGCACGGCATCGTTCGCCAGCCAGCGCGCACGGAATATATCGAGGGTGTGACGATAGGACGGGACAGCGACCGCCGTCTTGTAGACGCCAGGAAGCATGAGTGTTCTCCCGGAATGACCAAGACCGCGAAAGTATAACAATGACCCGGATCCCGCGAACACGCGGAATTCCACGCATCACTGGCACTGATACAACAGGATTTCAGGCATTTCCTGATAGGCGGCCGTGAATGTAATACAAACGCACGCAGTAACATCTAAGATGACCACAGGTGTCGCCGATGGCGCGACCTCATTCCGCTGGTATGTAAAATTGGAAATCTGGCTAACCCAAGTAGTCGCCGACCTTCTGCACGAATGACAAACCGCGACCATTGGGAACCGCCGCATGCAGCGACTGGCCGAGCGATTGCGCATACAGCAGACGGGTGCTTTCGTTCAGATAATTCCTAAAGATGCGGGCGCAGGCAGTTATACGCAGCATAGTTTAATACTGCGTATAACTGCAATTCCGAGTTACCATCCACTATTGCCGCCCCGCTCCTTGCGCTGCCATCGCCGCAGACGATCCCACCTTGCCCGGAAGTGTGAACCCGTTGGCATTTTTCATATCCCCTGCGCTTTATAGTTATACTTACCTCAGGCGGAATCGTTGGGAGTCTTAGCTCGATGTTTCGATGCGTAACCCACGCGAAACTCATCACGATCACCGGCTTCCTCTGCGTTTTGCTCAGCGGCTGCGGGGGTGACTTGCGGTCCAGCGTGAGTGACGGGCTGTCCCGCCTGAATGATGCCCTGTCCAGTCATTCCGATAAGACCGACACCGCCGAACAAATCTACGTCCAGACCAATCACCCCCTCTGGTGTCAGCCACGCCAGGCGAACAATCCCGCGGTCGGCTGCTGGGTCAGCCCGCGCTGCGACTACGATCCCCACGACTTTTACTACACCAAGGATCCCACGGACGATAGAACAGAGGACTATTGGTTCAAAAGCGTGACCGCATGGGTCGCTGACCCCGGCTACAAAACCCTGATCAACGGCCAATTGACCGAGCTGGACGGCCGCTGGTTTCTCGGCGGGTTGTGGTATACGAATAACACCTGTACTGGTGAGCCCGCATTCTATACCGATGGTTATATTCATGCGTTTTATCGAGTCTATGGAAATATCGTTACCCGGGAAGGATTAAACGGGACGGTATTGCAACTGTTTTCGAGTGCCGCTGACGGAGCAACCTATGAGAACCTGCGCTACTACGATCTCTTTTATGCTACCGATTCAACGACATCTGCTTGTTATTATGATCAAGATCTCCAATCTCCCACAGTTGCGATAACTGATGATCCTGGTGAGACAGTATTGACAGGAGTTGACTTTGAGAATTGTTTTACCTACGCCGAGCCTGGAACGGCGAATTGGATGACAGACAAATTAGAGAGAAAGGAGGATTGGCAATATTTCTACCTCTACCAAGGCAACAACATCTGGGTCAACGGCTGGGACAACTCCGTTTATCACCCGTAGACCGCTGCGTTCGCTATTAACCCAGTGGTCCTTGCGAATAATCAGGTAACAACCGGTATGCGCTCAATGGCGTCTGCATCGGGTAGGGTGTGTAAAACGCGTCCACCGATGGTGATGAAACTAGTGATATTTGCTTTCCCGCCCGNNAAAGCGGAGCGCCACCGCTGCCAAAAAGCGGGCGGGAACTCCTTCCCGGGAACACCTTACGTACCACGCACTCAATTTTACGCATGGACCACTCGCTACCAATGCAAAGCCACCTCTCATCCCCATTGACCGTCGCCGTCCGCACTCATTCCGAACCGCTATCCGGCGCGAACACCTCGTTCATCACCTCGATAAACCGCTGCGCCTGCACCGACAGGTGCTTGCCCTGGCGCAGCACCAGGCCGTAGCTGCGCTGGGGAAAGTAGTCGCGCAGGGAAAGGCGCGCCAGGCGTTCCTCGCCGGTCAGGCACACATCGGTGACGATGGAAATCCCCAGCCCCAGCTCCACGTATTTCTTGATCACTTCCCAGCCGCCCGCTTCCAGCGCGATCTGGTACGACAGCTTATGCTGGCTGAACACCAGATCGACGATGCGCCAGGTGCTCAAGTGGCGCGGCGGCAGGATCAGGCCGTAGGGGCTGATGTCCTGCAGGCTGATGCTTTGCCTGCCCGCCAGGGGATGATCCAGCGCCGTGATCAGAGTGGGCTCGTAGGTCACGATGGGCTGGTAACTGATGTCCCGCGGCACCTCCAGCATGGAACCGACGGCGAAGTCCGTTTCGTCGGCGCGCAGCAGCGCCAGCCCGTCCCGGCCGGTGACATTGTGCAGTTTGAGGTGCACCCCGGGATAACGCGCGGCGAAGCGTTTGATCGGTTCGGGCAATATATAAAGAATGGTGGACTCGCCGGCGGCGATATTGAGCTCCCCGCCCACCGCATCCTCGGTCTGCTGGGCGAAGCGGTCGTGCAGTTGATCGATGCCCTGCACCAGGGGCAGCGCCATCTGGTACAGATGCTCCCCCGCCGGCGTCAGCTTGATCAGCGGGCCGCGCCGCTCGAACAGGGTGGTGGCGAATTCCCGCTCCAGCGCCTGGATCTGCAGGCTGATGGACGGCTGGCTGAGGTACAGCTCGCGCGCCGCCTGGCTGATGTTGCCGCTGCGCGCGGTCTGGCAGAAGGCCCGCAGTTGCTTCAGGCGGTTTTGTTTGTAGTACTGGGTCTTGCCGGTGTTCACCCTGGCCTCCTCTGCGCCCCTAGCGCCGGTTTGCGTCACGCCGCCGCGGCCGGCTCAGGTGCTACCTGAGCACCGGATGCGGAATCCTTGTTTTTTAACATATTTCGCGTATTTATTGAAATATTTAATATTTATTATTGAAATAATTAACTTTTCAAATAGTTCCCATTGCAACACACTGAAATTAACCCTATTTTCAAACAGTTATTGTTGAGCAATCTACTGAGGTATAAAGAAAAGTAGATTATGTCCGCCCTGGCCCACATCTCCCTTGCCGGCTCCTTCATGGCGAGCCTGGGGGTGCTGTTGGCCGGCGCCCTGGCCCTGGCACAGCGCAAATTCTACGTCTACGAAGACCCCCGCATCGACGAGGTCGAGCGTCTGCTGCCGGGCACCAATTGCGGCGCCTGCGGCACCGCCGGCTGCCGCCAGTTTTCCCTGGCCCTGATCGCCGGCGACAAGATTCCCGCCAACTGCACCGTCTCCACCCGCGAACAGGCGCTGGCCATTGCCAGCTATCTGGGGGTGGACGTGGGCCAACAGGAAAAACGCGTGGCCCGCCTGGCCTGTGCCGGCGGCAACCATGTGGCGAAAAACGCCGCCCTCTACCAGGGGATGAACACCTGCCGCGCCGCCAGCCTGGTGGCCGGCGGCGGCAAGGGCTGCAGCTGGGGCTGCCTGGGTCTGGGCGATTGCGCGCAGGTGTGCGAATTCGGTGCCATCACGATGGACCGCAATCTGCTGCCCGTGGTCGATGCAGACCTGTGCACCGCCTGCGGTGATTGCGTCAGCGTCTGTCCCAAGCAATTGTTTTCCCTGCAGCCGGTGAGTCACCGCCTGTGGGTGGCTTGCAAGAATCAGGGTTTCGGCGATGCCGAGGAAGCGCTGTGCGAGGTAATCTGTAATGCATGCGGCCGCTGCGCCGTCGACGCGCCCGAGGGCGTGATCGCCATCAAAAACAACCTGGCGGTGATCGATTACACGAAAAACGCCCTGGCCTCTCCCCTGGCCACCGAACGCTGTCCCACCGGCGCCATCCTCTGGCTGGAAAACGGCAAAGCACGCAAGGGCCGTGACGCCCGCAAGATCACCCGCCAGCAGGCGCTGCGCGGCTATGCGGGACAGGGCGGATAAAGGTTTTCAAGCTGACGGCGAGTGGTTCGCCGCGGATCGGAGTAGAGAGCCATGAGTATCATTCTGCGCTTCAATAAACATGACGACGCCCGGCAGACGGGCAAAGACAAAACGGCGACGACGGCGCGGCAGGCGCTGCCGGGACCGCAAACGCAGACCGACGCCACCATCAAATACCCGGGCATCCCCATGGCCCTGGACGGCAACTCCGCCGTCATCATGTGCGAGCGCGAAGCCTCCGATGCCGCCGGTTCCTATCCGATCACGCCATCGACGCAGATGGGAGAATATTTCGCAGAGGCCGCCAGCCAGGGCCATGTGAACATTTCCGACCGCGCTCTGATCTTCATCGAACCCGAGGGCGAGCACGCCGCCGCCGGTGTCACCGCCGGCTTCGCCATGACCGGCCTGCGCGCCACCAATTTTTCCTCCGGCCAGGGCGTGGCCTATATGCACGAATCGCTATACGCCGCCGCCGGCAAGCGCCTGACTTACGTATTGAATATGGGTTGCCGCGCCATCACCAAGGCCACCTTGAACGTGCACGCCGGCCACGATGACTACCACGCGGTGGACGACACCGGCTTCTTTCAGGTGATGGGCAAGAACGCGCAGGAAGTGTGCGACCTCAACCTCATCGCCCACAAGCTGGCGGAGCTGTCGCTCACCCCCGGCATCTGCGCCCAGGACGGCTTTCTCACCACCCACCTGATCGAATCCCTGCGGGTGCCGGAGCGCGAACTGATCCGCGAATTCCTCGGCCGCCCCGACGACATCATCGATTCGCCGACGCCGGCGCAGCAACTGCTGTTCGGCGACAAACGCCGCCGCATTCCGCTGCTGTGGGACGTAGACAATCCGGTGACCTCCGGCGCGGTGCAGAACCAGGACAGCTACATGCAATCGGTGGCGGCGCAGCGCCCGTATTTCTATCAGCATGTGGCCACCCTGGCCGATCAGGTAATGGCGGAATATCTGCAACTGACCGGCCGCAGCTACCAGCGGGTCAACGGTTATCAGTGCGACGATGCCGACTACCTCATCGTCGGCCAGGGCAGCGTGCTCAGCACCGCCGAAGCGGTGGCCGACTATCTGCGCGCCAGCCGCCGCATCAAGGTGGGCGTGGTCAATATTCATATGTTCCGCCCCTTTCCCGGCGACCTGCTGGGCCATGTGCTCAAGGGCCGCAAGGGCGTGGTGGTGATGGAGCGGGTGGACCAGCCCCTGGCCGAGGATCTGCCGCTGATGCGCGAGGTGCGCGCCTGCGTCAGCAAATGCGTGGAAAACAGCGTCGGCCAGCCCTATCCCGCCTACGCTGTTTACACTCAGCGCGATGTGCCGCCGCTGTTTTCCGCCTCCTTCGGCCTGGGCAGCCGCGACCTGCAGCCCGAGGGCCTGATCGGCGCGGTGGAAAACATGCTGCCCGGCGGCGGACACAAGAAGTTTTTCTACCTGGGCGTGGATTTCATCCACCCGCAGGCCGCCAGCCCGCGCCAGGAAATTCAGCAGCAGGAGCTGCAGAGCCGTTACCCCGGCATCGCCGAGCTGGCGGTGCACGGCAGCGAAAATCCCAACCTGATGCCGGAGCACTGCATCAGCGTGCGCATGCACAGCGTCGGCGGCTGGGGCATGGTCACCACCGGCAAAAACCTGGCGATGACCCTGTATGATCTGCTCGGTTATCACATCAAAGCCAACCCGAAATACGGCTCGGAGAAGAAGGGCCAG
>DKAS01000190.1 GCA_002448875.1 Proteobacteria bacterium UBA6920 | reverse complement strand
TCCGGCAGCGGCAAGTCGACATTGATCAATCTGCTGACGGGCATCGATCACCCCAGCGCCGGGCGGGTGGTAATCAACGGCACCGAGGTGCACAGCCTGGACGAAAGCCGCCTGGCCCGTTGGCGCGGCGCTAACATTGGCATCGTGTTTCAGTTTTTCCAGCTGATTCCCAGCCTGAGCGTGCTCGAAAACGTGCTATTGGCAATGGATTTCGTCGGCGTCATCGCCGCCGGTGAACGGCGGGCACGGGCGCAGGCACTGCTGGCGCGGNNGACGAACCCACGGGCAATCTGGATTCCCGTACCAGCCAGGATATCCAGAATCTGTTCAGCGCCCTGGCCAGGGAGGGAACCACGGTGGTCGTCGTGACCCACGACGAGCTGCGCAACGCGGCGTTCGATCGGGTGCTCACCCTCGAGGATGGCTGCCTGTTAACTGACCGGGAGGTGGCGTGATGAGCCGGGGAATCAAAAAAATTCTCAACGACCTGCGCGGCAACGCGGGCCGCACCGCGCTGGTGGTGCTGGCCTTGAGCCTCGGTTTGTGGGGACTGGGGTTCAATGTGGTGTCTTTCACCATTATGCAGAACGATCTCAATGAAAATTTCCTGCGCAGCAAGCCATATCACGTGGCGATCGGCGCCGACGATTTCCCCCCGGATGTCCTGCGTCAACTGGCTGAACGTCCGGAAATCGAGGCTGCTGAATTTCGTGATTTGAGCTTTTTGCGCATCGAGGCGAAACCGGGGTATTGGCTGCCGCTGTGGTTGTTTGCCGTCGATGATTTCAGCCATACCCGCCTGGCCCATCTCTATCCCCAGGTGGGCAGTTCGCGGCCGTCGCCGGGCAGTGTGCTGATCGAACGCAACGGCAAGCTGGTATCGAACCTGGTGGTGGGCACGCTGGCGCGGGTGCGCGTGGGCGGCAAAACCCTGTCGGTTCCTGTCAGTGGCATTACCTTCGATCCGGCGCAGGCACCGGCCACCCAGGATGCGTTCATCTATGCCTACACCGATCCAGCGACCTATACGGCCATCAGCGGCCAGGCAGCGCACCGGCGACTGCTGCTGCGCTTTCGCCAGGCTTGGGATAAAGAGCAGGTTCAAGTGCAGGGCGAGCGGGTGGCGGATGCGCTGCGCGCCATGGGGGTACACATCAATGGTTTTAAATCGCTGACGCCGAACAAACACCCGCATCAATTCCAGCTTAACACCCTGCTTGGGTTTCAGGCTTGCATAGGCTTGCTGGCCCTGATTATGAGTGCGGTGCTGGTGGCGCAGTTGATGGAATCGATCCTGGCCCGGCAGATACGGCAGATTGGTATCATGAAAGCCATCGGCGCCAGCCGCGGCCAGGTGCTGCGCTTGTATCTGCTGATGGTCATGCTGCTGGGTGTTTTCGCCACTGTGCTGGCGTTGCCCGCGGTCGTGGCCAGTGGCTACGGGTTCGCGGGGTTTGTCGCGATGACCCTTAATTTCGACATCTTGACCAAAACTCTGCCCGTATCCATTTATACTGCGCTCGTGGCGGCGGGGCTGCTGCTGCCGGTGGCGGTATCCCTGCCGGCCCTGTTGCGCGGTACCCGCGTTGCGGTCAAGGACACCTTTGCCGACTACGGCCTGGCGGCCAATGCCGTGGCCGGCGGCGGCGTGCCTGGCCTTTTGTCCCATCTGACGCCGCGCCTGCAGTTGGCTGCGCGCAATATTCTGCGTCGCCGGCGGCGTCTGTGGATTTCAGTGTCGATGATTGCTCTGGGTGTTGCCTTGTTCAGCGCCGGCTTCAATGTGCGCCAGTCCTTGCTCGATTTCCTGCAGTCATCGAAAACCGCCATGCGTTACGACGTGCAGGTGTCTTTGCGCGAGCGCATGCCGGCTGCCGAGGCGCTGCAACCATTCCAGGCCATCGCCAATGTGGCGGCGGTGGAAACCTGGAGCGGGGGGCAGGGAAGAATGCAATCTGACGCCGTCGCCACCAGCAATGGCGTCGGCATTGTCGCCTTGCCCTATGACACCCGGTTGATGCGTTGGGAACTCATCGCCGGCCGCTGGTTGCGTCCTGGTGAGGTCACCGAGGTGGTGTTCAATCAACTGGCCGCCGAGGAATTTGCGCAGGTGCGCGTTGGTGACACGTTTTCCCTGCTTATCGAAGGCCGCCCGACGCGGGTGACGCTGGCGGGCATCGTCAAGGAATTCAATCCGCCCAAGGTCTATATCGACAAAACGCGGTTCGATGCTTTGGCGCAGGATGGGCAGCGGATCAACAGCCTGTTGTTCACCGCCGTTGATCGGGACCAGCAAGCGGTGGTCGAACTAAAGCGCGCCATCGAAGCGGCGATCGACGGCAGCGACTTGAACGTGCTGGCCGTGACCTCGCAGACTGAGCGGGCGCAGATTATCTATAATCACCTGGCGATCATTATCAGCCTGTTTACCCTGTTGTCCCTGCTGGTGCTGGTGGTCAGTGCCCTGGGCATGGCGTCGGCCACGGGCATCACCATCATCGAACGTACCCGGGAAATCGGCGTCATGCGCGCTATCGGCGCGACACCGAAAATGATCTACGGTTTGTTTGTTACCGAAGGCTTGCTGGTGAGTGCCATCGGCATGGCAGTCGCTCTGTTGTTGTCGCTGCCCTTGAGCTTCGGCGCCGCGAAACTGTTCGGCAAGATGATCCTGGGGCACAACACCTCGCTGAATTTCGCCTTCAGCGCCACCGGTCTGCTGGTTACCCTGGTGTTGACCCTGTTCTTCGCCTGGTTGGCCAGCCGGCTCAGTGCCGCGCAAGCGGTCAAGGTGTCGACCCGCGAAGCCCTGACTTATGAATAGCGCCCGAGGGGTTGGGCTGACTCCCTGTGCCGCTGAGCGCTCAGAGTCCGCCCAACCCCGAGGTCAGGCGCGCGCTCAATGCCTGCTGCAGCCAGTCTATCAGCGCTCGTACCCGGGCCGACACCAGTCTGGCGTGCGGGTACACCAGGCTGACGGGCAAGGGCTCGGGTTCATAGTCGCGCAAAACGATGCGCAAATCGCCGCGCGCCACCTCGGCGGCAACCTGGTAGCTGAGAAAGCGTCCGAAACCCTGGTGGGCGAGACAGGCGTGTATCGATGCGCCCACGTGGTTGCAGGTGAAGGCGCCGCGCACGGCGACCGTGAACGTTTTCTCCCCGTGGCGAAAGGGCCAATGCGCACCGCCCATGCCGGTAAAGCGCACACAGGGGCGTTGCCCCAATTCCCGGGGATGCTGCGGTTCGCCCACACGTTCCAGTAATTCGGGGCTGGCGCACACGACCTGGCGCAGCATGCCTAAAGGGCGGGCGACGAAGGTGGAATCCACCAGGGGCGCGATGCGTACCGCCAGATCCAGGCCTTCCTCCATCATGTCCACGACCCGGTCCAGCAGCAGCAGGTTCACTTCGGTTTCGGGGTAACGCTGCAGAAATTCGTTGACCGCCGGCGCCACGTGCAATTGCCCGAAGCCCACCGGTGCCGTCAAGGTGATCAATCCGCGTGGCGTCACTGGAGCCATTCCCAGGGTGCGTTCCAGATCGTCGATATCGGCGAGAATCTTCCGACACTGTGTCAGGTAGTGCTTGCCTTCCTCGGTCAAGGCGATGTGTCGCGTCGAGCGGTTGAACAGGCGGGTGTGTAAGCTTCGCTCCAGGCTGGCCAGCAGGCGAACCACCGTGGGCAGAGACTTGTCCAGGGCGGCCGCGGCCGCGGTCAAGCTGCCGAGGTCGGCGATCCGGACGAAAGTACTCATGGCCTGAAGTTTGTCCATGGCGGTTATTACTACGAAAAATGAATAAGAGTAGTTAAATATACGACATTTATTTCGTTTAGTGGAAGCGTTATGGTGCTCCTGATGGCGGGCGATTCCTGCCCGTTCAGGCAATAACCTATTGATAGAAAAGGAGACATTCGATGAAACTGGCATTGATCCTGTTGTCCGATCCCGCTGTAAACAGCGAAGAGGCCCTGGGGCGCGTGTTCAACGCCCTGGCCGTAGCTTATGACGCCAAACAACGCGGGGACGACGTGAAGATCCTGTTCCACGGCACCGCCACACGCTGGCCGGCACGGTTGCTGGAAAAAGACCATCCGGCGCAGGCGCTGTATGCGGCGGTGGCCGATCGGGTGGTCGGCGTTTCCTGTGCCTGTTCGGAAGTGTTCGGGGCAGCGGAAAGCGCGCGACAAAGCGGGCTGGACTTGATCAAGGGCAACCCCGTACCGGGGACCAGCGGTTTGCCGAGCTTACCCGCTCTGATGGCTGACGGATATGCCGTGATCACTTTCTGAATCCGTGGGCGGCGTGCCAGTGTCCTGCGCATGCCGCCCGATTTTCTTGAGGAAAAGCTAAACATGCATGAGTGGGGTACCACCTATCACCCCGGGGAAACCTGGGTGCAACAGCGCGCGAATACAGCGCAGGCAGCCGACGCCAAACGCGTCATGATGATGGGCAGCCTGTCGGCGGGCGCCATGTCCTTCGTCGATGCGCAAGCGTTGTTGATCGTGTCCAGCCTTGACTCGGCGGGCCGGGTTTGGGCCTCGGTGGTCAGCGGCGCACCGGGTATCGTCCGCGCCCGCGATGCGCAGAGCGTGGAATTGCAGCTGGCAGCGACGGTGCTTGACGGTAGCGATCCATTGCGCAGCAACGGCGTAACGGGTGCGGCGTTGGGCCTGCTGGCCATTGACTTTTCCACTCGCCGGCGTCTGCGCATCAATGGCAGGGTAACTGAGAAAACCTTCGATCGTTTGAGTATGAAGGTGGATGTGGCCTATCCCAATTGCCCCAGATACCTGCGTCGACGCAGCTGGCGTCCGGCCGACCTTCCGGCGGAGCCATCCCTGGTTGTGGCGGGCACGGGGCCGCGGTTGACGCCGGAACAGCTGGCGTGGATCCGCGGCGCGGATACCTTTTTCGTTGCCAGCGCTCACCCCCGGTTCGGCACGGATGCCTCGCACCGGGGCGGCGATCCCGGGTTCGTGCAGGTGTCGAACGACGGCAGCCTGGTCGTGCCGGATTATGCTGGCAATCAATTGTTCAACACCCTGGGAAATTTTGTCAGCTATCCACGGGCCGGTCTGTTGTTCATTAATTTCGGGCAACGGCGGGTGCTGCAGCTTAGCGGCGGCGTGCGTCTGGAATGGATTTCACCGAGCGCACCGGAGGTGGAGGCGAACCTGGCGCGGCAATGGCGTTTTTTTACCGAGACCTGGCGCGAAGCCGCCTTGCCGGGCAGATTGCTCTGGGACGACTGATTTCAGGTGTGAGTCGTCGCAGGCTGGCCTCAACCGCGGAAGGAAAACACGACATGGCCGATGCCACTGAAGGCGAAGCGGAGGAGGCGGTGCGAGGTGCGCTCAAATGCACCCTTTCCGGCGCTAAAAGTCCTTTTTAAGGCCGCTTTTTTTTCATGTACGATGTTTTTGACTAAAAAGGCGAGCTCCCAAACGCATTGTTGGCGTTTTCGGGCATTGAACTGTTTCAGTTCGACAACATACCGTGGTCTGACCCCGATGTGGGAACAGAGTTTTTGTTTATCAAAGGGTTGAGTTGGTCCGGTGGAGGGTGTTGTTGTTCCAGGATTCGATGAGTTCTATGACCTGGTCCGCGGGCAAAGGCTTGCTGATATGAAATCCCTGGATGATATCGCAACCGTAGCTATTCAGAACTCTTAGCGCCTTTTCGTTCTCTACGCCCTCTGCAACGACCTGTAGATTAAGCTGGTGTCCGAGGGTAACCATGGCTTGTACGATCGCCGCGCTTTTAGAGTCTTTCTCCATATCCATGATAAATGACCGATCTATTTTGACTTCGTCAACCGGCAAATTCTTCAGATAGGAAAAAGAAGAATAGCCAGTGCCAAAATCATCTATGGATAATCTAACGCCTAAGTCGTCAAGATGGTTTAATACTTTCAGGGCGAGTTCCGGGTCGTCGATAACAGCGCTTTCTGTTATTTCCAGTTCAAGCCAGCAAGGATCGCAGTTCCATTCATCTAAATACTGCTGAACACGATCGGGAAAGGTTAAATCATGAATATTGCGTGTCGAGAGATTGATAGCTATTGGAATTTCTATGCCACGCTTCCGCCACGCGTTATGCTGACGCAGCACATGTTCCAAAACCCAGAAAGTAATGGAAGCAATTAGACCGCATTCCTCTGCCAGGGGAATGAATTGATCAGGTGGTATGAGTCCACGCACGGGATGTTGCCAGCGGACCAAGGCTTCGACACTTTTTAAGAAGCCGGTTTTTGCGTGAAGTTTTGGCTGATAGTGTAGCAAAAAATTGTTTTCTTGAATGGCATGGTGCAATTCGCTGATCATGGATAGGCGGTCAGGACTGTGCTGGTCGGAATTCATATCGTAAAAACTATAGCCTATACGTCCACGTTTTGCCTTGTACATGGCGACATCGGCCCGCTGTATCAATATTTCAGAATCGGTGCCGTCCTCGGGGAAAACAGCGCCGCCGATGCTGCACTGCACCATCAGGTTTTTGCCGTCTATATGGAAATGCGCCTGGAATACGGACATGATTTTACTGATAAGGACCATCGCCTGTTCCATGCTCGTGTCCGGCAGGATCATAACCAATTCATCGCCGCCAAATCGCGCAAGTGTGTCTGATTCACGGATCAGAGCGCTTACGCGAGTAGCGACATCGATCAATACAGAATCGCCAACGAAATGTCCAAGCGTATCATTTATTTCCTTGAATCGATCAAGATCCATCATTAGTACGGTTACTTGATCGTTATTGCGAGCGGCGAATGCCAGTGCGCCGCGCAGACGATCTTCCAGCAAAGCACGATTCGGCAGGCCCGTCAGGCTGTCATGCAGCGCCTGATGATGGATTTTCTGCTCGAACTGTTTGCGCTCGGTTATGTCGGTAAGGGAGCCTGCGAAACGCGTCGGTTCTTCATATTGATTGAAATGTGCGCGTGCCCGAATCAATCCCCAAATGTAATCTCCAGACTTGGTCTTTATTCTATGTTCGCAGAAAAAATAGCTGGTATTCCCTTCCAGGTAGTCAAGCATGGCTCCAACGTAGGCAGGATAATCGTCAGGGTGTATTTTTTCCTTCCAACTCGATATTTTGCTAGTGAATTCAACATCGTTTTCCGCATAACCCAGCATTTGCTTGAAAGTGGGTGAAAAATACACGATATTGTGTTCGACATTCCAATCCCAAATACCATCGGCGCTGCCACTAACAGCCAGGGAGAAGCGCTCATGATTTTCTTCAATTTGGCTGATGTGATGTTTCAACTGGACGGCCATCGAATTGAAAGCAAGGCCAAGATCGGTGATTTCATCATTGCCCTTGATTTCAGTCAGTTGGTTGAATTCACCTTGCGCGACGTGATGAGCCATGTTGCGAAGTCGTTCCAGGCGACGGGTCAATAACACGCCCATTGTGATGCCAACCAATGCGATGAAGGTCATGCCGACTACGGCGACAGCAATGCCGAGATAAAGAGCGGCGTTTTTGCTCGAGTTCAATGTGGCGTTGGAAAATTGGACCGACAAATGGCCCATGGTGCCGGCCTCGTTATGAATGTCGCGTCTACTCCAATAGAGGTCGTTAGCGTCAACCAGCTCAGTTGCTTCTGTGCCAAGTTCGTGTATATCGGAGCTGGCTACGATTGTATTGTCAGCATTGGCGATAATAACGTGCAATGCGCCATCAGTTTTAGGGGCGTAAGAAATATAAGTCTGCAGATCGGTGTATTCGTCATTCAATAGAGCAATTCGACCCAGCTCGATAAGCGGTCTGATGACTGCGTCATCATGTGCGATTTGTTTGGACTCGCTGGCATGAAATGATATGGACAGCGTGGTCCACAGCATGACGCCAACCATGGCCGCTTCCAGGAGGAATATCGTAAGCGCAATTCGATATTTGAGGGAGAGACGCAACACTGAAGCTTGGCCTATTTTTCAATGTAATCGTACAACACCTTATACTCCTTTTCGTTCGTGTCTTTGTAAAATGCCATGCCGCTGTTTAAGGAAGGGTCACGGCCTTCTTTGCTTTCCTGCCAGGATAATAAGGCATTCTTGATTGCCCGACGTTTTTCCAGCGGAACTCGTCTGTGTACCATGAATACCGCCGGCGGAATAGATTTAGTTTCCGCGAGAGTGCGAAAAGTAATGTTCCATTTTTTTTCGAAAAATCGAATGGGTTGCTCCGCGCTTCCGCAGACATCTACCTTGCGCAGCATCAATTGGTTGAGGCAGGCATCGTGGGCTTTAAGATAGGACAACGTCACATCCTTGTGGATATCAATACTGGCAGCCACCAATTCCTTTCTGGTCAGATAACTCACGGCGGCAACTTCCGGTGGCAGGCCGACTACTTTCCCCTTCAGGTCTTGTAGCGTTTGCAGCGGGCTCTCCGGTAATACGACTAAAAGCGCGGACAGTTCGCCATCGCGACGTGCTACGGGAATATATCCATATTTATCATGGGCCGCGATGTAATCAAGCGGTTGTATGAATGCGATATCATAAGTTTCATGAGAGAGTTCTGCAGTAAAGTCCTCGAAATTGGATTTGGTATAGAGACGCACTGAGTGGCCCAATTCCTTGGCGACGTGCGCGGCCAGCGGTGCAAATAACTTTTCGATTTGACCCGATGACAGAACGGGAAAAATACCCATGATGAGAGGTTTGTCTTCCGTTTTTGCTGCCGGATCGGCCCAGCAGCTGTTGTAAAGCATCATGGAGACGATGAATAGCAAGCTGAGTACCCGGCAACTAGTCCGCTGATGATTGGACTTGACTATCATCGTTAATGTCCTTGCGTTATTGGTGGTAACAAGCGCCGGCCGGGTTTGCCGGCTAACTATCTATTTTCGGCGCTATTTGAATGCGCTTTAACTCGGGAAAAAGCCGGATTGCTGAATATGATATTTGAAAAGCTGATATCTTTATAGCGTTCAGGAAAGCCTGGTGTCGGACCAGCGGAACCCGCTGGAAAACATGAAAAAAAACTCATTCAGGTGGAATATGTTGGGTAAGCGGTCGCTGGTTAAACAACAAAATGACCGCGCAAGCAGCTTTGCAATAGGAGCGCTGAACGCGGCTCCCACAGGTGAAGCAGCAGCCATCGATGAACTAGTGAAATGGTGCACCAAGTGAAATGTCTTGGGGAGCCGGCAGATGTGCCACGCCAAGCCCCGATCATGGAATCTCAGGTTCCACCAATTGGGCCAACAGTACCAGCGTATCCTGCCAACCAAGGTAACACGCCTCCACCGGGATGGCTTCAGGTATGCCTTCCTGCACGATATGCACCTCGGTGCCGCAGGAAACCTGCTTGAGGGTGACGGTGGTCTGCATTTCGCCGGGGAGATTGCTGTTGTCGAATTTATCGGTAATGCGTATGCGCTCGGCGGGCACCAGCTCCAGGTATTTCCCGCCGAAGGAATGCTCCTGGCCGGTGTTGAAATTGGTGAACGCCATTTTGTAGGTGCCGCCGACGCGCGCGTCCAGGTGATGCACCTTGCAGGTGAAGCCGTGCGGCGGAAACCATTTCGCCATGGCGTCGGCATCGAGGAATGCGCGATAGATGCGTTGGGGCGGGGCGCGCAGCACGCGGTGCAGGCGAACGGTATTGGCGGCCATGAGCTTGTCCTTCTGTTGAGTTCAAAATCGTGTACGGGTGAAATTCCTGGAAGTGGTATCGCAGCCGACGCGGTCGGGTGACCGCCGGAAATACCAAGTGGTACGGAAACTGTGGTCTACGCTTCCCGGTCGTTACGCACAGAGCGAATTGTGCGCTCGTTCGTCGGATTAAACAACGGGGAGTTATTCGGACACGCTTAAGGCGGGCATTGCATCGGCAGCCCCCGGGGCGGCGCCTGAGCGCCGCCCTGACTCGGTAGGGAATCGCTTGCGACGGCAACCATGCTTCATGCCGCCTCCTGCATGGCGTCGGCCACCTTTTCGCCTTCGAGCAGTTGCGCCACCCGCGCATAGTCGATTCCGGCGAATACGGCGATAGTCTGCAAGGCATTGTGCAGTTCATGGCGTGATACGATATTTTTTTTGCCGTGTACATACGTGCGTCCTTCCAGCCCGGAAAGCACCTGGTTTATCGAAAGGCCGGAGAACATCGCCACCGTGTGACAGGCCTGGGTATGACTGAGTAGTATGGATTCGCGTGTGTGCAGTTGCTTCATCTGTGGTTCCTCTGATTTATGTAATGGGCGCGTGCCGCTGCGCAGGTAACGCCGGTTGCTCGCCGCGGCTTGAGTGGAAAATAATAATCGCGTGGGGCGGGCGGAGCAGTGCGTTTTTCAGCGGTCTGTGGGCCAACTATGCACACTACGGCGCAGGTGGAGCTGGGCTATATACCGTATTATTAACCAGGAATGATGGTCGTAGCCAATTTTTTTATCACCCGCTGTGCGGTGCCGTGAAAAACAGTTGGGGCGTATGCTAGCCATTTTTCAAACTCTGACCGATGCAGGCCAGCGTGCGGAAACTCAGGGTCACCGATTTCAACCTTCGGGAAGGGCAAGGTGAAATAGGCCGGATTCGATGCCTTGTGACGAAATTTTGTCTTTTCTATGAGGGATTCATATAGCCTATAGTGATGCCACTGTCAGTGGAGAGTTGAATCAATCTTGTGAGGGAAGGCACATGCTCAATAGTCACAAAATTGGAGAATTTTACGATGGGTTCGGCGCCAGGCAGGATAAACAGTTCTATGAGAGTACGCCCTTGTCGATGCTGGTGGCGCACAGTGAATTCGCAGACGCCAAAAGCGTATTTGAGTTCGGTTGCGGCACAGGCAAGTTCGCCATGCTCCTGCTCGATAAATACCTGAATGCAGAATGCCGGTATTTCGCTGTCGATGTCAGTTCGACGATGATTGAACTATGTCAGAATCGCCTGCAACCCTTATTCCCGGCCCATTGTTTCGTTTGGCGTGCCTTCGGAAGTACTGGTGGCGAAAAAGCAGTCTTGAATCGGGGTGCGCGGCGGGTCTTCGTGTGCCATGCAGGGGTAGCGTTGGCGCGGCGCGGATTTCCCAGTCGGCAATCGCCCTGCCGCCTCAGCGTCGGGTGGAAAACACGGTGTGGTTGACACCACCGAAATCAAAACTGGCGACACGACGCAGGCCCATTTTTTCGTGGGCGCGCAGGGAAGCGGCATTGTCCTCACGCACGAACAGAATTCCTTCGCGCCGCGGCAACAGCTGCCGTAGTTCGGTGAACAAAGCCTGCGCCAGTCCCTGGCCGCGCTCATGCTGGTCCACACAGATCGGGCCATAGACGTACGCGTCGTCTGGTCCGCCATATGCGTAGAGCATTGCCTGAATAATGGGAACGTCCGCGTTCATCGCCGGGCTGCTGGTCATGAGATAAGCGACCACGCGCTCGCCCCGGCGCGCCACCAGCAGGGGCATGGCGTCCATCATCGCGGCGATGCGCTGGCGGGAAAATTCGGCCGACAGGCTGCCGCCCTGCGCGATCTGGTTGGCCGCCTGCAGGAGCAGGATGCCGTCCAGATCGCCGGCACTTGCCGGACCGAGGGTGATTGCGGGGAGGGTCACATGGTTTCCCTTGCGGTGGATGCTCCTGCTGATTGTAATCCGGCGCACGCGGCCATGCCATCGCGCCGGCTACGACCCGGCGCGACTGCCCAGTGGCGCTGCCACCGCCCGGCTCAGTCGAATTCATATTCGATGGCCGCGAGCAGGGCCTTGGCCGGTGACAGCGCGTTGAGTCCAAAATACAGGCCCAGGCGGTACTCCCAGCCGGCATCGGGGGCGCTCATGATTTTTCCGGTGACGGCCGGACCCCATTGATGGATTTGCTGCGCCCACCGGTTCCAGTCGAGCGCATCGCCCACTTGACCATAGCCTTCCAGGGCGAACTGGCGGGCACGGTCGCCGGACCAGCGGTATTGCCAGCCATAGCCGAATTGCAATGCAGTCGTGCCGTTTTCGCTTTTATTGCGTTCGAAACCGAAATTCAGGGCCAGCTCGCCGGGGCCGGTACGAGCCTGCAACAGCGGCATGAGTTTGTAGGCGTCCTTAACATCCGGGTCCGTAGCATGGGCGTATTCGGCGATGATGCCGAAATCGGTCCAGTAGCGTCCCGGCTCGGTCAGTGACCACAGATTTTCCCATTCATAGAACTCCACCTTGTAGCCGTCTTCCTCTGCCTCCTTTTCGTATTCTGCGTAGATCTCGCTGAACCAGTGTTCGCTGATACCCATGCCGGCGCCCAGCTTCCAGGTTTGCGCGCCGTTCACTTGATCATTACCATCGGCGACGATTTGCCCGCGCAGGCCGATTTCAATCGCTCCTGCGTCCACGTGCGGAATTTCGACCATCAATTTGTCGCCCGCGGTAACCACGGCGGGCGAGAGCAGCAACGCCGCCAGTGCCGTTGTCGCGATCTGGCGACCGGCAGGGCGGTATAGAGAAAAATTCGAATTCAGTGACATATTTGTTCCCGGGTAAAAACCGGGCGGCGACCGTTGCCAGTCCCGCCCGGCGTTAATGCCTCATTGGCACAAACAGCGCGAATCAATCGTCGTTGTCGGCAACCTGGTTGAACACCGTGTGAATAGTCGGGTAGGTTTGACCCGTTTTCAGCCCGTTCCACAATACCTGGTTAAACAGCGCCGGCGGTGCGCGATCGGCCCCCGAAAAATCGAAGCCTGCGGTTGCTTGCGCCCAGTACTGCGCGTCATGTTGCGGTACCACGGTCGGTCCTTTGGCCATGACAACGTCGCCAAGGTCCAGTCGGGTGGTGGCCAGTACCGTCGATGCCACCGCCGTATAGTTCCAGGCGGGGG
>DKAS01000159.1 GCA_002448875.1 Proteobacteria bacterium UBA6920 | reverse complement strand
CCATGGCGATCATGGCCCGCTGGCACATGCCGCCGGACAGGCCGTAAGGATGGTTGTCATAGCGCAGCCGCGGGGAATCCATGTGCACGCGTTCCAGCCAGTGCAGCGCCAGTTCCCGCGCCGCGGCCTTGCCGGTGGTCCCGGTGTGCAGGCGTATGGCTTCGCTGATCTGCTGGCCTATGGTCTGAAAAGGGTGCATGGCGGCCTTGGGATTCTGGAAGATCATGGCGATATGCTTGCCGCGATAGGCGCTGAGATTGCGTTGGGCCTGACGCAGCCAGGCGTTATGCTGTTTCTGCACCGCCATGATGCGGCCGTCGTTGATTTCCAGATAGACATGATCGGTCAGGCCGCTGAGGAAATTAACAACATTGTCGCCATCCTGAAACAACACCGATCCGGTAATCACTCCCGGCGCGGTGTTGACCAGACCGAAGCTGGACAGCATGGTGATGCTCTTGCCGCTGCCGCTTTCGCCGACCAGACCCAGGGTGCTGCCCTTGAACACCGCCAGATCGACACCATCGACGGCGCGGATAAAGGCCTGTTTGGCGCGTGAATAAAAATAGGCACGTAAATCCCGGATCTGCAGCAACAACGGGCTGTTTCCGTTCATCGGCGACGCTCCAGGATATTGTTCAAGCCGTCGCCCAGCAGATAGAAACCCAGTACGGTCGCCAGAATCGCCAGCGCCGGCGCCGTCGATGGCCAGAAATTACCCTGCAACAGATAATTGGCGCCCGCCTGCACCATATTGCCCCAGGACGGCGTCGGCTCCTGCACGCCGAAGCCCAGATAGCTGAGGCTGGTTTCGATCAAAATGGCTTCGGCCATGCCCAGCGTGGCCTGGATCAGTAACAACGAGCGGCAGTTGTACCAGAGGATATGCTTGAAAATGATAGTGGACGCGGGAATGCCGAGGGCCACCGCCGATTCGATGAAATTTTTCTGCTGCAATGCATGCACTTTGCCTTTGACCAGAGATGCGACCAGAGGCGCGGCGGTAATACCCACGACCACCATAACGTAGTAGATGTCCGCCTTGAACGCGGCGATCACCAGCAGCACCAGGATCAGCCGGGGAAAGGAATCCAGCAGATTGCTGCCATAGAGAACGACAGCGGCGGCGCGCCCGCCCCGGTATCCGGCCAGCACCCCGGCCACGGCGCCTAGACCGAGAGCGATGCCGATGGCGAGCAGGCCGGGAAGAAAATAGGCCTGAATGCCCAGCACCAGACGGGTGAGGATATCGCGTCCGAGGAAATCCGTGCCCAGCAGGTGCCCGCTGCTGAGCGGCCCGGCCATGATGGCACCCATGTCGATTTCATCGGGATCCTGCGGCAACCAGTGCATTACCCCCAGCAGGTAGGAGGCAAACACGGCGAGCAATACCAGCAGTCCGTAAGCGATGAACAGCAGATCCTTGAAATCGGCGGTGCGCCACCAGGCGAGCTGGGTGGATTCATTGACCTGCAGGGATAATTGTCGGTAGAGCATGGTTACTATCGTCAGTGCTCGCGGGAGGCCCGTGGATTGATCCAGATGTAGACGCAGCGATGCAGCAGGCTGCCACCACGCACCATGGCCGCCGCCACCACCGCCACCGCGAGGATCACGGGATAGTCGCGGTCCAGCGCCGCCTGCCAGGTCAGCCGGCCCACTCCCGGCCAGTTGAATACCTGTTCGACGATGATGGCGCCGCTGAGAATGTGCGGCAGCTTCGCCGCCACCATTTCGGTGACCGGCAGAATGAGTCCTTCCGCCAACGCATGACGCCAGACCGGCGCGCCCTTGGCGCGGGCGGTGCGCACATACTCTTCGCCCAGCACCCGGGCCAGCTCCAGGCGCAGATGGCGCAGAATTTCGCCGACGGCGCCGTTGCCGATACCCAGCAGGATCACCGGCAGCAGCAGATGCGACAGGCCCAGCGGCTGATCCGTGTGCAATCCGGTGGCCACGGGAAATATTCCGAGCTGATGGGTAAATATATAGATCAGTACATAGCCAAGCCAGAACAGGGGCAGCGCCGATGCGAGATAGGCGGTCATGGTCACCAGCCAGGTGGAAAAGGCATCCTGTCGATTGACGCTGTAGACGGCAATGGGCACGGCGAACAGGAGGCTGACGAGCATGGCGCCGAAAATCAGATAAAGGGTATTGCCGCCGGTAACGATCAATTCTTGAGCAACCGGTGCGCCGCTGCGCAAGGATGCGCCGAAATCCCCCTGCAGCAACTGCCCTAACCAGGATAGATACTGGCCATACCAGGTACTGGGCAGTTCCATGGCCTGTAAGGCCGCCTGCCGATCGGCCGCGCCGGCCTGCGCGCCAAGCAACGCCTCGAACGGATCGCCTGGCGCCAGATAAACGATGCTGAAAACCACCAGACTGATTCCCAGCAACAACAGCGCCGTCATGAGCAATTCCCGGCTGACGACCAGGATGACGGGTTTGAGGCGAGAAGTCTGGGGCACCACATCATCCTTTGGTTCGGGGAAATCGCCCTAGGTTATCATTGTTTGCCCTCTGGAATATACCAGGTATCGGCAAAAGTAAAAAACTTGTAGGGGTGTATATTGACATGCCGGATTTTCTTGTTATAGCCGGCGTAGTTCGTCAACGTCCACAGGAATGTGTAGGGGCTTTCCTCCGCCAGCAAGGCGTGCAGCTTGCGATAAATGGTTCGCTTCTTCTCGTGATCGAGACTCAGCTTGGCTTCCGCCAGCAGACCATCGACTTCGGGATTGGAATAAGCGCCGAAATTATTTTTCCAGTCGCCGATTTCCGCGGAATGAAACAGCGAAGAGATATCCGCCGAATCATCGAACACCCAGGAGGCAAACATGATGTCGAATTCGTGGTTGAGGAACACCGCCTCCTTCCAGGCCTGCCACTCCATGAATTCCACGTCGATATCCGCGCCTATTTTTTTCAGGTAGCTCTTGAACGCCAGCACCACCCGTTTGGTAGCCTCGCTTTCCTTGGCAATGGGCACCTTTAACGACAGTTTCAGCGGCATGCCGTTTTTGCTCATAAAGCCATCGCTGCCGGCGGTGAATCCCGCTTCCTGGAGCAGAGCCCGGGCCTTTTCCGTGTCATAAGGATCAGGGCGCACGTCGAGATTGTAGGCCCAGCTGCCGGGCGCGAAGGGGCCGGAAATGACGGTGCCGCGGGAGTTGAAAAAGGAGTCGAGCATCTCGTCGCGATTGATCGCCAGAGTAAACGCCTTGCGCACCCGTTTGTCCGCCAGCAGCGGATTGCGCAAATTGTAACCGAAGAACGAGTAGGACAGCGCGTTGTAGGGCTGCAGCACATAGCGCTTGTCGCCCTGCAACTCGGGAATGTCACGCGGATTGACCAGCACCGACATGTCGATGGAATTGAACATCAGCGCCTGATTCATGATGTTCTGGTCGGCGAAGGGTTTGGCGACGAAGCGATCGATGTGCGGCCGGCCGAGAAAATAGTTCTCGTTCGCCACCATCACTACTTCGCCATTGGCAGTGGTTTCCTCCAGGCGATAGGGCCCGGTGCCGATGGGATTGCGCACAAAGGGGTCATCACGCCGTAGATAAAGACTGTTCTGCGGCCCGAACTCGGGAATTATCTTGAAGGTGAATTTGGCCAGGGCGTTGAGAATCGGTCGCTTGAGGATGAACTGCACGGTATAGTCATCGAGTTTTTTTGCTTCCTGAATGAATTCATAGCGCACCTTCAACGGCGTAACGGTTTTTGGATGCATCATGATGTTGAAGGTGAACACCACATCGTTGGCGGTAAACGGTCGCGGCGTTTCCCCGGCTTTGGCGTGCCATTTTACGTCCTGGCGCAGGGTGAAGGTGTAAACTCCGCCGTCCGGCGACACCTGCCATTTCTGGGCCAGCTCCGGCACGATTTCCTGCTTCTCGTTGATGCCCACCAGGCCGTTGAACAGCAGCTCGTTGATACGCAGGGCGATCATGTCGTTGCTGGTCACCGGGTCCAGGGACGCCGGACGACCGTATTCGCCGTAATTGAGCACGCCGCCTACCGGGCGCCCGTCGGCGTTGGACTGCGCCATAACAAGGGACGCGACCAGCGCGCCGCCAATGGCAACCAGGGAAATGATGGAAGTTTTCAGCTTCATAACGCAGCCCTCACTTGTTTGCGTTTGCTTTATATCAGAATATCTTTACGTCGCCGGCGCTCTGGTTTTCCATGCCATAAATCGCCTGCACCGCATCTTGTATCTGGCGGACCACCGGATATTCCTTGCTCAGCTCGAAATAGATTTCGAGATTTTCGGAAAAATTCTTGTGCTGCAGGTGCAATTGCGCCATCTGCACCAGCATCTGCGGATCATTGCTTTCCATCTTGTTTTTCATGCTCTTGTCGCGGCCGGTTTCGAAGTAGAGCAGAGCCTGGGCGGCATCTCCTTGACCGCGAAAATAGGCGCCCAGCGCCGTATGCAGCAAGCGGTAACGATCGTTCTGGCTGCGCTCCGCTTCCTGCCTGGCAATTTCGATAACCGCCTTGCATTGCAGGCGCAGCAGCGTACAGCTGTTTACCAGTTCCGCCATCAGTTCCGGGCTGTTGACGAAGCGCTGCGCCATGCCACGCAGCGCATTGTCACTGCCGGTATTGTTGTTGCGCTCCACCTGCAGGACGGACTGCAGGATTTCCGCCCGATTGTCGAATGCCGCCACCAGTTTGCCGCCGCTGCGCGCGCGCTCGATGACGGCGGCGGCCTTACTCAGATCGCCGCGCGCCACATAGGTTTGCGCCAGGTAGTATTCGGATATCCCCTGCACGGTGCCGGATTGCGCGGCCTTTTGCAGGTAAAGCGCCGCCATCTGCATATAGGCCTCCGCCAGGCGCCGCGGCAATCCGCCGCTGAAAAACTGCACTTGCTTGTCAACGGCGATCTGCTCGCTGTATACCGGCACGGACAATGCGCGGTCGTCCCGCAGTTGCTGCAGCGCGGCGCGCACATCATTGTATTTCGCGTATACTATCAGGGCGCTTTCCAGCGCCAGCGGCGGCAGCGGTTCCTGTTTCAGTGTCGCCAGCGCATCGGCCAGCGTGGCGCGGACTTTTGTCTCTGCCTGGCCGGTAAGCGCATAGATGCCGGCCAGCACCGCTCTGACTTCGGGGTCACCGGCAGCGGCGGCCTGCCAGTGCTTCTGCGCGGCGGTTTTGTTTCCCTGGCGGTACATGGCCAGGCCAAGATAGGCCCTGGCCAGCAGCGAATACTTCGCCTCGATGGATTTGTTGACGCTGAATTTCTCCAGCAGCGGTTGCGCGGCCTTGTCTTTGCCCGTTTCCAGCAGCCACATGCCCTGGAACAAATCGACGTAGCGGCTGCGCGCATTGCCCTTTTCCGCGGCCAGTTTGCGCAAGTAGACCGGCACCACTTCGGTGACGGCGGCGGCGACTTCCTGGTGCAATTGCGCGTTGCGCAGACATACCGAACCCATGAACATCAACGACTGCTCGTCCATCGCGTCAATGTCCGACGCCATCAGAATTTTTGCCGCACTCTGGTAGCGGTGCAGAATGATCAACTGCGCCGCCTTCTGTTCGACTTCGGCAACCGCCGGCAAGGTCGGCGCCGCGATGGCGACGAGCGCGAGAATAAATATCACCAGCCTGTTCATGGTTTGATTGCCGTCAAGTCTGCAAGAAATATCTGATCCCACTGGTCCACCTGAGCGCGAAACGCCATGATACCCTGGCGGGAAACACTGATATCATGATTGATGGCGGTTCCGGTCCGCAGTTTTCGCCGCGTATGGTCACGCACATCGACCACCATAATCGGATTGTAGTCGGTGCGATCGTTGAAGACGTAGGCGATATGCGCGGAATCAGGCAGCCACGCCGGTCCGCTGGTCACGTCGGGCACGACGTTTTCCGCCACGACCAGCCGCGGTAAGCCCGGTTCCGCCACCGGGTCGCCGCCGGCGGCGTTGACCACGATGATGGACCAGCTCTTGGGGTCACCGGCGCTGTTATAGTTGCTGTAGAACGCCAGCTTACGCCCGTCCGGCGACCAGGTCGGGCTGATGTCGTCATGCTCCCAGACCGTCAGCGCCGCGGTGGTATGCTGGGCATCACCGATATCGCGCACCACCAGAATATCATGGTTCGAATTGCTGCCATACATGACGCAGATGCTTCTGCCGTCGGGCGACCAGCGGGGAAACAGGTAAGTGTCCGCGCCCCGGGTGATGCCGGTGGTCACGCCGCTCTGCAGGTCCAGTATATAGACCAGGGCATTCCCGCTGCGTCCGGATACGAATGTCACTTCTTCCCTTGCCGGCGCCCAGTCGGCCTGCCCATCTTTCTGTGGATGGTCGGTCAGGCGTCTGATGTCGTTAGCGTTGACGCTGTCGATATACAAATCGTAGTTTCCTTCGCCGGCATTACTCATGAATACGAACCGATCGCTGCGTGGCGACCAGGTGAGGGCGGCATTGTAACTTACCGATGCCTGCGCCAGTTCCGGCAGCAACGCCGCCAAGCCCATATCGCTGCCTTCCGGCGTCAACTTGTAGTAAACGCGCTTTATTACGCTGCCATCACGTTTGGCGATCAGGATCTCCTGCTTGCCGTTGATGGCGCGTTCGAAACTCAGCAATTCGCCGCTCGGTGACCACAGAGGGTGGCTGTCGTTCTTACCCGGCACCAGTGCCGCCAGTAACGGCTGCACAGCGACCGTCATTTCCTCTGCCACCGGCTCGCCGGCAGCGACGGCATCACCTGCATCACCTTTCACCACCGCCTGTTCCTCGGTAACGGGCGCCGCGCCAGCGACGGTGTCCGCCTCGCCAGCAGGCGGCTGGTCCGCCTGCCCGGCGGGCGGCGTCGGATCAGCGAAGGAAAACATCGCCGTCAACAGCGCCGCCAGATACGCGGCCATGAATACCGCCCGCCTCTGCCGCTTCATTTGCTGCCCCGATCCATAGTGCATAGTGCGCCCTAGAATCAGGCCTTGCTCTTTATCTGATCCCACAATTGGCGCGCGGCGTTCTTGATACGGGCGAATTCCTCGCGATCTTCGAGTTTCTGCGGAAAGAAATCAAAGTACTGCTGCCACGCCAGATCCGCGTTGCCGAGGATGGCCTCATTGTGTGTTATCGTATACAGATAGTGATAGGACATGGCCAGATAATAGTAAGTATCGTGAATGATCTCGTCGTAGTTCTCGTTGGGGAAGAAGCGCGAGTTTTCCCGCGCCTTGCCCAGCACACTGATCGCCTTGGCGAAATATTTTGCCGCCGCGTCCTTGTCCTTGTCCTGCACCTGTTCACCCTTGGCGAAATAGGCATGACCGAGGTTGGTGTAGACCACGGCGTACTGCTTGAGAATCAGCTGTTTTACCTCCGGCACTTCCAGCACTGATTCGAACTCGGTGATCGCGGCATCATAGTCGCCCTTTTCGTCCATGTACATCCGCGCCAGCCGGTGATGCGATTCGGCGAAGTCGGGATGATCGCGATTGGCGCTGCGATAGGCCTCGATGGCGCCGACCAGGTCATGATTTTCATAGGCGCGATCGCCGATTCTTACCCAATCCTTGTACAACACGACCTTATGATCGCCGGTCATGTTTTCCTCATGTTTGTTGAATTCCACCACCTCTTCCCAGTCGCGATAGTCGCCGCCCTTGGCGATGCGCAGATTGTGGAAACCCAGGGGAATCGGATACGGCTGCGCCAATGGAGTAGAACCTATGTTCTGTTCGTCGATATACACCTTGGCGCCGTTGGGGTCGGAAGCCAGATTCAGGTTGGAGTTGAACGATTCCATCGCCAGCTCGAACACCTGCCCCTTGGACTGCGCGTCCAGGGTTTTCGCTACCTGTTTGAAACCATGCCGGTAGAGAACCACATCCACGTCTTTACCGATGCGCGCCGGAATGTCGAGCTTGCCGCTCATGTCGGTCACCCCGATCCACTTCTTCGCGGCATAGACGTTGACGCCGGACAACGGCACCCGGCTATCGTCCACCCCGCCCTTGACCAGCAGCGACACATAGTTGGTGGTACGCTGCTGCGCGCTGTCCAGGCGCACGACCTTGTCGCCGATTTGCGGTTTCCGATCTTTGGTCATGCCCTCGACCGCCAGATTGGTAAACAACGGCTTGCGATTACGCACCTTCAATGCACCAATTTCCTCGTCCGTGGCGCGCCCGCCCGGATCCCGGTTCACCGCCCGTACGCTGAACACGTCATCATCGGTGATGGGGAATACTTTCTTGCCCATATTGATGCGAAACTCATCGGCGCCGCCGCCAGTGATCACCGCCTCGAACGGGTAACGCTCGACGATGTTCTCGACAATGTCGCTGATCGCGCGGCCAATGCGCCAATTGCTGTCGCCGCTGGCATGTCCCACATGGCTCATGATCAGGCGACCGTCATTGCGGAACATGCTCACTTCGATGTAATAGCCGTCGCTCTCGTCCTTGCTGACGCTGCCTATCGCCAGCACATCCATGGCATTGGCCAGGGGTTTTTGCTGCCACCCTTTCTGCTTCAGCTTATCTATATTGGTCTTGCTGCTGCTGATCAGCCTTTTCAACTCGTTACGGTCAAGGATGGCAAATGCGCCGGTTTCCGCCTTCAATTCCTCGACGAATTTGCCGGCGACGCGATCCACGACTTCCGAGATATTGGCATTGGCGGTATTGCTGACGAACTCATAGACGCCGAGGCGTACCGGGCTCGCCTGCTCGGGATAGAAATAACGCGTGATATTGCTCTTGCCCGCCAGCTCGACTTTATCCTGCACCTGGGCCGGCACGTGATCCTTGACCTTGATCATCAGGGTCGCGCTCTTGCCGTGAGCGCCCTTGTGGCGATACACCAGGTTGCCGCCGTCATCGGTGACGCCGATCTGGTTACCGTCGAGAAATACGACGGACCCCGCCAGCGGCGTCGCATGCCCGTTTTCCTCGCGCATCGACTTTACCCGGATGATGGCGCGCTCGTACAGATCGACGGCAAAGCGCTTGCCCGAGACCCCCTCCAGCACCAGTTTTTCCGTCACGTAGTCTTCTTTGCCGACACTGACCACCATGCCGGACTCCGGCCATGCATCGAAGTCATACTCGAATTCGCCGACCGCGTCGCTGCGACCCAGTTCTTTCTTGTTGTCGCGGATCACGGCATTGGCCAGGGGTTTGCCGGCGCTGGTAACAATAACGGTTACGAAACCGCGCAGTGTCGCCTCGACGTTGTAGATGGCGCCTTGCGCTTTTTCATCCGTGGCAATGGCATATTCCCCTTCCCAGGGCTTGGCCCGCGTTTCCGCCGCCTCCATCGTCACGGCGATCTTGCCGTGAAACCCGCGCATCCTGGACAGAGCCACCGGCAGCTTGCCATGGGCATCGGTCTCGCCGGAGGCCACGCCATCGACCATCACCTTGGCACCGGCCAGCGGTTTGCCGGCGAGGGTCGCCGCCACATTCAAGGTTACATCGACCGGTTTTTCGGAACAGGACAAACTGAAAAACAATGCCAGCATCGCAGGCAGCAACAGCCTGATTGAGTTCATGTGCCCTCCGTCACCATGCACATCACTGGTTTTATTTCCGCCGCCGCATGCAAAGCGGCGACGGCGTCAGAATTACATTGCCGGCGGCTGAATATTGACTTCACCGGGATTCACGATCTTGTCCTGGTCAGAGCCGGAGCTGCGGAAGGTCCGGCTCTGCTTCTTGGGAATCTGTTTCAGATCCAGATTCACTTCCTCGCCACCTTTGACTTCCACCGTTACCGTGGTGGTGAGAAAACCGCTTTTGCCGGCTTCAACCTTGTAAGTTCCATTCTTGAGCTTGGCGCCGTCGCTGTTGAATTTGCCGTTCTTATCCGTTTTTACCGCGAACGAGGCTTCTTCCAGCGGAACAGAAGTATTGATCATGTTGACGACGATACCTTCGGCATCGCCATCGGTAACCGGCAGATTATTCATATCGACCAGGCGCACGGTGCCGCTGATTCCGGTGGCGCAGCCACCCAGCGCGGCAAGGAGAATAATTCCAGATATTGTAAAAATTCGTGTGGACTTCATCGGCGTCTTTCCCGCAATCAAAATTTGCTGAGTACTGCATTATTAAGGCCACCTGCTCCCGGACGTCATCGCCCCCGCCAGCCGGCGGATCAGAGTGGGGTCAGATACAAACGCTAAACAGCACTATTCCGGAGAAACATCATGCTTTTTGGCTATGCCTTGAGGTTATCGGCGGTACGACAATGCTCTTTAGACTGCGTGCCCGTAGGGGCCGTCGGATGTGATCCGGACCGGAATTTTTCCTGCCGGCAGGGGGGAATCTTCAGCTGGCTGCGGGGGGCGACAGCGCCAGCAGGCGTTTGACCAGATCGCGGGTGTCATGCTCCTGGTCGCGAGCCTGCAGCTCGCGCAGCGCCAACCAGGACATATCGGCCTGTAATAGATAGGAATCGATGAATACATGGGGCGGGTGGCCATTCCATTCATCCGGAGACAATTGCGAGAAGTAGGCGCTGCCATCCGCTTTGCGATAGAGATGGTAAACCCGGCCGGCAATCTTGCGGAAACTGCACTGGGCGTTGTGCAGCTGCTGGTCACGGGCCGCCGCCTCCAGCACCGCGCGCGCCTCGCCTTGCAACATGCGAATCTGGTCAGCGATCACCTGCAGTTTGGCGCTGACCCTGACATTGACCAGGGTATCGGCTTGGGCGATTTCGCCCGCCAGATCCACCAGGCTGATCTGGGGTGCCAGACGGCTTACCGGGCAGGGTGCCGAGTGATCGGCGCCCAGATGAGCCTCACCCTTGTATTTGCTGAAATTATCTTTATCATCCATAGCAGAATATCTGTGTAAGTACTTGATTAAATAAGCGTCAAGACGTGAAATTAAAACGGTTTAAGCCGCCGCCGGCGGCGCCGATAACGCTTAAAGACCAAGTATACGGTACGACGAGTTCAGTCACGACGCGCTGCCTGCGTCACGCGCCACGGTCACGGCTCCCGGAGTATAGCTAAGCTCGCAATGACAATACAGAACCGCACGTGAACAAACGTCCTGTCACTCGTACCCTGCTGATCAGCCTGTCCCTGCTGCTTTTTATTGCCTGCACCTATCTGCCGGCTGGGCTGCGCTGGGAAACACAAATGTTGCAGCGCATGTCGC
>DKAS01000122.1 GCA_002448875.1 Proteobacteria bacterium UBA6920 | reverse complement strand
TGGGAAGGCGACACGCTGGTCGTCGACACGATCGGCTTCAACGACCGGTTCTGGTTCGACTTCCACGGTCACCCGCACACGGAGCAGCTGCGAACGATCGAGCGTTACACGCGTAAGAGTCTCGGCGTGCTCGAGAACGAGATTACGATCATCGATCCGGGCGCCTATGCCAAGCCGTTCACGATCCGCCACGAGGCGACGTTGCGACCCGGCTGGGATCTCATGGAGTACATCTGCAACGAGAACAACCAGGACGTCGAGCACATCCAGGGCCCGGCCGGCCTCTGAGCCGGCGTGCTCAGGTGCTAACGCGATCGGCGGTTGGCACCTGAGCGGCGTCAGGTTCGCGACGAGCCTGAGGTCCCGGTGGCCGTCGGTAGGTCCCGGGACGCTCGCGCGCAGGGACGCGCGCGGGCGAGCCTACAGGGATGTATTCACGGCGTTCCCGGCAAGGGGTATGCCCGGCGCTGCGTCAAGCGGGCGGGAAATCCCTCTACGGCCACCTCTTTTCTTTTCGACAACCACCAAACGCGACGCCCCACCTTTCCCGCCCGCAGCAGCGGCGGGGATACCCCTGGCCGGGACATCAAGCGCCAGGGATGGCGCTTGCGAGCCTACAGGGATGTATTCACNNGGCGGGGATGCCCCTGGCCGGGACGTCAAGCGGGCGGGAAATCAATCTACGGCCACCGCTTGTCTGTTCCGGCAATCAGAGACTTCGTTCGGGCAAACGGTATCTATCCAGCATCCAGTCGATGCCGCACTCCAGGGTGCCGCACCAGTCGAGAAACTGATGCACCATGTCTTTGCCCTGGAACCAGGCGCCGTGCTGCGGCGCGATGATCTCGATATCCAGATCCTTGACCATGTTCACCCAGGCGCGCATCGCCTTGCCGGAAACCATGTAGCGCCGGTGAAACCCCTGCATCAGGCGGGCATGGGCGGGAAAATCCTCCACCTTCAGGTATTCGCGTTCCGGCGCCGCGCCCAGATCCCCGCTGTACAGAATCTTCGACAGCGGATCGTAAACCTGAAAATTGCCGCAGGAGTGGAGAAAATGCGCCGGCAGCAGCATCAGCTCCAGGCCGTTGAGATCCAGGAACATGCCCTCGTCGGGTATCGGTTTCAGCCGGTCCTGCACCTTGGAATCGACACCGAAGTGGGGAATGAAGCGAATCCACAGACTGGAAGCATAGGCGTCGGCCTCGCTCATCATCAGCCAGCCGTTGAGCGCAGCGACGATGTCCGGATCCTGGTGAGAGAGAAAAATGTAGCGGAGTTTGCCGCCCTGCAGGCACATCGCCGTTTCGGCAAACGCCTTGCTGAAGATCTTGTGGCCGCCGGGATCCAGGATCATGCCGGCGCCGTTGTGAATGATCAGATGCTGATTGGCGTGTACCGCCAGCCGCTGTTCAAAGTTCCAGTCGTCAAGCAAATAATTCTTATGACCTGCATTTTCGAACAACACATGCGCTTTGATAGCCATACCGACCTCCCCGCTCCGTGGTCACTCCCGAAGAAGTATGGCAAACTCGATCGCGCGGCGCCATGGGGCGCCTGGCGATTGCTCAATGTTCGCCCGCCACGGCGGATCGCGGCGCGGAACGTTCGCGCAGGACGCTCTGCATATCGTCTATCCATTTCTGGATCGTGTCTATCACCTGCTGGCGCTGTTCGTCGCTCAGCAGCTTGTCGATCGCCAGCGTCATGGCGTCGGTAGCAGCGAAAAATTCGCGGAACTCGTCCGGTCGCGAACGCGTCGTCCATTCGTACAAAGGTTCGCGCACATCCTTGCCGGCGGCGGCGCCGCTGACCAGATCGACGAATTGCTGCTGCCGCGAACGCCGGTAGCGCAGCCAGTCGGCGGTGACATCGGGCAGTTGCGCCACCATGGCGGCGATGCGCTCCCGCTGGCTGCGGTCCAGATCGCCGGTCCACTTTTCCAGACCTTCGATCACCATTTTTGTTTTGCGTGCGTTGCGCTGCTCGACAGTCATGGCGACGCGCTCGACGAATTCCTCGTTCTCATCCTCCAGCGCCGCCTTCAGGTAGTCGATTTGCCGCGGGCTGACGCTGGCGAAAAAACGCAGCGCGTCGTCCACCAGCTCCCTGGCCAGGTGCGCGTAAAACGGCTGCAGGGAATCATAAAACCATGGCAGATCCTCGGCGTTCAGATGCTTGTGAACACGCAGCTGCACCTGGTGGAGAAAATCGATGTAGGCCTTAACTTCGTTGTCGCGGTGCCATTGCACGTGGGTGAGGATACGCGGGCGCAGCAAATGGCGCTGATCGCGGCTGAGATCGAAAAAATCGTCGATTCGCCACAGCATAATGGTATCGGAATGATCGTAGAGAAAACGGAAGCTGCAGGCGCTGAGCAGCGCGAGGCCGACTACTACAAGGAACAAACGCCAGGACCGGATCATAGTCCAGTCATTGTAGCCCTTAACGCCGAACTTGCCTACGGCGCCGCTCTACCACCCCGACAGGCCCATCAGCACCGCGGGCAGCAGCAGCCACAACAGGCCCTTGACCAGAAAAAAAAGAAAACCCGCCCACCCCAGGCGTTTCAACCAGCATCGTCCGGCCGTTACGGGGTGAGCGGAGGAGGTAACAGAGTGGTCTGCGAGCATATGTGAGAGCGCTTTAACCTATAATCACTCCAGTTATCGTCCCGCTCTCCGCCGGGCCGCAATCGATGGGGACGATTTCCACCACTGTTTACAATCCGCCATGATTTCCTCCGTCGCGCCCGGTCAGCCGCCCCTTACGGGGCGCGGCGCGGGTTCGACGACCCATCCGCTCCGATGACTAGTAAGACCGCGCGCCCGCCCGGCGCAACGCCTCTAGCAGCGTGCCACCCCATTGATGCACGGCCAGACCGGACAGAATCACGGCGGTACCCGCCAGGATGTGCGGCGTAATCACCTCGCCGTTGAGCACATCGCCGATGATCAGCGCCATCACCGGCGTGACCAGGGTGACCAACGAGGCGGTGGCAGCGGTAATTTTCGCCAGCAGATAGTAATACAAAGCCCAGCCAACAACCGTGCCGAACACTCCCAGGTAGAGCATTGATGCCAGCATGGTCGGCGGAATATCCATGCTGAAACGTTCACTGCTCAAGGCCCAGGTCAGGAGAAATAAGGGCACCGCCAGCAGCAGCGCGCCGGTGGTCAAGGCCAGGGGGTGCAGTCCCGCGTTCAGCCGCTTGATCCACACCGAGCTCCAGCAGTGGATCAGGGTCGAAAACAGCACCGCCAGGATTCCCAGCACCGCCCCGCTGCCCACATGCAGATCGTCGGCGAAGATCACCGCCAGTCCACTGAACCCCAGGCCGGCGCCCAGCAAGTGGTTGAGACTCAGGCGCGAATCCGGCAGCCACCAGGACGCCATGATCCCCATGATGATGGGCGACAGACCGTAAACCACCGACGTCAAGCCGGAAGGCAGGAACTGCGCTCCCCAGTACACCGACATCATGGCGCCATAAATGCTGAACCCGCCCAGCAGATAGATCTTGCGCTGTTCCCGGCGCCACGGCATAGCGATGCCCAGCAACTTCACCAGCAGCAGGCACAGCGCCAGACCGATCACCATGCGTCCGGAGACGCCGGTAAGAAATCCGGGGCCACCAACACTCCACTTGATGGCCAGGGGTGTGGTCGACCAGATGAGGATCACCGTCAGGTAGGCGGCGGGCACCGACATGATTGCTTTCTCCTTTTAGTAGCACCAATAAATCGGGCGATAATCCGGCAGATGCCGCTCTGGCAACCACCGCTTTCCCCGCTGCGTCACGCCACCGAACCGTGCACTCTCCACGGCTTCGCAGCAAGGCGCAACCACCAAAATAAAAAGGCCGCAGCTTGTTCGGCTGCGGCCTTTCGGGAATTCATCGCTTTTTACTTTGTTGATCAGCTAGCGACTATAACGAACTACTCCATCCCTCAAGGCACGCAGCACACGCTGCCAGCCAGCGTCGGCGGGCGGCGGCGGTAATATGCTTCATACCATGGGTCGGTTTCATCATCGGTTTAGTGTGCCTGGGCGATTGCGGCCATGTCAAGGATATTTTCCACCTCAAATCTTGAAACAGTGCTCGCGGTAATATTTCAGTTCGGTGATGGATTCGCGAATATCTTCCAGCGCCAGATGGGCGCCCTTCTTGCTCACCCCGTTGTAGATCACCGGCGCCCAGCGCCGGGTCAGCTCCTTGATGGTGCTGACGTCGAGGTTACGGTAGTGAAAGAAAGCTTCCAGCTGCGGCATGCAACGGGCGAGGAAACGCCGGTCCTGGCAGATACTATTACCGCACATCGGCGATTTGCCGGAGCCGACGTATTGCTGCAGGAACTCGATGGTCTGGCGTTGGGCCGTGTCTTCATCGATGCTGCTGGCCTTCACTCGCGCCACCAGGCCGGAGGCGTTGTGTTGGCGGGTATTCCAGTCGTCCATGCCCGCCAGGATGTCATCGCTCTGGTGAATGGCCAGCACCGGCCCTTCGGCAAGAACGGCGAGCTGACTGTCGGTAACGATGGTGGCGACTTCTATGATGCGGTCCTTCTGCGTATCCAGGCCGGTCATTTCCAGGTCGATCCAGATGAGGTTGTTCGCATCTTGGGCCATGAGCATTTCCTTGACGGATGAGGGTTTATACAAAGTACGACGTTGAGCAAGCCGCCATTGCGGGCCGCATCGCCGTCCCCGGTCAGGGAAGGGTTGCTGTCGCCGAGTCAATGACGCAATGAATAACGGGCCGCATTGTAACAAATCCAGCGCCGGCGCCGGCAGAAAAAAGCCGCGCTGGAAACCCACCGCTTGCATGTACAATAGTCAGGCCTTCTCTTAATTCAGCCAGTCAGGTAGCCAACCATGAGTGACCTTAGCGTAAAAAAATGTCAGCCCTGCGAAGGGGGCGTCTGTCCCCTGCCGGTGCGGGATGCCCAAACCCTGCTGTCCCAGGTGCCCGGCTGGAATCTGCACGCCGAGGGCAAGGAGATCCGCCGGGAGTTCCGCTTCAGGAACTATTACGAAACCATGGCCTTCGTCAATGCCGTGGCCTGGATCGCTCATGGCGAAGACCATCACCCGGACCTGGAGGTTTATTACAACCGCGCCCTGGTGCGGTATTCCACCCATGCCATCGGCGGGTTGTCGGAAAACGATTTCATTTGCGCCGCCAAGATCAACAAGCTGCTGCCGTGAGCGTCCGTCCATGGCCAAACGCAAGCTGAACCGGCGCCAGGCCTGGCGCGTACAGAAGATCCAGGAAGAACGCCTGGCGCGCTCGGAACGCAAACGCCAGAGCGCGGCGCCACCCAGCGGCAGCGAGCTGGGACCCGAGGAACGCGGTCGCATCACCGCCTGCTATGGCGTGGAATACGATGTGGAAGCCGCGGACCGGCAAAGTCACCGCTGCGTCAGCCGGCAGAACATCGACAGTCTGGTGTGTGGCGACGAGGTAGTGTGGCAACCGGGCAGCGGCGGCGGCGTCATCGTCGCCCGCCGTGAGCGGCGCAGCCTGCTGTCGCGCCCCGACTTTCACCAAAAATTGCGACCGGTGGCTGCCAATGTGGATCAAATCGTCGTCGTCAGCGCCGTCAAACCCGGTGTCAGCACCGGGCTCATCGATCGCTACCTGGTGGCCACGGAAACCGTCGCCATTCCCGCCGTCATTGTCATCAACAAGGCGGATCTGCTGAGTGACGAAGACAGCGCCGACTTGCACCGCCGGCTGCAACCCTATCGCACCCTGGGTTACCCGCTGTGCCTGGTCAGCACCCGCCAGACGGATGGCCTGGCCTGTCTGCAGCCGCTGTTACACGCCAAAACCAGCATCTTCGTCGGCCAGTCCGGTGTGGGCAAGTCCTCCATTCTGCAAAGCCTGCTGCCGGGCGAGGAACTGCGGGTAGGCGAGCTGTCGGAAAGCAGCGGCCTGGGACGTCACACCACCACCGTCACCCGTCTGTATCATTTTCCACAGGGAGGCGACCTGATCGACTCCCCCGGGGTACGCGATTTCGCCCTGTGGAACGTCTCTATTCGGGAGATACAGTGGGGTTTTGTCGAGTTTCGCGCCCTGTTGGGGCATTGCAGATTCAACGATTGCAGTCACACCGTGGAGCCGGGCTGCGCCATCATCGACGCCGCACAGCGCGGCGATGTCGCCATGGCGCGCCTGGCCAGTTACCAGCAAATCGTCGCCGCACTGCAAACCGGTTGGACGAACGCGACAGAATGAGCTAAAACTATTAAAGTCTTGAATTTGCTGGACGAAACACTACACAGGCCGCTCTTGCTTGAGCGGAATGTGACTGCCGTCACAGCTTAACGAATAGCCATGCAACCGAGGATCAGGAGACATTCATGAAACGCACTATCCATTACACGGCGGCCGCTCTCTTGGGACTGGTCGCAAACGGCGCCAACGCCGCCAGCGGTGATTTCGATTTTTCCCTGCTGAACGGTACTGCAGCCGCTACGCAGGCCGAGGCGCAAGCACTGGTCCAGGATATCTTTGATCTGGCAGTGGCCGATCTGGGCTCGGCGCTGAGCTACAAACCGGTGGCCCCGGCGGAGCCCCTGGGCATCGTCGGCGTGGACCTCGGCCTGATATTCACCGGCACGCAAATGGCTAACGCCAAGGACTGGGATCAGATCGTTGACGGCGGCAATGCCGTTTCCACCCTGCCGACTATCAAATTGATGGCGCAGAAAGGCCTGCCCTTCGACATCGACGTGGGCGCATTTTACCTGGGCGCCTCCCACAGCAACATCAAGCTCTACGGCGGCGAACTGCGTTATGCCCTGCTGTCCGGCGGCATCGCCAGCCCCGCCCTGGCGGTGCGTGCTTCGTTCTCGCAATTGAGCGGCATCAAGGATTTCACGTTTTCCACCCAGGGTCTGGACCTGTCGGTTTCCAAGGGCATTCTGATGTTCACACCCTACGCCGGCGCAGGCATGGTGCAGTACAGCGGCAAATACAGCCAGCCGCTATCGATGACCATCGCTGGTACCCCCTTCAGCATGAATCTGAAGGAAGCCAGCGACCAGGTCAGCAAGGTTTTCGTCGGCGTGAATTTGAACCTGGGCTTGCTGAATTTCTGCCTGGACGGCGACAAGACCGGGGACAGCACATCCTACAGTCTGAAAATGGGCTTCCGTTTCTAAGCGTGACCGGCGCGTCGCGCTGACGGCGCGCCGGATTCTCATCCCGCTCTCGACCCGGCATCACACCGTAACATCGATTCCCAGCAGGCGGTGGTACTGTTCCCGCAGCAATCCCTGTTGCTGTTCGTCGTAGGCGGCAAGCGCCTGGCGCGCGCGGGGAGTGATGGCGGGAATCGTTTGCACCTGCCCCGGGCCGGCGTCAGTGAACGGAGCGGCGCTGGACTGCGTGGGTAAAACGGTGCAACCACGGCCGCTGCCGGCGTCCGCCAGGAGAGCAGGACCGGCGGCGAACGCCGGCCCGAAGTTGCGGTGATTTCTCGTTATCAAGGACACCGGACGGCGCCCCTCCCTTCCCTTATGCTGATGGCATTATAACGCGCAGGACCACCACTTCCAGGTAGCACAACACCTGATCCGGCCTGCGCCGTTCGCCCTAGAAATCCGCCCGATCCCGGTTCTTGGCCTTGTCCAATCCCTTGACCTGATCCACATTGCGGGCCCCCCGCAGGCGCGCACCTTCCAGATCGGCGCCGCTGAAATCGACGTTACGCAGATCAGCGCCGGTAAAATCGGCATTGCGCAGATCGGCCATGGTGAACTTGGTGCCATCCAGCTGAGTGCGGCGCAGATCGACTCCGCTCATCTCGGCCTTGCTGAGATCGACGGAGGTAATATCCGCGCCGATAAGGTTGCTGCCGCTCAACCTTACCCACTGCATGACCGTGCTGAATATGGACGCCTGATACAGATTGGCATCCTTGAGATCACTGTCGGCGATGGAGCAGTTGCGAAACACCGCCTTTTTCAACCGCGTTTGATTCATATTGGTGTTGTCCCATTTGGAGCGCAGCGCGGTAATTTCCGTCAGATCGGCGCGGTACAGACCGGCTTCGGTCAGATTCACGTCTTCCAGGTGCGCCATGCTCAGGTCCGCCAGACTGGCATCGGCTTCGCGCAGATCCACCCGCAGCAGATTGGCATAGCTCAAGTTGGCCAGGCGCAGATCGGCATGATTGAGCTTCACATCCTGCAGCCGGGCCCCGGTCAGGTCCGCACCGCGCAGGTCGGCGCGACTGAGGTCGACATCGTCCAGCTCAGTATTGCTGAATTGCGCGCCGGCAAGATCCGCAGCTTCCAGATCCACCTTCTGCAGGTGCGCGCGACTGAGCAGGGCATTCGCCATTTTCGCTTTGTACAGCTTGCTGCCGGACAGATCGGCTTTCACCAGGTTGGCGCCGACCAGCATCGCGTCCTCCAGGTTGACGTCCTGCAGCACCGCCCCGACCAGTATCGCGCCGCTGAGATCGGCGTTCTTCAACTTGGCGCCGGTGAGGATGGCGCCCGACAGATCGGCGTTGCGCAGATTCACGTTGCGCAAATCCGCCTCGCTGAGATTCACCCCTGATAAATTGCTGCTGCTCAGATTGGAATAACGCAGATTGCAGCGGCGCAGATCGGCGGCGTTGAAATCGATGCCGGTGAGATCGGTATCCGACAGTTCCCAGGCCACCAGATTGGGCACCACGCCGCCGCCGCCACTGGCCACCTTCTGCTGCACATCGAGCTTGGTTTTACTGTAAGTATTGGGTCGGGCGACCGGCTCGGCGCAGGCGCTCAGCAGCACCGTCAGCAGTACGAACGGGAATAATAAGTAACCTGGCCGACAACGAATCCGGTTTATTACTGATGTTTTATAAGGTTTCAACGGGTCAAGACTCTGTTTAGGCCCGTATTAATATAGCAATGCCAGGGAAATGACGCCACCCGCGGGCTTTCCGGGAGGCCCTGAACCGGGCGATCACGGGGTCGGCACCGGCCTGGCTTTGGGCCAGGCCACGTCATTGCGCAGGTACAGAGGCAAAACCTCCCCTGGCGCCACCGCGGCCCCGCCGGCCCAGGCGGCGGCCAGCAGGGGTGCCATGTGACGGGCGTCGGGATAGGCCGCCTGGGCCTCCAAGCAAACGCCGGCCGGCAATTGCGCCGCCAGGTCCTGGCGATAGGTTTGCAGACCGGGGCCGCGTACCCGGCAGGACGTCGGTGCCGTACTGATCAGCGCCGCCAGCGGCGACAAGCGCTCCGGCTGGGCGGCCTGCAGGGTACCGCTGGCATCCGCCGCATACAGCGACCAGTAAACTTCCCCCATGCGGGCATCCAGCAGCGGCAGGATATGTTCGCCGGCGCGCAGCTCGTCGACGCCCTGGGCCAGCAGCGCCAGTGACGACACGGGCAGCACCGGCAAGTCAGCGGCATAGGCCAGCCCCTGCACGACACCGGTGCCGATGCGCACCCCGGTAAACGACCCCGGACCGCGCGTGAAACCAACCGCGTGCAGTTGCCGCAGGGACAGCTGCGCCGCGGCCAGCAGGCGCGACACCATGTCGAGAATCACCTGCGAGTGCCGGTTACCCACTACCTGCAATTCGCCCACCACCTCATCATCGATGACGAGGGCGGCGGAGCAGGCTTCGGTACAGGTGTCCAGGGCGAGAAACTTCATGGCTTGCGGCTGTCGTCAGGCGTGGTCAATGTGGCGTCATGCTCGTGAAAAAAACGCTGCACGTCCGCCAGATCGCGGCTTAGGGGCAGCGGCGGCAGACTGCCGAGAAATTTGCGGCCGTAGGTTTTACCCAGCAGGCGCGGATCACCGATCATCAGCACCCCGCAATCGCTGCGGTCACGGATCAGACGGCCCACCCCTTGTTTGAGCATGATGATGGCCTGCGGTACCTGCAGCTGCCAGAAGGGATTTTCCCCGCGGCGGGTCATCTCCTGCAAGCGGCCGCGGGTAACCGGGTCGCTGGGTGAAGCAAAGGGCAGTTTGTCGATGATCACGCAGGATAAATCCTGGCCACGCACATCCACCCCTTCCCAGAAACTGGCGGTGGCGAGTAAAACGCTGCCATCCCGCTGCCGGAACCGCTGCAGCAATTCCATTTTGCCGGCCTGCCCTTGCACCAGCAGGTTGAATTCCGCCTGTTCCCGCAATATGGCATGCGCCTCATGCATGGCGCGATAGCTGGTAAACAGCATAAAGGCGCGGCCGCGACTGGCGCGCAACACGGGCAAAGCGGCGTCCACCAGCGCACGGGTAAAGGCCGCGTCCTGCGGCAAGGGCATGGCGGCGGGCAAGTACAGCAGTGCCTGGCGTTGAAAATCAAACGGGCTTTCCCAGCGCTGGGTCAAAGGCTCCTGCAAGCCCAGGGCATCGACGAAATGGGCGAAACTGCCGGCCGCCGACAGGGTGGCGGAAGTGAAAATCCAGCTCTTGCGCCCCTCACCGGCCATGCGCTGAAAATCCGGGGCCACGCTCAGCGGCGTGCTGTGCAGGGAGAAATTACCGGCATGCAGATCCAGCCAGGGTATGCGTTCGGCGGGTGGATCCAGGCCAAATTCGGCAAGGCGCCGCGCCAGGTCTTCGCTGCGCGCCAGGCAGCGTTCCACCGCCTTGTTCTGTTCCACCGCCACCCGCAGCACGGCTCCCAGCTCGCGCACCAGGTCAGCCAGCGCCGCCAGCTGGCTGGGAAACGCGTCGGCCGACGGCAGTTCCGACCAGGCCAGACGCTTTTCCCCTGGCCCCAGATCGCCGCGCATGCGCGTCAACAGACTCTCCAGCCGCTGCTCCACGGCCTGGGCATCGGCCACCGCCAGGCCTTCCCGTTCCAGGGCGTCGACGCTGTCGCGCGCCAGCAACCTGATCTGCCGGCTGCTGACCGCCACGCCGAAGAAATTCAGGGCGGTCTCCGGCAGTTGATGCGCCTCATCGAAAATAACGATATCGGTGCCCGGCAACAGATCGCCGAAGCCCTCGTCCTTGAGGGCGCGATCGGCCAGAAACAGGTGGTGGTTGACGATGACGATATCGGCCGCCTGCGCGGCGCGACGCGCGCGCATCAGGTAGCATTCGTTATAATCCGGACAGTCGCCGCCCAGGCAGTTGTCAGCAGTGGAGGTGACATGCGGCCACACCGGCGAATCCTCGGCCACATCCGGCAACTCGGCAATGTCGCCGTAGCGAGTCTTGCCCGCCCAGTGGCGTATCACCTCCAGGGTATGCAGATCGCGTGGCTGGCGCAGGCGCTTGTGGATGAGATTGTGCTGCAGGCGATAGCGGCACAGGTAATTGGCCCGCCCCTTGAGCAGCACGATGCGCGCCGGCAGGCCCAGGGTGGTGCGAATGAAAGGCACGTCCTTGAAAAACAACTGATCCTGCAGATTGCGGCTGCCAGTGGAGACGATCACCTTGCGGCCGGACAATATCGCCGGCACCAGATAAGCGTAGGTCTTGCCGGTGCCGGTGCCCGCCTCGGCCACCAGAGTCTGCCCCTGACTGATGGCGGCATCCACCGCCGCCGCCATGGCCTGCTGTTGCGGTCGAAAATCATAGCCGTCTATGCTGGCGGCCAGCAGGCCGTCGGGAGCAAAGACTTGCGCGGACGTGTACACGGCGGCACGCCCCTCTAGCGCCGGGGCAGGCGACGCGCCGCCGGCGCCGTCACGAACCGCCCCCGTGGTCGTCGACCCGGCCTTCACTGCTGTTCCAAACCATGCGGCCAATAATCTTGAACTTGGCTACCGACATGGCACCGCGATTGCTGCGTCGCGATTCACTGCCGGCCAGGGCCTGCAGGATGTCCTCGCGCATGGCCTCGTAAATTTCCAACGGTTCGTATTTTTCGTCCATCAGCAGCAGCATGACGCTGTCCCAGTCCTGCTCGACCTTCACCTGGCCGATGCGCTGCCCGGACTTGCCCTCGTCGAAAATAGCACGCCCCTTGATCTGCACCCGGCGGCCGGCGCGTTCGCCGCGCCCGACGGCGTCATAGCCGCCAGCGTTTTCTGCCACCAGCTCCAGATCCAGCAGGCGCGCCACGTCGTGGCGGGCGATCTCCCCGCTGATGCTCAGTGACTTGCCGGTTGCCTTGCGATATTCCGAGGCAAGGCGGCGGGCTTCCACCATTAATTTGTCGATATTATAAATTTCACTCATGGCCGGTGACACACCCGCGGCAGCCTCGATAGTGCGCTGTATATTGCCGGCCAGTTTAGCCGTTTCCGGTGAAAAATCCCACTGCGCCGCGCTGACCCGGCGCATGCGCGCTATACTACTAAAAGCATGCACCCCCCACTGATCCAATCCCTGTTGCAGCCCGGCGCCTACCCCCATGGGGTGAGCCGTATCGAGCTTGTGGAAACCCACATCTCCTGGGTAATCCTGACCGGCGACTACGCCTACAAAGTCAAGAAACCGGTGAATCTGGGCTTTCTGGATTTTTCCACCCTCGCACAGCGCCGACGCTGTTGTGAGGAGGAACTGCGCCTCAACCGGCGCTCGGCCCCGGATATCTACCTGGCGGTGGTCGGCATTGCCGCCCCGGGGCGGGTGCTGACCGGCGAGGAGGCGCCGATCGTTGAATACGCAGTACGCATGCACCAGTTCGATCCGGCCTTGCGCCTGGACCGCTATCTGACCGACCACCGCTTGACGCCGGCCCACATCGATGCCTTCGCCGCCTACCTCTGCGCCTTCCACGCGGCCGCCGCGGAGGCCGGAACGAGTGACGATTTCGGCGACTATGCTGCCGTCTCCGGCGCGGCGCTGGAAAATTTCAGTCAGATCGCCGGCCTGTTGACCGGCGCCGCGGCGCCACCTGAGCTGGCGGTGTTGCGGTCCTGGACCGACGCCACGGGCCAGCGGCTACAGACGGATTTCGCCAGTCGCAAGCAGGCGGGACGGGTGCGCGAATGCCATGGCGATATGCACCTGGCCAATATGATTATGTGGCAGAACAGAATCACCCTGTTCGACTGTATCGAATTCAATGCGCATTTGCGCTGGATCGACGTCATCAGCGACATCGCCTTCCTGATCATGGATCTGGAAGAACGCGGCATGGTGGAATCCGCCTATCGTTTCCTCAATGCTTACCTGCTGCGCAGCGGCGATTACCCCGGGGTCAAGCTGCTCCCCTACTATCTCGTCTACCGCGCCATGGTGCGCGCCAAGGTGGCGATGATCCAGGCTGGACAGCAGCCGCCGGCAGCCGCCGATTACCGGCGGCTGTATCAGCAGTTCCTCGACTATCTGCATCTGGCCAGCCGCCAGCTGCGCCCGACGACACCGATGCTGCTGCTGACCGTTGGCTATTCCGGTGCGGGCAAAACCACGATCGCCGAACAGCTGGCCTGGCGTCTGCGGGCGCTGCACCTGCGTTCCGACGCGGAACGCAAGCGCCTGGCCGGTCTTGAGCTGCACGCGGACTCCGGCTCGCGCTATGGTGAAGGACTGTACAGCCGCGACCGCACCGCTGCCGTCTATCGGCGCCTGCTGAGCCTGGGCGATGATCTGCTGGCCTGGGGTCAGCATGTCATCATCGATGCCACTTTCCTCGATCCGCAGCGGCGCCAGGAATTCCAGCGCCTGGCGCAACGCCGTCAGGCGCGATTTATTCTGCTGCACGTCACTACGGATACCGCTACCCTGCGCGCCAGGGTCGAGGCCAGACTGGCGGACAGACAACGGGTATCGGAGGCCGGACCTGAGGTGCTGGAGCAGCAACTGCGGCAACCGCTGCACTGGCTGGAGGAAGAAGCGGCCTGGACCAAAACCATTGATGGCGGCGGCGCAACGGACCTGGGAAAACTGGCGGAAAAACTGCTGGCTGAATAGATGCGCGGCGATCAGCCGCTGGCGGCCTTGTTTGCTTCAATGCCTTTGAGGCCGCCGTCGAGCACGTAAACTTCGTAGCCGCGTTCGCTCAGCAGAAAGGCGCCGGAGCGGCTGCGGTGGCCGTTGTCGCAACAGATGATGTATTTCTTGTCGGCGCTCAATTTAGGCGCCACCTTGCGCAGGGCGTAAAGCGGGATATTCTTGCTGCCGCGTATAGAACCGCCCTGGTATTCGCTTTCCAGACGGACGTCGATAAGAATGCCGCCGTCCTTGAGCATGGCCTTGGCCTCGTCCAGGGTCACGCTCTTGAGCAAGGGCTGTTTCAGCAGCTCTTCGAAGTCAGCGCGCGACAGACGCATCATGGTACCGTCTTCCAGCATGCGCACCGTGGCGTTACGCTTGGCGTCCGACAACAGGGCCTCTTCGCCGAAACTGTCACCCACGCCCAATTCCGCCACTTTGCGGCTTTGCCCCGTCTTGTCGTTGACCACGACCTCGCATTTTCCCTTGCTGACGATGTAATAGTGTTCGCCGGGCTCGCCTTGCTTGATAATGGTTTCGCCTTTGCGCGCGGCGGTGGATTGCAGGCGCATGAACATCGCCTGGATATTGGTCGCCGGCAATTTCTGAAAGCTCTTTGATTGCAGCACCTTGGTCATCCAGTCGTCATCGCCGCCTTCCTCGCCGGCGCCCATTTCATCGACCGAGTAACCGCCGCCCTGATCCGGCAGCATGGCTTCGACCTTGGCGGCATCGACCCGCATATAAGCAATATCCGACTTGGCGACGGCGGTGGCCGTATGCGGCTGATTGACGCTCAAAGGATAGCGCGCCTCCTTGGTGCCGCCCTTGATGATCTGCGGTCCATTGTCCCCGCCTTCCAGCACGATCATGCCGCGCAGCAGGTAGTAGTTATATTTGTCTTTTTGCCCTTTTTTATACAGCTTGGAATTCGCCGGCAGAAACTCAACGAAAGTCGTGCGCGAAATCTCTTCCAGGTGATGTTCCGGAAACATATTGAACGGAACCAGCATCTTCAGAATGTCTTTTCCTACTAATTTTTTTTCCGGCACCATAGTTTTCCCAACGCACTCTGAACTCGCGGACACAACTTTATACAACTTTTCCCAATGCTTATTCGGTTTTACCGTCGCAACCGTTAAGGCCTTGGACCTCCTGCCGATAATTTATTTACCGGGCGGGTGACGACGTCAATATCTACGGATGAATTCGGAAATTCTTTAAGGACACGGGCAACGCTTCGGTAAAACTTGAGTCAAAAATTCCAGGCCGTCAAACGGATGGCGGACGCTAATTCAACAAAAAGGGGAAGGGAACAGGAGATAAGGCCGCCACCTCGCCTTATTACAGATCTGCTATATCGATATCAGGAGTTTCGTGTTATGAAAAATCTCAGCAAACTTACTCTTGGTCTTGTGCTCTGTCTGGCCCCGCTTGCATCCTGGTCGTACGAAAATTTCGCCGTGGAAACTGCCATGCAGGATTGTTATTCACTGGCCATGATAGGCATGGATTCGGTGATCAACTCCCGTGTCGGTGTGCCTGCCGAACATGCCCTGCCGCTGTCCCGCAAGCTCGATGCGCTCGACACCGACTATGCTTATGACGACCGGTTCCTGGTCGTGATGCTCGACGCCTACCTGTGGGACAAGACGCCACACAGTTACGCCCTCAAGGTGTTCTATGACTGTGCGGTGAACAATCGCCCCCTGCACAGCGCAAAACTGTCGCCCTGAGGCTGCACCGTTCGGTCGGTCGGCGCTGGCTTGACCGGCGCCGCGATGTCCTGCCGTGCGTCCGCAAAAGCAAATTCCCTGATAGCAAAGCTCACTCCTAGAACGGTTTTTTATATATCGACTGTGACGCGGGTCACACTTCGTGTGTGCGCCTTCCCCTATAAATAAAGGATTATGCCGGCCGGCACCTGGCCGGGCCGGTTCGCCATGTGCGGCGAAAATTCCACAACAATCCGTGTGGCAGGGAACCTATGTCGTTGCAACTAGCGCCCATCCTCATCGTCAGCGAGAAGAAGCTGGTACGTTCCACCCTGGGCAGTGGCCTGGAAAAAGCCGGCTTCAAGGATATACGCACCGCCGAGTCGGCCGAGGATGCGCTGGTGCTGCTGCAGGTGCGCGCAGCCGATGTGGTAGTGACGGAATGGATGATGAACGGCATGGATGGCATCGAGCTGACCCGGAAAATCAAGGAATGCGACCAGGCGCTGGAGCGCTTTACCGCCGTACTTATCTATTCGGCCCGCGACAACCCGGAGGATATCGTCGCCGCCTATCAGGCGGATATTCATGACTTCATCTGCAAACCGGTGAACCACACCGTACTGGCTGCGCGCATTGCCGCTGCCGCCCGCGTCTGCGGCTTATTCAAGCTGAAACAGACGCAGACCGCCGCTGCGGATGCCCCCGCAGCGTCCTTGCCCGCGGCGGACGACGGCGCCTTGCAGGACCCGGAAACCGGCGCCTGGAACCAGACCTATTTTCGGCGGCAATTGCTGGGTATGCTGAAAAACTCAAGATTGCGCCGGCAACAGACGGCTTGCGCGGTCATCGGCATCGATGAATTCAACAGAATGGCCCATTCCTACGGCAAAACGGCCGGGCACGAGCTGTTAGGAGGTCTGGCGGATTTTCTCCGGCAGAACCTGCGGCCGCTGGATGTTGTGGCACGGGTGCGCAACAATTCGCTGGCCATCGCCGTGCACTCCAATGATCCCGGTTTCGATCCACAGGGACTCTTTCTGCGAGTGATAAAGAATATCAGCCGTCAGTCCATCCGCACTTCCGCCGGCAATATCGCCATCACGGTATCGATCGGCGTGCATAATGTTGCCGCCAGCGACAGCGGCATCGAACCGGAACAACTGCTGGAATGCTGCTTCAGCAAGCTGGCGCAGGCTCACGCCGGCGGTGGCAACCGCATGGTGGCATGAACCCGGCCCTGCCGGTGGCTGCGCCATCGGCCTAGGACGATTCGCGCACGCACTCCCTGAGCAGGTTGAGCAGGGTTTCCTTGTCCAGCGGCTTGCGCATATAGTGTGACGCGCCCAGGGCAAAGCCTATTTCCTCGCCCTCGCCGCTCCCCATGGTAAGGATGATAACCGGTATATGGCTGATAGTCGGATCGGCCTTCAGCGCCTTGAGCACTGCCCAGCCGTCACGATCCGGCAGCATGATATCCAGCACTATGACCTCCGGCTGCGTCTGCCTGGCCAGCTGCAAGCCCTCCTCGGCACTGGCGGCACTCAGCATTTCAAAGCCCTCGCGCCGCAGGACGCGCTGCATAATGGCTATCATATGCTGATCGTCATCGATGACCAGGATGCGCGCAATACGCTGGCGGCGGTTTTTCTCGCCACCCTCGGCAAAACGCACATGCGTTGGTTCGTAATGTTGCTCGCCTTCGTTGAAGGCGAACTGGCGGGGATCGACCACGGCGCGCGGCAGATAAACGACAAACATGCTGCCGACACCCGCTTCGGTGCTTACTGCGATGTCCCCGCCCATCATCACGCAAAGCTTTCTGCTGATCGCCAGCCCCAGACCGGTGCCCTCGTACATGCGCGCCGCCGAGTTGTCAGCCTGACTGAATTCATTGAACAGCCGGTCTAATTTGTCTTCCGGAATACCTATGCCGGTGTCCTCCACCGCGAACTCTATCCACTGACCGTCAGCTCGATCACCGGTGGCGACCCGCAGCGTAACCTCCCCCTGATGGGTGAATTTGGCGGCATTGCTCAACAAGTTCAGCAATATCTGCCGTAGTTTCTTCACGTCGATGTGCATCTCGCCGATATTTTCCTCGACGTTCACGCGCAGGGTATTGGCATTCTTCACCAGCAACGGCTGGACCGTGTGCGCCACCGAATCCACCAGCGAGCGGATGGCGACATCCTCGAGATTGAATTCCACTTTGCCGGCTTCGATCTTGGACAAATCGAGCACATCGTTGATCAGCGACAATAGATGGGAACCCGCGCTGCGGATATTTTTCAGGTCGGGGATGATACGACTCATGCCCTGACCGGGATCCTGCGCCTCTTCCGCCAGAATGTCCGAATAGCCGATGATGGCATTGAGCGGAGTGCGCAGTTCGTGACTCATATTGGCGAGAAACGCGCTCTTTGCACGACTGGCCTCGAAGGCCTGGTCACGGGCCACCGCCAGTTCCCGGGTGCGTTCGCGGATGCGCTGCTCAAGGTCGTCATGCGCCGCGCGCAGGGCTTCCTCGCCGGCGCGCAACTGCTGGATGTTACTGCGCAGGCTGGCGGCCATGCTGTCGAAAGCACGCCCGAGCATGCCGATTTCATCGCGCCCGCTGATACCGCTGACCACATCGAGATTGCCCTGCTCCATGCCCTGCACCGCCACCGTGAGTTTTTCCAGCTTGCGCGTCATCAGAATCCCGATCAGCACGCCGACGATGGCGATCAGCGTCATGCCGACCAGTGCCGCCAGCAGGCCGCGATCCAGCGCCTCCCGATTGCTCTCATAGAGAGACGCATGTGAAAACAGTACCGCCGCCCGGCCCAGATATCCCGAAGCATTGTGAATTTCCTGGCTGCGCCAGAACTCGGTGTCGGAGTCTAGTAACATCGGCTGCAGCTTCCCCAGCTCCATGGTATCGCTGCTCACCACCACCCGGTTATCTTCATTGGTGATGACTACCCGCATCACGTGCGGATCCAGCACCACTTCTTCTACGTAAGGCTGCAGTTCGCCGTATTCCGCCGTAAACAGCGCCACCCGGCTCAGCTTACTCAGCACGTTGGTGATTACGGTCTCGAACACCGCCGTCTGCTGCAAATTGGCTTCGCGGGCGTATCCCAGAGATACACTGAGCACGAATGCGGTCATTATCCCTTCCAGGACGAAAATGATAGCGGCTATTCGATACCTGAGAGGAATAGTAGTAATGCGCATACTGCAACCGCTGCCCGTGCTGGAGTCAATGCTCGCCCAGGCGACGCACTACGTCGTATTCTTTGTCGGTAACCGCGCGAAACGGTTTGAGGTTACCCTGTTCCAGCAATTTTCTCCCCTCGTCGGTTGTCGCCCACGACAGAATGGCTTCCAGGGCCCGCTGCCTTACCTCGGCCGGCACCCGCGGATGCACGGCAAACAGGGAATGGGGGATGGTGGTGGATTCACCGATAACACGTAACTCCTTGTTGATTTCTTTTTCGAAATGACGCAGTGCCGGCGCCGCCGTCGCGCATGCGTCCGCTTCCTTGATGATGACCTGCTGCATGCACGAGGTGTGTGAACGATGGTAGCTCAGTGTTAGCTGCGCCACATCGACGCCTGCTGCCTGCAGCGCCTGTTTGGCAAGCAAAGTCACCGCGGCAGTTTCCGGCGGCAATGCCAGTTTGCCACCCTTGAGATCCTGCAGCGAGCGCAACGAGCTGTCGGAATTGACGACGAAAATCGCCGCCAGCATCTCGTCGCGGGTGGCCAGGGGAATGTAGCCGTATTTGTCAGCGGCATAGACATAGTCAAAGGGCTGCATAAAGGCGAAGTCATAGATTTGTTCGTCGATACGCTCCAGGAACTTCTCAAAGGTGGATGTGCTGCGAAACTGCACATCGTGACCCAGCGCCTTGCCCAGGGCGGCGGCTATGGGACTGAACCCCGCTTCCAGTTCGCGCGCCGGCAAATGGGGAAACACCCCCAACAAGTAGGCATCACCGCCCGCCATGACGACGCTGGGTGTGCCCACCCCCACAACCAGGGCCAGAATGGACCTTTGAGCCAGACGAACGACGTGGTACCACAGGCGTGTTAAATAGGTGACTGCGGTTAAACCACCGTCCGCTGCTCTGTTGCCTGTAATCATCGTGTTTCCCCCATGTGCGAATATTTAGTGTGGTGACGTGTTCTCATTTATCGGCCCCAAGCTTTGTTTCTTTATCGATTCGCAAGTTATAACTCAATATTTTTCAAATAGTTAACACCTGCTTTTGAAGCCGCGGATTGCCTGATGCACCGCCGTTACCTTTTGTTGTTGCTGGATTTTCTTAGCTCAAGACCAGATACAGGCCAGGGCTGGCCTGCCGATAATCTTGAACGAAACCGCCTTGTTATACGCAAACTGTTCGTTTCAATCCGGCCTTAATACCACTAAGTAAGCAGCGGTTTTGCTGAAATACGCTATGATTCGTGCATGGGCAGGTACACGACTGGGGAAAATTCCGTGATGAAAAATTCAGATTGCAGGTTCAGCCTGCCTGGGCTGCTGGCTCTGGCTCTAGCCACTCTGTCATCGGCCGCAACAGCCGGTGAAGCCAGATTCGTGGCGCAGTTTCTACCGGCGCAACTGGCCACCGCCACCGCCTATGAAGTCGTGCTGCAATTCAAGAATACCAGCAGGCAGACCTGGAGCAGCGCTGGCGGTTACCAACTGCTGCCCCTGAAAAATACGCAACACTGGAGCNNAACGTCGCTCCCGGTGCCGTCGCCACCTTCAAGTTCAATATCACCGCGCCGGCCCAGGCCGGCAACTACGACTTTCAGTGGCAACTCACCCGCCACCGGCAAACACTGGCGGGCGAGCGCAGCCCCCTGGTATCGCTGGCAGTCAAACCCGCGCAGGCCAAACAGCAGGCGGAATTCGTCATGCAATCCCTGCCCGGTCTGGTCAACGAAGGGCCGAAATTCAGTATTCTCAAGCTGGGCGAGATCTTCAAGGCCAAGGTCATGTTCAAGAACACCGGCGTCACCACCTGGGTACCGGGCGAAGTAGTGCTGGTGTCGCAGTCGCCGGCGCGCAATCTCACCTGGATGCTGGATACGGTGGAAACGCCCGCGAAAAACGCCGTGGCGCCCGGCGAATTTATCACCTTCGATTTCAGCGCCAGCGCCCCCGAAAAACCCGGAATCTACGATTTTCAATGGCGCCTCGCCACCCGCCAGCAGGGAGAGTTCGGCGCACAGAGCGAACTGGTGAAAATCACCGTCAAATAATCTGCCGGCCGCGTTTCGCGCTGGCCAAGTGCATACACTATGAGCAGACGCTGTCCACCCGCTGTCCGCCGCCTTGACAGCCTGAGCGCGCTGGCCAATCATCTGCCCTTGACCTGAACGAGGCGCCAGCGGCGCTTCCAGACTCCCTCGTTAACCGTCAAGGATGCACGCCATGCGCAAACTGTCGGTCGTTGTCCTCACCCTGCTGCTGATACTGCTGGGCATTCTGGCCTTCAATTCCCTGACCCTGGCGAACCGGCAGATCCATCCGCCAGCGCTGGCATTGGCCCCGGCAGCAGATTACAGCGGCGTGCTGGCGCAGGCGGTCACTGACCGCACGGTGTCGCTGGCCGCCGGCGGTTCACCGCAGACTTTTGACCAACTGCTGCAGCATCTGCGGCAGGCATTTCCCCGCGCGCACACCCGCCTCGACGTCACGCCGGTTGCCCGCTACAGCCGACTGATGCGCTGGTCAGGCAGCAATCCGCGGGCGACCGCCGGATTGTTCGCTGCCCACCTCGATGTGGTACCGGCCACCGACGCCGCCTGGCAACTGCCTCCCTTCGCCGGCACGCAGCAGGATGGTTTTGTCTGGGGACGGGGCAGCATGGATGACAAGGCGGGAGTGGTAGCGCTGTTGGCGGCGGTCGAGGAATTGTTACAGGAGAATTTCCACCCCGCGCGCACCCTCTATTTCGCCTTTGGCCACGACGAGGAAACCGGCGGCAGTGATGGCGCAAAAGCCATGGCCAGCATTGTTGCTGACCGGGAAAAATCCCTGGCCTTTGTCATAGATGAAGGCGGCCCCATCGTCAGCGGCGTGGTGCCGGGCATGAGCGGGCCAGTGGCGCTGATCGGCATCGCCGAAAAAGGTTACGCCGACATCCGCCTGCGGACCGCCCACACCGGCGGCCATGCTTCCATGCCGCCGGGCAACACTGCCATTGCCCGCCTGGCTCGGGCCCTGACGCAACTGGACGCGTCTCCCCTCCCGCCGCAGTTGAACCCGGCCACCCGCGCCATGTTCAGCTACCTGGCGCCGGAAATGGACTGGGGGCGACGTACGGTGTTCGCGAACCTGTGGCTGACCGAACCGCTGGTGTTGCGCATGATGAGCAAACAGGCCTCCGCCAACGCGGCGGTGCGCACCACCGCGGTCGCCACCCTGATCAGCGGCGGCACCAAGAGTAATGTACTGCCGAGCAGTGCCCAGGCCACTATCAATGTCCGCATGTTGCCGGGAACCTCGCAGCAGGATGTTATGCTACGCCTGGCGCAAACCATAGGTGACCCGCAGGTGGAAATCCTGGCCGACGACGAGGCCCAGGCACCGTCAGCAGTCAGCGGCACCGACAATGAATTCTTCGCCAGTCTGCAGCGCACTGTCGGCGAAGTGTATCCGCAGGCCGCGGCGGCACCCTATATGCTGGTGGCCATTACCGATTCCAGGCACTACGCCGGCCTCACCAGGAATATCTACCGTTTCCGTCCGCAGCACCTGGCGGCGGCGGATCTGGATCGCATTCACGGGGTGGATGAAAGGATCAGTGTCGAGGATCTGGCCCGCATGGTGGCATTTTACAAGCGCTATATCGTCAGCATCGCCTCGCCCTGAGCCGGTCACGTCTGCCTGGGCGGCGCCGCGTCAGCCGCCGCCCAGGCGGGAGCGGGCTTTGGCATGCCCCTGACGCGCCGCTTCCTCATACCACTTGCGCGCCAGGGCGCTGTTCTGTTCCACACCCAGGCCGGAGCGGTACAGATTGGCCAGCATGTATTGCGCCTCGGCATCGCCGGATTGCGCGGCCTGGCTGAACCAGCGCACCGCTTCGTTGTAGTCCTGATCCACTTCCACACCGCGCACCAGCAACTGCGCCAGCTCCAGCTGCGCCTGGCGGTTATCCTGTCCTGCCGCCTGTCGCAGCCAGCGCAGACCGGCTTGTGAATTGCGCTCCAGACCTTCACCGCGTATATACATCATGCCCAGCCGAAACTGGGCTTCGGCGTCGCCTTGCTGCGCTTGATCCAGGTAGGGCACGCGCTGCACCAGTTGCCGGATCTGCTCCCCCTTGCTGAGTGCCGTCGCCTGCTGCGCGCGACTGATATCCTTGAGCAGCACGCGCGCCTCCTGCGACCCGGCGGTGGCCGCGGTCTGCAGCCAGTGGCGGGCCTGCTCCTCGTCCGCCGTCAGATTAGCGGCGCCTTTGTGATACAGCAATCCCAGCTCATACTGTCCGGCCACATGACCGGCTTCTGCCGCCTGCTGCAGCCAGTGCGCCGCCTGCTGCGCATCACGCTGCACATTGCCCTCACCGGCGAGATACAGTTTTCCCAGCTGATAGGCGGATTCGCTGTCACCGCCTTCGGCGGCGGCTGCCAGGGAAGCTATCTGTCCCGCCGCCTGGCGATTTTTCATGTCCCGATAGGCCGTCTGCGCGTCCTTGTCACCCCAGGTGGCAGCCAGACGGAACCACTGCAGGGCCTGATCGTTGTCGATTTCTACGCCCAGACCGCTGCGGTACATCACGCCCATGAAAAATTGCGCGCGCCCATGTCCCTGTCGGGCGGCGCGCAACATCCATTGCGCCGCCTGCCGGGCATCGCTCTTCACTCCCTTGCCTTGCAGGTAATTCTGCGCCAGCGCAAACTGCGCCTCACGATCGCCGGCCTCCGCCTGCCGGGTCAAACCCTGCAGCGCCGCACCGACGCTATCCTCGGCTACTACCGCGCTGATCGCCAGCAACAGACCGCAAGCCAGCGCCAGCCTCCCGTACCCGGAAGCTCTGTTCGTCGCTGACGACCTCGTACCTGTCCACCATGATTTCATAAGCCAGCCCCCGCCTCCGCTGCCCTTCCCCCGCTCCCGAGTGTAGCCGATTTGCCGGGAAAACGACAAACGAACGCCCTCTTCCAGGGCGGGGGAAAAGATGGCGACAGGAGGCAGATATTACGCCAGGGTGACAGCGTACCGCAGTGCGGTACCAGGGTGAAAATGCGGGACGGCGGTCAGGCGTTGCCGGGCGGGGATGCATCGCGTTCCATGGCATCGATATAGCGGTAGGCTTCGTCCAGGGCTGCCAGCAGGCGGGGCACCGATTGTTCCAGGGTATCGATCACCTGCTTCAGATCCTTTTGATCCAGCAGGGGATGCACTCCCTCCCACAGGGAGGAGTTATAGCGTTGCAGACTGGTACAGTCCTGACGGATACGCTGCCGCTCCGGTTCGGGTATTTTTTCCATGTTGTTTCCCCATGATTATGTACCCAGCATAACCAACCCGCGTCGCGGGGACAAATAACTATTGTTTAACTGGTTTGGTGCCCGCTATCACCTTACCGCTTTGCGCATCTTCTACCCAGGCATACCAGGGGAAGGTATGTTCCGGAAAAAGACTGCCCATGATTCTGTAGGTACGTCCTGGCAACACCTTAATTTTCAGCATTTTATCCGCGTTATATTGTTTGGCCACGGGGTTGCCGGCAATGACCGTTTCCACGCGCCGGGACAACTGCACCCGCACTTCATAGTCCGCGGGTTTCAGGGCAATGGCCTGCTGGGTTCTGCCAGCACTGAAATGGGTCGCTTTGCCATTGATATGGGTCACGAGAACGGATGCGGAGTTCGGCAACACGGTCTTCAATGCTCCCGCGGACTGAATGACGCCGACGCGATCCAGAGTCAGTTCACTGCCTTCGTACATTTTCACCGGTTTGGTGGCGCAACCGGCGCTGAACACGAGAAAAGCGGCCAGTGGAATCAAAAGCTTGCGGGATTGCGCCGTCATGAGATCTGTCTCCTCCGGTGACCCGTCTCGCGCCGCGGAGCGCCACACGAACCATCGCCATAGTCAATCTTTCTTTTACTATCGGTAGTGGCACGGGATTCTTCACCCCGGCACGCGGGCAGCCTATAATGGCGCCCCAACGTCAAGAAGATTGATTTACCTTGTCCGCTACCCTGGAACTAGCCAAACAACTCATTGCCTGCCCGTCGGTCACCCCGGTGGATGCAGGCTGTCAGCGCATCATGGGCGAACGCCTGCAGGCCCTGGGATTTGCCTTGCGTGACCTGCCCTTCGGTGAGGTCACCAATCTCTGGGCCCGGCGCGGCGACGCCCGGCCCTTGCTGGTGTTTGCCGGCCATACCGACGTGGTGCCCACCGGCCCCCGTGAGCACTGGCACAGCGAACCCTTCAGCCCGCAGATCCGCGACGGCATGCTCTACGGCCGTGGCGCCGCCGACATGAAGGGCAGCCTCGCAGCAATGGTTACCGCCTGCGAGCGCTTCATCGACCGCCACCCCGGGCACCGCGGCGCCATCGCCTTTCTCCTGACCAGCGACGAGGAAGGGCCGAGCGTGGACGGTACGGTCAAAGTGGTGGAACACCTGGAACAAGGCCGGGAAAAAATCGATTGGTGCATCGTCGGCGAACCCACCTGCAGCGACCGTCTGGGCGACGTCATCAAGAACGGCCGGCGCGGTTCCCTCAATGGCATTCTGACCGTCAAAGGGGTACAGGGCCACGTAGCCTACCCCCATCTGGCACGCAATCCTGTTCATGAGGCGGCACCGGCTCTGGCGGAGTTGGCGGCACGTCAATGGGACCAGGGCAACGAATTCTTTCCGCCCACCACGTTCCAGATTTCCAATATCAACGCCGGCACCGGCGCCACCAATGTGATTCCCGGCACCCTGCAGGTGGTGTTCAACTTTCGCTTTTCCACCGAAACATCGGCGCCGCAACTGCAGCAGGAAGTGCACGCCCTCCTCGACCGTCATCGGCTGGACTATGCAGTGCAATGGTCCTTGTCGGGCAACCCGTTTCTCACCCCGCGCGGCGAGCTGGTGGCGGCGGTACAGCAGGCGATCGTTGAACTCACCGGCCAGGAGACACAATTATCCACCAGCGGCGGCACCTCCGACGGTCGCTTCATCGCCCCCACCGGCGCGCAGGTCATCGAACTGGGACCGCTCAACGCAACCATTCACAAGGTGAACGAGTGCGTCAGCATCAGCGATCTGGACGCCCTGTCAGCGATCTATGAGCGCACCCTGGAATTGCTGCTGACCTGACGGGCCGGCGACAGACCCCCCTGGCCTGCGCAGGCGACGCCTGTTCCACACCGGATTCACCTTTGCTTTAGGCCGTCGATTGGCTGCTACGCACCCAGTTCCGTCCGGATCGACGCCGCGTCGGCTTCCCATGGCCGAGGTGAATGCGTAGAATGAGCAGGCGTTTGACGCAGTGGAGATCCGGGAGTGGATAGGAAACGTCCGTTACGCATGCTGCTGGCGCCCTGCCTGGCATGTGCGCTACATCCCGTATCGCTGCCGGCCGCCGGTTTCGCCCTGACGCAGCAGGGCGCCAGTGGTTTGGGCAACAGTTTCGCCGGTGGTGCCGCCTACAGCGAGGACGCCAGCGCCATTTGCTTCAATCCCGCGGCAATGAGCGATTTCGCCAAGTCCAGGTTCGACCTGGGCGGCCAGCTGACATATTCCGCGTTCGAATTCTCCAACCTGGGCTCGAGCATCGCGGCCGGCGGCAGCGACGACGGCGGCCAGACCCTGGGCACGTTGACTTTCTATTATCTCGAACCGCTGTCCGAGGATCTCCATTTCGGATTCGGCCTGTTCTCGCCCTTCGGCGTGAAGACCCAGTACAACGACACCTGGGTGGGGCGCTACCATGCGCTGCAAACCTCCCTGGCCACCCTCGACATCAACCCCAGCCTGTCGCTGCGCCTCACTGACAAGCTGGCCGTCGGCGCCGGTTTCAACGCTCAGTACGCCAGCATCACCCTGAGTAATGCCATCGACTTCGGTTCCCTGTGTCTGCTGGAGCAGGATGCCGCTGCCTGCCAGCAGGCCAATCTGCTGCCGCAGCAGAGCGACGGCCTCGCCACCCTGTCCGCCGACGACTCCACCCTGCCCGCCTTCGCCTTCAACTGGGGAGTGCTGTTCAAGCCCGCGCCCCACACCCGGCTCGCCGCCGCCTACCGCGCCCAGATCAACCATAAACTCAAAGGCAGGGCAGAATACACGGTACCTGAGGCCGCAGCCTTCATGGTAAGCGGCAACCGCTACAGGGACAGCAGCATTCGCGGCAATATCACCCTGCCGCCGCAGTTTTCCCTCAGCGCCTATCATGGCAGCGACGCGCGCCTGGCCATCATGGCCGATTTCACCTGGACCGGCTGGGAAAGTTTCGACGAACTGCGCTTCACGCACCGCTCCGGGCAGAGCGATACGGTGAACAGCGAGAACTGGCGCAACAGTTACCGTCTCAGCCTGGGTTTCAATTTTCGCGTCGCCGACTGGCTGCTGCTGCGCACCGGCACGGCGTTCGACAAAAGCCCCATTGCCGATGACGCACAGCGCACGGCGCGCATTCCGGACAATGACCGGACCTGGCTGAGTCTGGGCTGCCGTTTCAATTTCACGCCGAACCTGGNNTACGCCCGCCTGCACATGCGCGACGGCGCCGTCGTCGCCGGCAACGCCGACACTAATTCCGCTACGGCGGACACCACCCTCACCGGCAAGTTTACGATGCGGCAAAATATCATCAGCAGCCAACTGGCGTGGCAGTTCGATTGAACCGCATACTGCCATGGAGGGAAGAAAGTTACCGGCGGCGGTGCTCAGGGCCTTGCGGCCGGAAGTCCCCAAGCATTCCGGCCACGCGGCGGGAGGGTGGACGGCACTGCCCGTTAACTTTGCGACTCGCAGTTGACCGATCAGGCGGAACCGGCGTCCATACTCCGCACCAGTTCGGTGGTGGCGCGAAAATCTATCTTGCCGCTGCCCATCTTCGGCAGCTCCGGCAGCACACAGAATCGCCGCGGCAGGGCAACCGGGGGTAGCCTGCTTTTAAGCGCATCACGCAGCTGCTTGGTATCGGTTTCCTGGCTCAAAGCAACGACGATCTGCGAACCTTTTTTGCCATCGGGCACTTCCACCACGCAGCAGTCACAGGCCGGGGGCAGCAGTTTTTCCACTTCGCTCTCGATCTGCACCAGCGATACCATTTCGCCGCCAACCTTGATGAAGCGTTTCAACCGGCCACGGTGCCAGAGAAAACCATCGCTATCGAGCAAACCCATATCACCGGTCTCGTACCAGCCGTCCTCGATATGCAGAGCGGTCTGTTCCAGATCCTGGAAATAGCCTTTCATCACGGTCTCGCCCTTGACCTGAATCTTGCCTTCGCCGCCGCGTGGCAGCTCGCGCCCCGTGTCGAGAGCGACAATCCGCACCTGCACGCCGGGCAGCGGCTTGCCCAGACTGCCGGGCTTGTTGGCGCCGACCAGATTTACCGACACCACCGGGCTGGTCTCGGTAGCGCCATAGCCTTCCAGGATTTCGATGGCGTGCGTCTGCAGATATTCCTTATAGAGTTTTTCCGGACACTTGTCCGCACCGGCAATCACCAGGCGCAAGGAGGCGAAATCGCCGCGCTGCGCCTGACGCAGGTAGCCGCTGAGAAAATATGGGGTGGCCACCATCAGCGACGGCTTCTCCTCGCGGATGATCTGTACCACGGTCTTGAATTCCAGGGGATTGCCATGCAGCACCACGCACATACCGGCAACCATCGGCAGCCAGAAGGTGACGGTAAATCCATAGACATGAAACAAGGGCAGCACGGAAAGCATGATATCGCCGTCGTGCAAATCGTCCACGGCATGATAGATAGCGAGAATATCGCTGTAGATATTGCGATGACTCAACTCCACCCCTTTGGGGGCTTTTTCACTGCCGCTGGTGAACATGATCACCGCGGTGTCATCGAGCCTGCCGGGGTTGATCAGCTGCAGCAGCTTCGCCGGCAGCAGCGCGCGCAAAGCCGCCGTGGTTTTTTCCCAGGCGGAGATCCCCGCCAGGACTTCCTCGATCAGTACCATGCCCGCCAGCTGCGGACAATCGATGCGACGCAACAGGCTGGCGGTACTGAGGATGGTGCGAAAGCCGCACTTTTCCATCGCATAACGGCAATTCTGCTCGGCGCCGGTGGAATAGTTGAGCATAACCGGCACCTTTCCCGCCAGCAGTGTGCCCAGAATCGCCAGGGTGCAGGCCACGGAATTGGGCAGCATAACGCCGATGTAATCGTCGGGAAAGCGTTTCAGATAGCGTGCCAGCAGCAGGGCGGCAATCAGCGATTCCTTGTAACTGAGGCGCCGCCCCGTGTTACGATCGATGAAAGCCGTTTTCCCACCGGCGTGTTTGGCGGTACGGATAAATGCGTGATGCAGGGGTTGTTGGGTCCGGTTACCGGCAATGACTTCGCTGCGCATTTTTTTCTCTCCTGACATCCCGCCCCATGCTATATGATAGCGATGCAGTTCTCAACTCTGCCCTGGAGTAACGCCATGCCGCGAAGAATAGCTCTGCTGATCATCAGTTTGCTGTGGCTGCCACCGGCCACCGCTGCCACCCTGGCGGGAGTGAATATCGCCGACAGCGTTACCGTCGCTGACGGCCAGATCATGCTGCGGCTCAACGGCGCCGGCATACGCAGCAAGTTCTTTATCAAGCTCTACGTCGGTGCTTTATATCTGCCGCAAGCCAGCCATGATGCGCAACAAATTGCCGGTGCTCATGCACCGGTCGCGGTCTACATGCATGTGCTCCACGGCGAGATTCCGCGCGCCAAATTGCAGACCGCCTGGCGCGACGGCTTTGCCGCCAACCAGACGACGGCGCTGCTGGCGGAACTGCAGCCGCGGCTGGAACGCTTCTATGAGTTTTTCCCCGATGTGCATCGCGGCGATGTGGTCAGCCTGATTTACACGCCGGCCACCGGCACCCGGGTGACGGTGAACGAGCAGACGCAGGGGGCGATCGAAGGCGAGGATTTCATCCAGGCCCTGCTGCAGGTGTGGCTGGGCAAACATCCCGCGGATGAGGACCTCAAACGCGGGATGCTGGGCCTGCCCTGAACTCAGCCGGCTTTGCCCGCCGCCACCTGCTGTGCCGCCTGGCGATAAGCCTCGATCTCATGGAAGTTGAGATAACGGTAGACATCCGCGGCCAGCGGCTGCAGATTCTGCACATTGGCCAGGTATTCTGCCGGCGTCGGCAGTTTGCCCAGCCGGGCAGTGACGGCAGACAGTTCCGCCGACGCCAGATAGACATTGGCGCCGTTGCCCAGGCGGTTGGGGAAATTACGGGTGGAGGTCGACACCACCGTGGCCTGATCCGCGACCCGCGCCTGGTTACCCATGCACAGGGAACAACCGGGCATTTCCATGCGCGCGCCCGCTTTGCCGAAGATGGAATAATACCCTTCCTCCGTCAGCTGATGCTGATCCATACGGGTCGGCGGCGCCACCCACAAGGTGACCGGCACCCGGCCCGCGCCTTCCAGCACTTTGCCGGCGGCCCGGTAGTGACCGATATTGGTCATGCAGGAGCCGATGAATACCTCGTCGATGGCGGCACCGGCAACCGCGGACAGGGGCTTGATGTCATCCGGATCATTGGGGCAGGCCAGCAGGGGTTCGGTGATGGTGGCCAGATCGATGTCGATGACCGCCGCATACTCGGCATCCTTGTCCGCCTGCAGCAGCTGCGGCTTGTCCAGCCAGGCCTGCATGGCGTCGATACGCCGCTGCAGGCTGCGCTGGTCGCCGTAGCCGTTGGCGATCATCCAGCGCAACAGCGTGATATTGGAGGTGATGTACTCGATGATCGGCTCTTTGTTGAGTTTAATGGTGCAGCCGTTGGCCGAGCGCTCGGCGGAAGCATCGGCCAGTTCGAAGGCCTGCTCCACCTTCAGATCGGGCAGCCCCTCGATTTCGAGGATGCGGCCGGAAAACACGTTCTTCTTGCCTTTTTTCTCCACCGTCAACAGGCCTTGCTGGATGGCGACATAAGGTATGGCGTTGACCAGATCACGCAGGGTGATGCCTGCTTGCATCTTGCCCCGGAAACGCACCAGCACCGACTCCGGCATATCCAGGGGCATCATGCCCAGAGCGGCGGCGAACGCCACCAGACCGGAACCGGCGGGAAAGCTGATACCGATGGGAAAGCGGGTGTGGGAATCGCCGCCGGTGCCGACGGTATCGGGGATCAGCATGCGATTGAGCCAGGAATGAATGACCCCGTCGCCGGGGCGCAGCGCCACGCCGCCGCGGGTCTGGATGAATTCCGGCAGTTCATGCTGCAGTTTGATATCCACCGGCTTCGGATAGGCGGCGGTATGACAGAAACTCTGCATCACCAGATCGGCGGAAAATCCCAGGCAAGCCAGCTCCTTCAGTTCGTCGCGGGTCATGGCGCCGGTGGTGTCCTGGGAACCAACGGTGGTAATACGCGGTTCGCAGTAGGTGCCGGGACGGATACCGGCCACGCCGCAGGCACGCCCCACCATCTTCTGCGCCAGGGTGTAACCGCGCTTACTCTCACTCTGCGCCGACGGACGGATGAACACCGTCGACGGAGGCAGTTGCAGCGCCTCCCGGGTTTTGTCGGTCAGACCGCGGCCGATGATCAGCGGCACCCGGCCACCGGCCCGCACTTCGTCCGGCAGAGTGACCGGTTTGAGATCGAAGCTTGCCAGTTCACGGCCATCGGCCGCGGTAATCCGCCCCTGGCGGGTGTGAATGGTGATGACATCGCCGGTATTCATTTGCGAAACATCGCACTCGATGGGCAGCGCGCCGGCATCTTCAGCGGTATTAAAAAATATTGGCGCGATCTTGCCGCCGAGGATCACCCCACCCTGGTGCTTGTTGGGCACATAGGGAATCTCGCGGCCGATATGCCACAACACCGAATTGATGGCGGATTTACGCGATGAACCGGTGCCGACCACATCGCCGACGAAGGCCAGCGGGTGCCCTTTTTTCTTCAATTCGGCAATGGTTGCCAGACCATCCGGCATTTTGGCGACCAGCATGGCCTTGGCGTGCAAGGGAATATCGGGCCGGCTCCAGGCTTCGGACGCCGGTGACAAGTCGTCAGTATTGGTTTCCCCCGGCACCTTGAACACGGTGAGGGTGATGCTGTCGGGCAATGCCGGACGCTGGGTGAACCACTGCGCCTCCGCCCAGGCAGTGAGCACCTGTTGCGCCCACTTATTCTTTCCGGCCTTCTCGGCGATATCATGGAAGGCATCGAAAATCAGCAAGGTATTGGCCAGGCCCGCGGCCGCCACCGCCGCCACCGCCGGGTTGTCCAGCAGGCCAATCAGCGGCTGCAGATTGTAGCCGCCCAGCATGGTGGCCAGCAGTTCGGTGGCACGCTGCGGTGTCAGCAACGGCGACTGCGCCTTACCTTGCGCCACATCGGCGAGAAACGCGGCTTTTACATAGGCCGCCTGATCCACCCCCGGCGGTACCCGGTGGGTAAGCAATTCCAGCAGCTGATCTCCTTCACCGGTCGGCGGCCGCTTCAGTAAATCCACGAGGCCGGCCACTTGTTCCGCGTTCAACGCTAAGGGCGGCAATCCCTGGCTGGCGCGCTCTGCCACGTGCTTACGGTATTCTTGCAACATGCTAATCCTTTGTTATCAACTAGTTATAATTGCTTCTGCAGGTATCGACCGGGAACCTGCGGGCCGTCCGGCCGGTTAAGATAAAACAAAACGCGGTAAACCGCCATTTTCCGCCACGTCGTCACACTGGCCCCGGGCGCAGCCGCCCCCGGGGCCAGCGTGGCGAATTAGCGCGGGGAAAGCGGCCAAGGCGCCGGATGAACGGTTATAATGAGCCGCCAACCGAGGTCTGGCGCCGCCGTGCGGGCAGACCGGAAAAATCGCTAACCGACACAAGAGCATACTATGGAATTGATGCCCCTAACCGCCATTTCTCCCATCGACGGACGTTACAGCGCGAAAACCATTGAACTGCAGTCAATTTTCAGTGAATTCGGCCTGATCAGATTTCGCGTTCTGGTGGAGGTGCGCTGGTTGCTGGCGCTGGCGGACCACCCGGAAATCGCCGAGGTACCACCGTTCAGCGAACACGCGCGCAACGTGCTGGAAAAAATCGTCGACGACTTTTCCGTGGACGACGCCCAGCGGGTAAAGAAAATCGAACGCAGCACCAATCACGATGTTAAAGCCGTCGAATATTTTCTCAAGGAAAAAATCGCCAACAACGACGAACTGGCGCGGGTGGGTGAATTCCTGCATTTCGCCTGCACCTCGGAGGACATCAACAATCTTTCTTATGCACTTATGTTGCGCAGTGCCCGCAACCAGGTGCTGCTGCCCTTGCTCGATGAACTCATCCAGTCCATCACCCGCCTGGCCCATGATTACGCCAACGTGCCCATGCTGGCGCGCACCCACGGTCAACCGGCCTCCCCCACTACCGTGGGCAAGGAAATGGCCAATGTGGTGCACCGCTTGCGCCGGCAGCAGGAACAGATCACCGCCGTTCCCCTGCTCGGCAAAATGAATGGCGCCGTCGGCAACTACAATGCTCATCTGGTGGCCTATCCAGCCGTCGACTGGCCGGCGGTCAGCCGCAAATTCGTCACCGACCTGGGCCTGACCTGGAATCCCTACACCACCCAGATCGAACCCCATGATTTCATCGCGGAACTGCTGGATGCCCTGAGTCGGTTCAATACGATATTGATCGACTTCGATCGCGACATCTGGGGTTATATCAGCGTGGGTTATTTCAAGCAACGCACCGTGGCCGGCGAAGTAGGCTCCTCCACCATGCCACACAAGGTCAACCCCATCGACTTTGAAAATTCCGAAGGCAATCTGGG
>DKAS01000202.1 GCA_002448875.1 Proteobacteria bacterium UBA6920 | reverse complement strand
GAACTGCATGCCTTCGACCACTTCCAGCTCGTTATCCAGACCACTGCCCTCTTCCACGGTGATTACGCCTTCCTTGCCCACTTTGGTCATGGCGTCGGCGATAATGCGGCCAATGGCCTCGTCGGAATTGGCGGAAATGGTGCCTACCTGAGCAATCGCTTTGTCATCGGCGCAGGGCTTGGACATCTTCTTCAGCTGTTCGACGGCGGCGGCGGTGGCCTTGTCGATACCGCGCTTGAGGTCCATGGGATTCATGCCGGCGGCGACGGCTTTCATGCCTTCGGCCAGGATGGACTGAGCCAGGACGGTCGCGGTGGTGGTGCCGTCACCGGCCACATCGGAAGTCTGCGAGGAAACTTCCTTCACCATCTGCGCGCCCATGTTTTCNNAGTTCGATTTCCTTGGCGACGGAAACGCCGTCCTTGGTGATGGTCGGAGCACCGAAGCTCTTTTCCAGAACCACGTTACGACCCTTGGGACCCAGGGTCACTTTCACCGCGTTGGCCAGAATGTTTACGCCATGTACCATGCGATGACGGGCGTCATCGCTGAAACGCACTTCTTTAGCTGCCATGTTTTCGTTCCTCTTTCGATAATTTAATCAGTTGCGTGGGCCGGCGGGCCGTTTACTCGATGACCGCCATGACGTCGTCTTCACGCATAACCAGCAGTTCTTCGGCGCCGATCTTGACGGTGGTGCCGGAGTACTTGCCGAACAGAACCTTGTCACCCACTTTCAATTCAAGTTTCCGCACATCGCCCGCTTCGGTGACCTTGCCGGTGCCGACGGCTACCACTTCACCCTTGTCAGGCTTCTCGGTCGCGGTGTCGGGGATCACAATGCCGCCCGCCGAGGTGCGTTCTTCCGCCATCCGCCGAATTACAACGCGATCGTGTAAAGGACGAAGCTTCATCAGTATTCTCCTTCTGATTTGTATTGATAATGAGATAAGCTGTGCCTGTTAGCACTCGAAATTAGTGAGTGCTAACTATAATGGCACGAACGGGAAATTCAAGGGTGTACACAGACAAATCCTTGGGGTCCGGCGGCCACCGGGATGAACGCCTTAGTCCTCGCGGTGAAATTCACCCTCAAGGATACGATGCGAACGAGACGAGCGGGAACCACCCTGCCCCGGCGGCCCGGACGAAGTCAGGTGCCGCAGGAGTCGGCGCAGCAGCGCCCGGCGCACCGCGGGGATCAGCAGAAGAAATCCCAGCGTGTCCGTGAAGAACCCAGGGGTAATCAGCAAGGCGCCGGCCAGCAACAGGGCCACCCCCTCCAGCATTTCCAAGGCCGGAATCTGCCCCTGGCTCCACTGTGCCCGCACCCGTCCCCAGGTATAGATACCCTGCAACCGCAACACGGTCACGCCGATGAAGGCGGTACATACCACCAGCAATACCGTGGTTCCCGCACCGATCATGCCGCCTACATGGATAAAGAGATAGATCTCCAGCAGCGGCACGGCGATAAACAGAAGAAACAGCCAAGGCATGTTACGTTCCTTATATATTGGTATGGATGTCCAACGCTGCGGTGCGCCGACCTTCCGTCCATCATCCCCGATAGGGGCAGTGACAGCAACTCACGAGCAGAGTATTCTGGTCGCCTTCCCTTCAAAGTGGGCATCCACCGGCCGATATCAAGCCAATAAGTAACTGCATGAAAGAAAACTATATAATCGTGCTTTGCACCTGTCCGGACGAAGACAACGCCAACCACCTGGCCCATATCCTTGTCGAAAGCGGGGTTGCGGCCTGCTGTAACATCATCGCCGGATTGCAGTCAGTGTTTCGCTGGCAGCAGGAAATTCAGAACAGCAGCGAAGCCTTGTTACTGATTAAATCAACGCGCCAGGCGTATAACCAGCTGGAGCACACTTTAAAAGCGCACCACCCCTATGAACTCCCGGAAATTATCGCGGTCCCTGTCATCGGCGGTTCCCTGGAATACCTGGGATGGATTAATGAAAACGTAGGCCAACAACAATGAAATTATTACGTATTAGCACCGTTCTGCTACTCACCCTGTTCACTGTTCTTACCTGGGCCAAACCCAAGGACAACGCCAACGCGGATGACGAACCCCTGCCCTGGGATGAAGCCTACAAGCTGTCCGCCTACATGCTCAACGATACCACCCTGCGGGCCGAATGGACTATACATGACGGGTACTATATGTACCGGCAAAAATTCCAGTTCAGCAGCGCCGACAAAGCCGTCACCCTGGACCTGAAGAAAGCTAAATATCCCCATGGCAAGGTGAAAGAGGACGAGTTTTTCGGCAAGGTGGAAACCTATCGTCACCAAGTCGCCATCGATATCCCGGTCAGCCGCAGCAGCGCGAGCGTAGGCTTTTTCACCCTCAATACGGTGGCCCAGGGTTGTGCCGACATTGGCGTGTGTTATCCGCCGCAGAAAGTTGCGGTCAAGGTCAATTTCCCCAGCGTTGGCGGCAAGGCGGCAGCCCCCGCGGCGTCGGCCACCGCGCCCTTGGCCGAACCGGTCGCCGGCGCTAATGCCTTTGGCAAATTGAAGAGCCTGGGCGCCAGTCTGGGCCTGGCCACCGGCGATGACGACTTTCTGCAGGTAGACCAGGCTTTTGCCTACAGCAACGACGTGGTGGACGGTAATCGCATCCATGTGCGCTGGGACATCGCCAAGGGCTATTACCTGTATCGCGACAAATTCACCTTCGAACTGCAGGACGCCGACGGCGTGCGTATCGGCGACATCAGCCTGCCTCGCGGGGAAAAGAAGGTAGACCAGGCCTTCGGCGAAACGGAGGTTTACCACGACAAGGTCGAATTCGAATTGCCCCTGCAGCGCACCAACCTGGCCGCCACGCCGGTAACGCTGGTGGCCAACTACCAGGGTTGCGCGGAGAAAGGCTTCTGCTATCCCCCGCAGACCCGCTCGCACCCGCTGCAACTGCCCGCCGGTCAGGCGGGGCCAACGACTACAGCAACCTCCGCAAGCAACGATGTACCGCTGTCGGAACAGGATGCCATCGCCGCCACCCTGGCCAGTGGCAATATCTTTCTCAACATTATCAGCTTTTTCGGGTTCGGCCTGCTGCTGGCCTTCACCCCCTGCGTGTTTCCCATGGTCCCCATCCTGTCCAGCATCATTGTCGGCCAGGGAGACAAGCTGAACACACGTAAAGCGTTCATCATGTCGCTGGTCTACGTCCTGGCCATGGCGGTAACTTATACCGTTGCCGGAATCTTTGCCGGCATGTTCGGCGAAAACCTGCAGGCGGCGTTTCAGAATCCCTGGATCCTGGGCACCTTTGCCGGCGTGTTCGTTGCCCTGTCCCTGTCCATGTTTGGTTTCTATGACCTGCAGATGCCTAATTTCATTCAGAGCAAGCTGACCGAGATCAGCAACCGCCAGCAGGGCGGCACCTTGTTCGGTGTAGCCATCATGGGATTCCTGTCGGCATTGATCGTCGGCCCGTGCGTCGCGGCGCCCCTGGCCGGCGCCTTGATCTACATCGGCCAGACCGGCGATCCCTACCTGGGCGGTATCGCCCTGTTTGCCTTGAGTATGGGCATGGGCACCCCGCTGCTGGCCATCGGCACCTCTGCCGGCAAGCTGCTGCCCAAAGCCGGCAACTGGATGGAAACCATCAAGGCCATTTTCGGCGTCATGCTGATCGCGGTGGCGATCTGGATGCTGGAACGTATTCTGCCCGGTGAAATCACCATGCTGTTGTGGGCGGCGCTGCTGATCATCTCCGGTGTTTTCCTCGGCGCTCTGGAGCCGGTGGGTGCCGGCGCCATCGGCTGGACCAAGTTCTGGAAGGGCAACGGCCTGATCATGGTGGTCTACGGTATTCTGATGGTAATCGGCGCCACCGCCGGCGGCACCGATCCGCTGCAGCCGCTGGCGCGCATGGGCGCGGGTCCGGGCACGGCCGCGGTCGCCGTCGGCGCAAGCCGGACCAGCGGTGCAACCCATCTGCCGTTCAAGCGCATCACCAGCGAAGCGGAACTGGACCGGGAGCTGGCGGCCGCAGGCAAGGCCGGCAAACTCACCATGCTGGATTTTTACGCCGACTGGTGCATCTCCTGCAAGGAGATGGAGAAGTTCACCTTTGCCGACCCGGGAGTCCAGGCGGCGCTGGCGGATATGGTCCTGCTGCAGGCGGACGTTACCGCCAATGACGATGACAACAAGGCCCTGCTCAAGCGTTTCAAGCTCATCGGTCCGCCGTCCATCATGTTTTTTGACATGCACGGCGAGGAAAAACGGACTTTGCGCCAGGTCGGCACGCTGAATCCCGAAGCATTCATCAAACGAGTGGAACTGGCGAAAAAAAATTAGGATAATTCGCTCAGTACCTGATTCAGGCGTTTCCGACCATGAAGATCAAGAATTCCACCATTGCGCTGGGAGTAGCGGTATTCTTACTCGGCGCATTGGGTGGAAATCTGTTGATTCAGTACCTTGATGAACATTCCGAGGCGAATAAAGTCGCCCTGGACATGGTCAAGAAGTACCGCCCGGAATTTCTGCTGCCGGATCTGCAGGGCAGACTGCACAATATCGGCGAATGGGACGGCAANNCCCGCCCTGCCGCAAGGAAATCCCCAGCTTCATCAGCCTGCAGGAACAGTACGGCAGCCAGGGCGTGCAATTTATCGGCATCGCCATCGATGAAAAGGACAGCGTCAACGACTACGTCGACTCCTTCGGCATCAACTACCCCATCCTGCTGGGGGAACAAAAGGCGATCAACGCCGCCAAGGACTACGGTGACCGGTTTGGCGCCCTGCCCTACACTGCCATCGTCAATCGCCGGGGGGAAATCGTTTTTGTTCACCGCGGCGAGCTGAGCCGCACACTGGCTGAAGAGACCATTAAGTCCATTCTCTAGACAGGGTTGCATACCCTGGCTGTTTCGACCAGGATAGGCCAATTCAGCGAAAACACATTATTTTTTGTACCACAGCCGCTGCCCGGACAGGGAAAATAAGCTGGACAGCGCCCCCCCAGATTGTAGATAATACCCGCCATTATTATAAATGATTATAACTTCGGTAATTTTGTAGCGATATTACGCGATTTTCCGAAAAACCAGATTCTGCAACTCATGGCGACCATCCTCCTGCTCAATGGCCCAAACCTGAACCTGCTGGGAAGCCGGGAACCGGGGATCTATGGGCGAAAAACTCTGCCCGGCATCGTCAACGACCTGAAGCAACAGGCCAGCCAGCTGGGACACACGCTGCTGCACCTGCAGAGCAACAGCGAGCAGGCTTTGCTCGAACGGGTGCACGCGGCGGCCGGGGAAAAGGTCGATTTCATCATCATCAACCCGGCGGCCNNTACCAGCGTGGCACTGCGGGATGCGTTGAGCGCCGTGGCTATCCCGTTTATCGAAATACATTTGTCCAATGTACATGCCCGTGAAAGTTTTCGCCGGCACTCTTATTTTTCCGATATCGCCCTGGGCGTCATTACCGGCCTGGGGGCCGTCGGCTATGAACTGGCGCTGATCGCCGCGCACGGCCATTTGACCCAGAAGCAACCCTGAAACCCTATTCAACGATAATTTTGGCAGGTAAACATGGATATCCGTAAAGTTAAAAAATTGATCGAACTG
>DKAS01000155.1 GCA_002448875.1 Proteobacteria bacterium UBA6920 | reverse complement strand
ACATCTGGTGCTGGCCCACGTCGGAGGTGACGTAGGCTTCGCCGCCGGTCACCGCGTAGAGTTTTTCCAGCACGTACTGCGGTTTGATCAGTTCGCCGCTGGTGTCGTACTTAAGGCATTGCAGGGAACGCCATTCCTCGATCTGCGCCCACCATTTCTTCAGCGCTTCTGCATCGGGCCGCACATCGGTGTCCTTGAGCAGACGCAGCATTTCGCGCAGCACATGATCGACATTGCCGACTATGGGCAGGTCGACCTTGACGTTCTTGGAAATGGACGAAGGATCGATATCCAGATGGATGATGCTCGCATCCGGGCAGAACTTCTGCACATTACCGGTGACCCGGTCGTCGAACCGGGCGCCGATGGCGATCAGGGTATCGCAGTGATGCATACCCATATTGGCTTCGTAGGTGCCATGCATGCCCAGCATGCCGACGAACTGCTTGTCGGTCGCCGGGTAGGCCCCCAGGCCCATCAGCGTATTGGTGATGGGGTAGCCCAGCAGCCGGGTCAATTCGACCAGCGAGTCCGTAGCATTGCCCAGGATCACACCGCCGCCGGTATAAATCATCGGCCGCTTGGCCGCCAGCATCATTTCCACCGCCCGCCGGATCTGGCCGGTATGGCCCTTGACCGTGGGATTGTAGGAACGCATGTTCACCGATTCCGGATACGTGTAGGCGCAACGGGCGGCGGTCACGTCCTTGGGAATATCGACGACCACGGGACCGGGTCGGCCGGTGGTGGCGATAAAAAACGCCTTGCGCAGCGTCGTCGCCAGATCTTTGACGTCCTTGACCAGAAAATTATGTTTGACGCACGGCCGGGTGATGCCGACCGCGTCGACCTCCTGGAACGCGTCGTTGCCGATCAGCGCGGTCGGAACCTGACCGGTGATCACGACCATCGGAATCGAATCCATGTAGGCGGTGGCAATACCCGTCACCGCATTGGTGGCACCGGGACCTGAAGTAACCAGTACCACGCCCGGTTTGCCGGTGGAACGGGCATAGCCGTCCGCCGCATGGGTCGCCGCCTGTTCGTGGCGTACCAGAATATGTTTGACCTTATCCTGTCTATACAGGGCGTCGTAAATATGCAGGACGGCGCCCCCGGGATATCCGAAGAGGTACTCCACCCCTTCGTCCTGCAGGTACCGGACAACGATTTCTGCACCAGTCAGTTCCACACCACAGATCTCCAAAAGAAAAAAGGAAAACCCACCGGCAGGACCAGCCTGCTGTCGGTGGGCAGCCCATAATCATACCGGGAAGTCGCGGATTTTTCGATTATTTTAATATTTGGCAAAGGTACAGCCAGTAAGCTGAGGGTGGTGTTCGTCGGTTGCGCCTGCGCACCTGCGCCTACCCCGCTGCAGCCGGTCGGTGGGTTCGCGAAGACCATGATTTTATTTGCAAATCAATTCCGTACTTTGCTCGCCTCGGAAGCCGGCGGCAAAGCGAGACCGCGCCGGATGCGGGTAACTACCGGCGTACCCCATAAGCAAACGGTATATCAAAAGGCGCCGCTAACAGTTTTTCACCACTGCGGGCCGCAATTGACTGGGATCTTGCATACCCGCGGGACAATCGGGCGAATCCGACGCTGGCTGTGCCGATGGAGATTTAACATAAATTTTAAAACCGGTAATACGTCACATTAATTTACCCACTAATTTAATTAAATATTCATCTGTTTTCGTTAGATTGACGTCATCAAGAAAATGTATTGGGTATTAAAATTTTATTAAAGATGGTAGGTCAAACCGCCGATGAAGCAGCCACCTGTTCGTCGTCGAGCCGAACTTCACCATTACGGAAGTAGAGGATTAATCCATTGAGCATTTCAGAAGATACAATCGTTATTATTCAAGGTCTTACAACGCAGGGCCGGAAATTCCGTCCGTCTGACTGGGCGGATCGCCTGTGCGGACTGCTGACGACGCTGGATCGCCGGCAGCGGCTGGTCTATTCACCGCTGCTCCAACCGGTGATCCATGACGGCATCCGTTCGGTGGCGGTCGCTCTGACGCTGGCCGACCAGCAGCCTGCCCTGTTCGACCAGATTATGCAGTTCGCGACGTCCAATCAACTCACTGTGCACTACCCCGTCAATACCCGCCTGCCCCAGGCCAACGTGGCCTGAGGCCAGGCGCCGGCGGCCCCACCGCCAGCGCACTTCCCCCCGCCTGCGTCCATCGCGGGCCGCTGTTTGATCTGCCTCGCACACGCCTTGCTCCGCGCCGGGCAAACGTCTCGCCTGGTCCTCGCCCACGCTCAAGAATGCGCTTGCTGTCCCGATGATATGGGCAGAGTCACTGGCACGGTCCGGCGGCTAACGCCTCCGGGAATTTCACCCGCGGGCCGGCACGAGGAGGAAAGAGCGCATGCTCAAGGGTGTATTTTACAAGCTGGTATTTGCACTGGTGCTGCTGGTGGGCGGTGTTATCTACTACCACTGGAACAACATCACCCGGGCTTACTTCACGACGCTGGATAGCGTCACGGGCGGCGTGACGAAAACCGCGGACCAGCTGGGCGTGCTGCCGGATGAAAAAATCACTCATACCACGGTCTACAAGTGGACCGATGCGCAAGGCAACGTGCATTTCAGCAACCAGGCACCACCGACCGCGGGCGCGGTGGAGAGCAAGACCTTCGCCTCCAACGTCAATGTGGTCGAAGCGGTAAAAGCCCATCCGTTGCCCCCGCCGCCGCCCGCACCCGCCTCCGCGCCGGCGGCTTTGCCCGGTCTGTTCGGCCAATTACCCAACGCAGTGAACGCGGCGCGCGACGCCAGCGCGCAGATGCAGCGGAGTCAGGAACAGCGGGAACAGCAGCTCAAAGCCGCGCAGCAGTAAGAGCCTCAGGCGATTTGCGCGCAATACTGGTTCAAGGCGTCGATATCCGTCGACAAGTTCTCCAATTCGCTTGCCTTGATTTTGCTTTCGATGCGGGCACTGAGCTCGGTGATGGCGGGAAAACCGAAACTGGCGCCCATGCCCTTGAGATCATGGGCAATGAACAGCAGGCTGGACACATCCTGCTTGCTGAAAAACTCGTTGATGCGCGCCAGGTATTCCGGCAGATGGGCGACGAACTTCTGGCGAAACTCGCGCTGCAATTCCTCTTCTTGAGGATCGCTGGCGGCGGCTGAACTGGCCGCGGTGGTCGTGGCGGATGCCCCGACCGCGCTGAGGTAGCGTTTGAGAACCTGCTGCAACTTCGCCTGGTCGACGGGCTTGGCGAGAAAATCATTGGCGCCGCTGGCCAGGTAGCTCTGCCGGTCCTGCGGCAGCGCATTGGCGGTCAAGGCCACCACCGGCATAGTGCGGCCCAGCGCGCGCAGCCGCCGGGTCGCTTCCAGGCCGTCCATGACCGGCATCTGCATGTCCATCAG
>DKAS01000073.1 GCA_002448875.1 Proteobacteria bacterium UBA6920 | reverse complement strand
CTGCAGCGCATCCGCGGCGCCGCGGATGCGCTGCAGGTAGTCCTGGCCGGCAGCATCCAGCATTTCGCCATTGTCTTCCAGCAACGCCTGGGAGAAGCCATCGATGGCCCGCAGCGGCGCGCGCAAATCGTGCGATACCGAATAGCTGAAAGCTTCGAGTTCGCGATTGACCGCTTCCAGATCTGCGGTGCGGGCGCGCACCAGGGTTTCCAGGTGCTGGCGATGCTGGGTGAGCTCTCGTTCGCTCGCCTTGCGCGCGCTGATATCGAAGAATGAAACCACAGCGCCGGCCAGGTCCCCGTCCTGCGCCAGGGGCCGGGACCAGTATTCAACCGGAAAGCAGGTCCCGTCGGCCCGCCAGAATAGCTCATCTTCGGCATGTGCGGTTTTGCCCGCCTGCATGGCTACGCGCACACGGCTGCTCGGAAAGGGATTGGCCTGGCCGTCAGGCAAAGTATGATGGATCAAATCGTGGATGTTGCGCTGGAGAAAATCCCCGGCTTGCGTGTAGCCAAGCATGCGCACCGCCGCCGGATTGATGAAAGTGCACAGGCCCGCGGCATCTATGCCGTAGACGCCTTCTTCTACGGCATCCATGAGCTGTTGCACCCGTTCCACCTGCTTGCGGTGCTCGTTCTCCGCGGTCTGCCGGGCCGCACGCAGACGATGGGCATTGACGACCAGGGCCACTTCCCGCGCCAGGCCCTCTACCAGCTCCACCTCATGCGCAGTGTAGGTGCGCGGTTTTCGGTCCACCACGATCAGCACACCCTGCGGTTTTCCATCCAGCCACAAGGGCGTGGCGATGGTCGCCCGAATGCCGAATCTTTCGCACATCTCGCGGCTTACCCTGGAGTCGTTGTTTGCATCCTCGATAACGGCGCTGGTTTTGTGGTTGAATACCCAGACCGCCAGGGAAATCTCGTTCAATTGCAGGCGAAAATGGCCGCTGGCGCTGAATCCCTGCGGGGTCTGCGCCAGGCCGACGAGGTCATTGCTTATCGGGTCATGCATGACCAGAAATGATATGTCGCTGTTGATCGCCTGCCGGCAAAGCTCCACGGTAGCGCTGAACGCGTCGGCCTGCTCCTGTTCCACGCCGGTACGTCGCAGTAATTCGTTTTTCAGCAGCAGTACTTCATTGTGCAGCTGCAGTTCCGCCAGCAGGCGCTGGTAGTCGGCGGTCAGCAGGCCCAATTCGTCGGTGGACCCCGGCAGAGGTCTGGATGTCCCACCGATGGTTCGGGATGATGCGCTGCCAATCAGCCTTTGCAGCGGGGCCAGCGACTGGCCGAAGCTGCGCACGAAGATCAGGCTGCCGGCGACGGCAAGCAGCTCCAGAAACAACCAGATGGTGAATGTTTCGAAGGAAAAGTATCCGGTGCGCGTCCAGTAATACTGAACCAGCATGGTGTCTATCATCAGCGGCACCAGGGCGCCGATCAGGAAAACCTTGGTGCGAATCGAGAGTATCGGACGTCGCAGACCGATATCGCCGACTGCCTTGCCGAATAAATCGAATATCAGAAAGAAAATCGGCAGACCGACGATGATGGATGATATCAGCGCCACCAGATGGATTCTGAACCAGTCGATTCCGGTGGGATGAAAGTCACTGTACAGCCGCGCGGCGACAATTACCACGGACGGCGCGAGTAGCAGATAACTGAGAAACATCGCCCAGTAACGCAGGGAAAACCCCCTGATGCAACGCTGAACATCCTCGGCAACGACACTGGCCGTATCGTGCAGCCAGGCGACGATGGGCCGTACGAGACGAGAAAAATACAGGTAACTGCCGAGCACGTAGGCGAGGACGAACAAGGGTTCCAGCGGACGTGTCTGGATGAGAAAAATCTGCTCCGGCGTAAACAGACGGATATACAACAGAAAACCCATGCCGAATACCGCCGGCCCCGTCCAGGTCAGGACGATCAGCAAGCGAAATTGCCGGAGGAATGCTGCAGCGGTCAGGGCGGCGGGCGTGTCACTGTGCTGTACATCGCTCATGCGCGGGTTACCGGCAGAGTGGCGGGCGCAGGCGTGTCCACCGCGTAGCCCTGGGCGAAATCGACGCCCAGTGTGCGCAGTTCAGCAATGATTTCCGGCGTTTCAGCGCATTCGCCTATGGTCCGCAGGCCAGCCACGTGCCCGATGCGGTTGATGGACTCGACGATGGCGGCGTTCATGGGATTTGCCAACATATTGCGGACGAACTCGCCGTCTATCTTTAAAAAGTCGGCCGGTATGGTTCGGAGATAGGAAAAGGAGCTCATGCCTGAACCGAAGTCGTCGAGGGCAAAACGACATCCCAGGCGGCGAATACTGTCGACGAAGTCCATGGCGTCGCGCAAATTGGCGATGGCGGCGGTCTCGGTGATTTCGAAACAGATACTGGCGGGATTGATGCGATACCGGGCGATTTTGTCCGCGATGAATCTGGTTAGTCCGGTATCACTGACCGAGGTGCCGGAAAGATTGATGAAGGACAGGGTCTCCAGCGCGCGTTCCTGATCCGCGCTGCGGGCGACCTGCTCGAACACCAGTTCGATTACCCGCTTGTCCAGCACCGGGATGAGGTTATAGCGTTCCGCCGCGGGAATGAACGCGCCGGGCGTTACCACGTCGCCGTCGACGCTGTGAAAGCGGAGCAGGAACTCGTGGTAATCCACCGGTTTCTCGCCATGTAAGGGCAGTATGGTCTGCTTGAACAGCACGAAGCGGTTTTCGTCGATGGCGGAGCGGATTCTCGCCACCCATTCCATTTCACCGAAGCGTCGCTGCAGTTCGTCGTCGTTTTCCCGGTACACATGATAGCGGTTGCGTCCGCGGTCCTTGGCGGCGTAGCAGGCGATGTCGGCGGCGCTGAGCGCCTCGCTGACATTGGTCCAGTCGGGGGGGATCTCCACCACGCCTATGCTGACGCCCAGGGAAAAGGAACGTTTCTCCCAGGTGAAACGAAAATTCTGCACGGCCGACAGAATGTGTTGTGCAATCAATTCCGCGCGTGCCAACGGACAGGGACGCAGGATTACCGCGAATTCATCGCCTCCCAGGCGGGCCAGGGAATCGCCTTCACGAATGCTGCGGCGCAGCACCACGGCAATCTGGCGCAATAACTCGTCGCCAGCGATGTGACCACAGGTATCATTGACTATCTTGAATTGATCCAGATCGATGTAGAGCAGGGAAGTAGGCACTGGATTGCCGGGTGCAGCCTGCAGGTGCGCCGACAGCGAGCGTTCGAATTCATAGCGGTTGTGCAGGCCGGTCAGCGCATCGTGGTACGCCATGTGGCGTATGGTTTCCTCGGCCTGGCGGTGGGCGCGGCGGTTGTTGGTTTCGCGCAGCTCGCGTTCGATGGCCGGGATCAGGCGTTTCAGATTACTTTTCATGATGTAGTCGTGCGCGCCCATGCGCATGGCCTGGACCGCGACATCCTCGCCGATACTGCCGGAAACGATGATGACGGGAATATCCAGGTTTGTCGCCCTGATGATGGCCAGCGCATCGCCGGAATCGAAACTGGGCATGTTGTGGTCGGTGATCACCACATCCCAGTACTCGGTAGCCAGGGCGTCGGACAAATCCGCCCGCGAGGCTACGCGCCGATGATGAACTTTGTAGCCGGCCTGGCGCAGCTGGCGCAGAAGCAACACGGTATCGTCTTCGGAGTCTTCAACCACCAGTAAGCGAATCGCTTTTGCCACGCACTGTTTCCTCTATCGCGGCGGGGGGGGCGTGTTCAGCACCAGCCAGTAAAGGCCCAGCTGGCGAACAGCTTCGATGAACTGGCTGAAATCGACTGGTTTGCGAATGTAACTGTTGGCGCCGAGTTGGTAACTGGTGATGATGTCCCGATCTTCGTTCGAGGTGGTCAGCACGACCACGGGGTAGTGCCGCGTGCGCTCGTTGGCGCGCAATTGCTGCAGCACTTCCAGGCCGTCCACCTTGGGCAGCTTCAAATCCAGCAGTATCAGTTGCGGTGCATTGCTCAGGTCACGTTTCTGGTACTGTCCCTGGCCGAACAGGTAGTCCAGGGCCTCCGCCCCGTCACGTGCAACCACGACAGTATTAAGGATATTGTTTTTCTTGAGGGCTCGCAACGTCAACGCTTCGTCATCGGGATTGTCCTCGACTAAAAGAATAGTTTTTTCCCGGGATAACATGATAGTGACAGCTCGCGTATTCAATCGGTATTGCAAATTTATAGACTTAATTTAATACCCTTGGCAACCGATCAGGCAATATTTAATGTGAAGAAAATAGAGAAAGGATCCCACAGGCCACAATTGGTAACAAAAACGTGATTTGTATAGAACGGGAGTTTCTATAGGGGCCAAGCCCGCTGCAAAGGTGGGGCGGCCTGAGGCGCCCCGGGCCGCGTCTCGCGGGCAGCCACGAGGGGAAGACCGTCAGGGCGTTACCCTGTCCAGGGTTTCAAACAGCGTTTCCTGGCAGCTTTGCAGCAACTGATGCATCTCCGTGTCGGAGTCCAGAGCGCGGCCCAGCGCTACGCTGCCGATGAGCATGGCGGTCAGGGCGCGGGCAAAGCGGGCGCGTTTTTCCCCGGTAAGGAAACCCATCCGGCCGTGGATCTGCTCCACCAGTTGCCGGTAAACCTCGCTGTAGCTTGCGCGTATGGACGGTTCGCGAATCGCGACATCATTGGCCAGAAACGCCAACGGACAGGGGGATGCCTGCTCCCTGACATGCTGCCGGCTGAGATAGTTTTCGACGGCTTTTTTCAGCCAGGCCCTGTCCTCCACCTGCGGCCCCGGATCGCAGGCGGTATGCAGCTTCGCGGCATGTTGGATGGCCGCCGCATACAGTTCCGACTTATTGGCGAAATGAGCATAGAACGCTCCACGGGTCAGGCCGGCCTCCCGCATCAGCAGATCTATCGTTACCTGATCGTAACCGACGCGGGAAAACAGCCGGTAGGCGCACTCGAGAATGCGTTCACGGCTGTGTTGTTTGTGTTGTTTGCTTAACGGCATGCTGCGTCACTCCGGGTAATATGTTCTTGATCATATATTAGATCCCATTAACATCTCCTCAGCAACGACCTGCCCGCCGGCAGCCCCGCCGCGGTCGGGTGGTATGTCCGCAGCAATCCCAGGAGGAGACAGGGATGATCAGAATCAGTATTCTTTATCCGAATGCGCAAGGCTCGTCGTTTGATTTTGACTACTATCTCGCTGTCCACATGCCGAAATCCATCTCCCTGTTAAGTGCTGCGCCCGGGTTTCGATCCGTCAGTGTGGAGCGCGGGATCAGTGGCGGGCACGCGGGATCGCCACCGGTCTATGTGGCTATATGTCATTATGAATACGATACACTGGAAGCCTTTATGGCGGCATTCGCGCCACATGCTGAGGTTCTGCAGGGCGATATCGTCAACTATTCCAGCGTGCAACCGTTGATTCAGATCAATGAAATATGCATTGCCCGTTGAGCGACGGCGCGAACGGTAGAGTGAGCGAATGGACAGGGACCGGAGTCTGCCGTTGCCGTGAAACAGCAAGTGCGCGGCAGTGAGTAAAACGCACCCTTACGCGCAGCAATGGCGATGGCGCCCACCGATGGTAATGAAATTAGTGATATTTGCTTTCCCGCCCGNNCCGGGACGTCCAGCGCCAGGGACGGCGCTGGTCGAGCGCGCAGGGATGCGTCCTTGGCGGTCCCGGAAAAGCGGAGCGCCACCGCTGCCAAAAAGCGGGCGGGAACACCTTACGTACCACGCCACTCAGAACCTGCGCAAACTTCCGCACATCGTTTATCCTGTCCGCAACGCCCTACGTGTCTTTTGATCCAAATAACCTGTTCATTGTGCCTTGCATATTTGGATGTCACTGTATTTTACGCATGGACCGCTAGGTGCTCTGCGCCTGCGCCATTTTATTACCTTCGAAGTCGCAGACCAGCACCGTCAGTTTGAATTTCCCCGCATAACGACCGGCCAGGGTATCGACCACGCGTTGCGCCAGGCGCTGGTGGAAAGCCTGCGCCAGACCCAGTTCCGCCATACGTTCGGCGGCGTAGCGGGCTGTTTCGGCGCCAGCGATGTCGGTGCAGACATCGGCGGCGGCGCCCAGCTCGCGGGCGATATCCGCCAGCAGGCCGGTATCCACTTCGGCGCGGCCGGCGTGGGTAATGGTTTCGCCCTGGGCCATTTTCGTCAGCTTGCCCACCATGCCGCCGATCACCACATGATGAAGTTTTTCCTCGGCGGCGGTGTCCAGCGCGTAACGCAGGAAATCACCCATCTGCACGAAGCAGGCGGACGGCAGCTGCGCCAGCTCCCGCATGACGAACTGTTCGGTGCGGCCGCCGGTGGTCAGCACCACGGTGTCCTGGCCCTGGCGCGCCGCCACCTGCACCCCCTGGACGACGCTGGCGCGAAACGCGGCGGTGGAGTAGGGGCGGACGATGCCGGTGGTGCCGAGGATGGAGATGCCGCCGATGATACCGAGGCGGGCGTTGAGGGTTTTCTGCGCCATCGCCTCGCCACCAGGCACGGATAGGGTGATTTCCAGGCCGTTTTTTTCCAGTAATGCGCCGGCGACGGCGCGCACATTGTCTTCGATGTTGCGGCGCGGTACCGGGTTGATCGCCGGTCCGCCCACGGCCAGGCCAAGGCCGGCCAGGGTGACTTTGCCGACGCCGTTGCCACCCTGGAGGCGGACCTGACCCGGGGCGTCGGGCAACAGGCGCACATCGGCGGTGAGAAGGGCGCCATGGGTGCAATCGGGATCATCACCGGCGTCCTTGATGACCACCGCGTGCGCGTGCCCACCGTCGCTGCGGCCGTCAATGACCGCGAAAGTCACCTGTTGCCCGTTGGGCAGCAGGCAATCCACCGTTGCCGGCACCGTGCCGTCGATCAATCCCAGGCAGGCGGCGCGCGCCGCCGCCGCGCTGCAGGCGCCGGTGGTGAAGCCGGTGCGGGTACCACGTTTCTTGCTGGTTTCCATCGCGCAAGCATAACCCAAGCGACGCTATTTAAGAATGCGCCACGGCTTTTTTCCCCGCCTCGGCCATGGCCAGCAAGGCATGCAATGCCGCTACCACCAGGGTGGAGCCACCCTTGCGGCCGTCGGTGAGAATCCAGGGAACGGTTGGTAAAGACGCCAGTTCGACCTTGGACTCGGCGGCGGAAACAAAACCCACCGGCATGCCGATGATCAGCGCCGGCCGGATCTGGCCGGCGCGCACCTGGGCGATCACTTCCAGCAGTGCCGTCGGCGCGTTGCCGATGGCGACGATGGCGCCGTCCAGCAGACCCCGGTCGCGGGCCTTGCGCATGGCCTGTACCGCCCGCGTGCTGTTGGCGGTGCGAGCCTGGGCGATGACATCCTCGTCGCTGATGAACTGGTGCAGGGTGACGCCGAAATGGCGCAGACGCGGCTGCGAAACGCCGACGCAAATCATCTCCACGTCGCTGACCATGGGCTTGCCCGCCAGAATGGCGGCGACGCCGGCCGCCACCGCGTCCGGATGAAACCGCGTCAGACCATTGAAATCGAAATCGGCGGTGGCGTGAATCATGCGTCGCACCACCGGCCACTGGTCGCCGGCGTAGGCATGCGCGCCGGCTTCACGGTCGACGATGGCGAAGGATTCATGTTCGATCTGCTGGCCGGCGGCGGTCAATTGTTCGGTAACGGAAGGATTCATTTGCCCTGCCTCGCGGGTGCGCTCACGTAGCGGGTTGCCGGCATCGGCCGCTGCCCGTGCGCGTGGGGGTGTGCGTGATCATGGCCATGATGGTGATGGTCATGATGGTCATGATGATGGCCGTGGCCCAGCTGCTGCGCCACCTCGCGGAACTTGCAGCCGTCACAGGGCATGGGCTCCGCACCGCGACCGGTGTGCAGCGTCAGTACCCGTTGTTCCAGCAGGGCGAAGATCTCCTGTTCGAACCCGAAATAGTCGCCGCGGGCAAAACGCACCTGCGGATACAGGGTTTTGAGATTCTCAACCTGACGTTTGATGCGTTCGATCAGGGTGCCGGTGAACAGGTAGTAGGGCAGGATCACGATCTGGGTCATGCCCAGGCGTGCCTGGCGCTGCGCCACCCGTTCCAGGCGCGGGAAAGTGATGCCGGTGAAAGCGATGTCCACCAGTTCGTGGTGACCGCACTCTTGCAGCCAGCGCGCCATTTTCGCCACTTCACCGTTGGCCATGCGATCGGAGGCGCCGCGACCCAGCAGGATGACGCCAGTGGTGGTAGGGTCGGGCATGTCCAGGGACTGCATGGCCTGCTGCAGGCGTCGCTTCAGGATATCGAGAATGGGATCGCCGGCGCCCAGATGTGGCGCGTAGACGAACTGGGTGCGCGGATGGCGGCGACGGGCATCGGCGATATGCTCCGGAATTTCCATTTTCACATGGCCGGCGGCATTGAGGATCAGGGGCAGAACGATGACCCGGCCGCCATCGGCGGCTGCCAGGTCCAGGCCCTGATCCAGCAGCACGTCGGCGAATTCGATGAAGCATAAGTGGATGCGCCAGGTGGGTTGACGGTGGCGCCACTGGCGCACGAAGTCTTCGATTTCGCGATTGCCCGCCGCGTCGCGAGAACCGTGTCCAACCAGTAATATAGTATCGTTCATGCTTGCCTCTGCGGTGTGACGCCACGGCGAAAGCGGTGGCTGAAGGTGGCGTCGTACAATTTGGATTTTTTCAGTTCCGGCCACTGGCGCGCGCCCAGAGTGGGACTGACGATGATCATCGCCTGACTGACGATGCCTGCCGCCCGGCATTTGTCCTTGATGTCGGCCAGGGTGCCCTGCAGTACCCGTTCTTCCCCCGGCCAGCTGGCTTTGTGCACCACCAGCACCGGCGCGTCCTCGGACCAGCCGGCAGAGCGCAGCGCGTTCTGCACCTTGTGCAACAGGGTGATGGAGAGAAACAGGCACAGGGTGCAGTGATGCGCCGCCAGCTCTGCCAGCGATTCACCGGCGGGCATGGGGGTGCGCCCTTCCACCCGGGTGAGAATCACGGTCTGGGTGACTTCCGGCAGCGTCAGGGTGGTGACCGCGCTGGCCGCCGCCGCCATGGCAGAGGAGACTCCGGGCACCACCGCCACCTCGATGCCGGCGGCGTCCAGGGGCTGCACCATCTCGATCAGGGCGCCGTACAGACCCGGATCGCCGGTCTGCAGCCGCAGCACCGTGGCATGCCGGCGCGCGCGCGCGACCAGCCAGTCAGTAATCTGCTCCAGGGTCATGTCCTTGGAATCGGCGATGTCGCAGTGCGGCGGTGCCCAGCGCACCGCCGCGTCCGATACCAGCGACCCGGCGTAAAGGATGGCGTCGGCGCGGGCGATCAGATCCCGGCCCTTGACCGTGATCAGATCCGGATCTCCGGGACCGGCGCCGACG
>DKAS01000036.1 GCA_002448875.1 Proteobacteria bacterium UBA6920 | reverse complement strand
TTGTATTTCATGGTGCAGGAGCCCAACGGGTAAAAATGGGTGTCAATGCTGAAATTGCGCTGCGACAGGCGCGTGTAATGGCGCACTGCCTGCAGCTCCGAGACCCGGGGCAGGCCGCTGTCCGTGGTGCGCAGCAGATGACCGGGAATATCGGTCACCGCGGTCGTGGCGCGCGGTCCCTGCGCCTGATTGCGGCGTCCGGGTTGCGAGAGTTCAAAAATCAGCATGGTACGGCTCCGTTGTTGCTGGTTGAGTCCTGCGGGCCCGGGTGGTCAACCCAGGGTTTTGAGGGCCGCGTCGTAATCCGGCTCCTGGCTGATGTCCGGCACCAGCTGGCTGTGCACGACTTTGTTGTTCTTGTCGATGACGACGACGGCGCGGGCGGTGATGCCGGCCAGCGGTCCGTCTGTCAACAGCACGCCGTAATCCTTGGCGAAATTGCGCGAGCGCATCATCGACAGCGGCACGATGTTCGACAATTTACTGTCGTTGCAAAAGCGCTTCTGGGCGAACGGCAGGTCGGCGGAAACGATCAGGACCACGGTGTCGCCGCGGCCGGTAATGCGCTCATTGAAGACCTTGCTCGATGTTGCGCACACCGGCGTGTCCAGGCTGGGGACGATGCTCAGCACCTTGGTTTTGCCGGCGTAATTGGCCAGGCTGACATTGTTGAGATCCGCGTCCACCAGGCTGAAATCCGGGGCGGCGCTGCCGACCGCGGGTAAATTGCCGTTGGTGTTGACCGGGGTGCCTCTGAGTTTGATCTGTGCCATGGGTCTATCCTCCAAGTGACGTGTTGATTACCGCTTATTTCGGGGTGGACAGTACGGCACGCAAAACCTCCCCGTAACGCTCGATTTCCTCCGCTGTGCGCTTTTCGGTGGCGCACACCAGCAGGCAGTTCTGCAGCTCCGGATATTCGGCCTCCAGGGCGTAGCCGCCGGCGATGCCCTGGGCGCGCAACGCTGCCAGCACCTCCGCCACCGGCCGGTTCAGACGCAGCACCACTTCGTGGAAAAACGGCGCGTTGAATACCCGCTCCACGCCCGCGACCGACTGCAGTCTGGCAGCCAGTTGCGCGCTATTGTGATGGCAGGCCCGGGCTGTCCGTGCCAGGCCGTCGGCGCCCATCACCGCCATATGGATGGTGGCGGCGGTGACCAGCAGGCCCTGGTTGGTGCAGATATTGGAAGTGGCCTTGGAGCGGCGGATATGCTGTTCGCGCGCCTGCAGGGTCAGGCTGAACCCCGGCTTGCCGGCGCTGTCCACGGTGCGGCCGATAATGCGCCCGGGCATTTGCCGCACGTATTCGCCACGGCAGCACATGAAGCCGAAGTAGGGGCCGCCCGACGCCAGCGGAATGCCCAGCGGCTGGCCTTCGCCGCAGACGATGTCGGCGCCGCGTTCGCCCCACTGGCCGGGGGGCTTGAGCAGATTCAGGGCCAGCGGATTGACCACCGCGATGACCAGGGCGCCGTGGCGATGGGCCCAGTCGGTAATGGCGTCCACTTCCTCCAGGCAACCGAAAAAATTAGGTTGGGCAATGACCACCGCGGTGATGTCGCCCGGGTCAGCGGGCAGCTCGCCCGGCGCCACGGTGCCGCTGGCGCGCCCATACGCCAGCTCCTGCAGCTTGACCTGCTGATGGTGAACAATGGTCTGCGCCACCTGCCGGTAGCGTGGTGACAGGCCGCGCGGCAGCAGTATGGTTTTGCTGTCGGATTTGCGGTTGGCCCGTATTGCCATTAACAGCGCTTCGGCCAGGGCGGAAGCGCCGTCATACAGGGATGCGTTGGCCGCGTCCATGGCGGTCAGGCCGGTGATCATCGACTGGTATTCGTACAGCAGCTGCAGCGTGCCCTGGCTGGCTTCCGCCTGGTAAGGGGTGTAGGCGGAGTAGAATTCACCGCGTGTGGCCAGCTCCCATACCGCCGCCGGTATATGGTGATCGTAGGCGCCGGCGCCGACGAAACAGCAGGCCTGGCGGTCCTGCTGAGCGCGGGCCTGCAGCAGCGCCGCCACTTCCATTTCGCTGACACCCGGCGGCACCGCGTTGAGGTCGCTGTTGCGCAGCGCGGCGGGAATTTCGTCGAATAACTGCTCGATGCTGGCAACGCCGATGGCGTCCAGCATGTGTTTAACATCTTCTTCGGTATGCGGTATGAACGGCATGGCTGGGTCTCGGTTGCGCTGCGGATCAATCTTCCTCGTCGTCTTCGGATTCCAGAGTTTCCTGGTAATCCGCGGCGCTGAGCAGCTCATCGAGTTCCGCGCTATCGCTCATGCGGATTTTGAACAGCCAGCCGTCGTCATAAGCGTCTTTGTTGACCAGCTCCGGGGCGGTGTTCAGTTTTTCGTTGACCGCGACCACTTTGCCGCTTACCGGGGCGTAGACGTCGGAGGCGGCTTTGACCGATTCCACCACCGCGATTTCCTCTTCCCGATCCACGTCCAGTTCCAGTTCCGGCAGTTCGACGTAAACCATGTCGCCCAGCAGGTCCTGGGCATGGTCGCTGATGCCGACGGTGACGGTGCCGTCATGGTTGTCCTGCACCCATTCGTGGGTGCGGGTATAACGCAGGTTTTCCGGAATATGACTCATAACATTTTCCCCGTTGCTAGTTCGCAGAATATTTAGTTTTAACTGAAAAACGCCTCAGCCGGCCACCGCTTTGCCGTTGCGCACGAACACCGGCTTGACGATGCGCGCCGGCAGGCGCTTGCCACGGATGTCCACTTCGCATTGTTCCCCGGCCAGCACCCACAGGCGCGCCATGGCGATGGATTCCTTGAGGGTGGGGGAGAAGGTGCCGCTGGTGATGACGCCGGCCTCGCGGCCGTCGATATAAACTGCCTGATGGCTGCGTAATACACCTCGTTCCTGCAGGACCAGGCCGACGAAGCGGTGGCGTAGTCCGCCGGCCTGTTGCGCCAGCAGAGCCGCGCGGCCGATGAAATCACGATCCGCCGGTTCCAGGGCCACGGTCCAGGCCAGCCCGCAGTCCAGCGGCGTCAGGCTTTCATCCATGTCGGTGCCGTAGAGATTCATGCCCGCTTCCAGGCGCAGGGTGTCGCGCGCGCCGAGGCCGCAGGGGTGCACGCCGGCGGCGCGCAATTGTTCCCAGAAAGCGTCGGCGGTGGCGGCGGGCAGCATGATTTCGTAGCCGTCCTCGCCCGTGTAACCGGTGCGGGCGATGAAACGATCGCCGAGCATGACGGCGCTGAACGGTTTGAGCGCGGCGGCGCTGGCGGCGGCGTCACCCAGCAGCCGTTGCACCTGCTCGCGCGCCTGCGGTCCCTGGACGGCGATCATGGCCAGATCGCGGCGTTCGCTGAGGTCCACGGCATAAGCGCTGGCCTGTTGGCGAATCCACGCCAGGTCCTTGTCGCGGGTGGCGGCGTTGACCACCATGCGGTACCACTGCGGCGTCATGCCGTAGACGATGAGATCATCGATGACGCCGCCATCGGGGCGCAACATGCAGGAATACAGCGCTTTGCCCGCGCTGGTCAGGCGGTCGACATCATTGGCCAGCAGGTAGCGAAGAAAGGCACGCGTATCGGCGCCCTTGAGATCAAGCACGGTCATGTGCGACACGTCGAACATGCCCGCCTGGTTGCGCACATAATGGTGCTCGTCCAGCTGGGAGCCATAGTTGATCGGCATGGTCCAGCCGGCGAAATCAACCATTTTGGCGCCGGCGCGCAGGTGCGCGTCGTACAATGGTGTTTTATTGCCCATAGGAAACTCCGTGGGGTCACATTTTTTCAAAGCAACGGAACGCGCAGCGTGTTTTCGCGCCCCTCTGTCCTTTGTGCCTGAAAGCGTGTTCCCCTTCGGCGGATCAGTTGACTGATCTCTCTCCAGAGTCAACGAATCTCTTCGGTCCTTTTGCCTGAGCGTTTCCGAGCGAGTTGCGCCTTCGGCGGTGGCAATGCCACTCTCTCCCGAGGAGGTATGGTTGAGGCCAAAACTATACCCCGCCTGCGCGGCAAAACCAAGAGGGGTGGGGTGGGGAAGCAACCCTCGCCTGGTGACGGCGGCTGGCGCCGGCAGATTGCCGGCTGCTGCGGAATTGATCAGTATTGGCGGAGTTCGGTGCGGTGTATCTGGAAAAACAAAGGATTAACGCGCAGGCGCGCGCGCCGGGTCAGGGCAGGCCGGCATTGCGCAGCAACTGCAGGGTGTGCTGCCGAAGTTTACCCACTTGCTCCATGGGAACATCCGCCAGTTTTAGGGTGTTCAGCGGTGGCAGGACGGCGGCGGATTTAGCCGCCGGCAGCAGGGGATACTCCAGGGCGCCGGCGGTAAATACCTCCTGGCCCTTGGCGGAAAGAACGAAGCGGATGAACGCCAGAGCTTTTTCCCGCTGTGTGGCGCGCCGGGTCAGGGCGATGCCGGCAACGTTCCAGGCGGCACCCTTGCCGTTTTCGCCCTGATCGGGAATGACGATTTCCAGCGGATCCTGGGGATACTCCTGCAGATGCTGGTAAAAATCGAAGTGATTTACCAGGCCCACGCCTTTTTGCCCCTGGGCCAGCGCCTTGACGATGTACGTGTGTTTGCTGAACGTCTCGTTGCCGGTATTGGCGCGCAGCTGACGCAGCCAGGCGCTGAAATCCTCTTCGCCCAGCAACTGCAGATAGGTGGTCATGCCGGCGACCACGCTTTCGTTATTGCCGCCGACCAGAGCAACCTGGCCTTTGACTTCCGGCCGGCGCAGGTCGAATACGGAAGTCAACGGATGGTCCTGCCTGAACTGACGGTTGAAGGCCAGCACGCGCAGACGCAGCGCCACGGCGCACCAGGTGTTGCTGGCGGCGCGAAAACGGCCGGGCAGGGCTGTCAGCAGTTCCTCGGGCAGAACGGCGAACAGCTGCAGCTCATCGCCCGCCTGCATTTGTCCGGCGTCGTTGCTGATAAAGATATCGGCATTGCCGTCGGCGCCCGGGCGCTGCAGCTTGTCCAGCAGATCCGCCGCCTGGCCGCTCTGCAACACCACACTGGTGCCGGATTCCAGGGCAAAGGCATCGATCAGCGGCTGCAGCAGCCGGTCGCTGCGACCGGCATAGATCACCAGCTCATCGGCGGCGAGCAGCGGTGCGGACCCGTCGCAAAGCAGCAGGACAGCGAGCAGCACGGCGGCGTGCAAGCGGCGCGGTCGCCGCCGGCGACTGGGTGGCGGCGTGATAGCGGAACAGGTGGCCATGGCATGCCCTTGCGGGGCCGCGGCGGGTGCCGCAGCATCATCAGGTATTGTCGGATCGGGCCGGCAAAAGTTTATGGATGGTGAGGCCCTGTACCAGGATGGAAAATGCCACCACCACATAGGTAATCACCAGCACGGTGTTGCGCGGTTCGCCGGTCGGCAGCGACATGGCCAGGGCGATGGAAATGCCGCCGCGCAGACCGCCCCAGGTGAGTATCTTGACCACGTGCGGACTGAAGGCGCGCCGGCGGCGCAGCAGGCTGATGGGCAGGCCGACACTGAGCATGCGCGCTCCCAGGGCCAGGGGAATGGCCGCCGCCGCCAGCAGCAGGTAGGGAGCGTTCAGGTCCAGCAGCAGAAATTCCAGGCCCAGCAACACGAATAATACGGCGTTGAGAATTTCATCGACCAGCTCCCAGAACATGTCCAAATGCGCGCGCGTGGTTTCCGACATGGCAAACAGGCGGCCATGGTTGCCGAGAAACAAGCCGGCCACGACCATGGCGATGGGTCCCGAGGTATGCAGGGCGTTGGCCAGGCTGTAGCCGCCCATGACCACGGCCAGGGTGAGAAGAATTTCTACCTGATAATTATCGATCGAGCGCAGCAGGCTGTAGCTGGTGGCGCCCAGCGCCAGGCCCAGCAGGACACCGCCGATCGCTTCACCGACAAACAGCAGCAGCAGCTCCGCGGCCGACGCCTGTTCGCCGCCGGTGGCAATTCCCAGCAGGGCGATGAACACCACCACGCCCACGCCGTCGTTGNNTCGGTGGGCGAGATCAGGGCGCCGAACAGCAGGCAGTAAATCAAAGGCAGAGCATTGTCCAGGGCGGCGGCCAGCAGGTAAAGCGCGCCGCCGATGAGGGCGGTGGAAAGCACGACGCCAACGGTCGCCAGAATGGAAATAATGCCTTTCTGTTGCGCCAGATCATTGATGTTGACGTGCAGGGCGCCGGCGAACAGCAGAAAGCTGAGCATGCCCTGCATCAAGGTCAGATTGAAATCCACCTGGCCGACGACATCCCGGGCCAGCTGGGTGATCCCGGGCCAGCCGACGCTGCCCAGCAGCAACAGCAGCAGCGACAGGCACAGGCCGATCAGCATCAGACCGATGGTGGTGGGCAGGCGCAGGTAGCGATGATTGATATAGCTGAACAGCGCTGCCAGGCTGATGATCAGGGCGAAGGTATTGAGCGCCGCCATGGTTCCGGTGGTGAAAAATGACTAAGAGTGCATGCCATTGAACCATGCCCGGATGCTGCTGACAACCCGCCCGACCGTAGCCGGCGGTCTACTCAGCGTTTGTCGTTGGCCGTACCCGGTGCGCCGCTGGTGACGAGGTGCGCCTGGGTGATGCGGGTGATACGGGCGATCTCGTTGATGCGGTCAAGGATGAGTTTGGTGTCTTCGTCGGTGGTGCCGAGGATGACGCGGGCCTCCCCCATGAACCCCCACAGGCGATCCAGATCGGGCAGGCGTTTTTGCAGTTTGCATTCGCTGTTTTCCAGTTTGCGCAGCAGGCGCCAGCGCATTTCCTCCCGCAAGCCCGTCAGTCGCTCCACTTCGTAGCGGATGCTGGTGAACAGCAGGCGGAGTTTTTTCAGATTTTCATCGCTGAATTCGAAATAACTGGCTGGAGCGAAGCGGCCGGTGAATCGGTGCTTGGCCTGTTCGACGGTCAATTTCGCCACCTCCGCGTCCAGCGCATCGCGCAGGGTGATGAAAAACTGGCGGATTTCCCGCGTGTTTTTTTCCCGGTCGCCGCTGAGTTCGGGGAAGTCGAAATTCAGCACATAGGCATCGGCGAACGCCTGAAAAGCGCCCAGCGCCGTCAGATAGTGTTCGAGAAACCCTTGCTTGTCCTTGTCCGGAATATTGCAGTCGAAAGCACAGAAGGCTTCACAGATGCGATGTGCCGCCAGTATAGGGTCGGCAGGTAGTTGGTCGAAAAATGTGTCGTCAAACATGGTGCTGGGCATCGTCGCTGGGCATCGCGCGGGCGATGCCCCGCGCAGCTGGTTTTACCGCGCCCGACAGGGTCGGATATCCGGTTATCGACCCGGGGCGGGATTGTTACAGCTGTTTTTCACTATTGCGGCAATTTATTTTCTAAAAATATGGATAATGCCCCGCGGTGTGCACTAACTCTGTCCTCGGAACGCCATGGTTTCTATTGCAGCACCCGGGAAAGAAAATCACGCAACTTATCCCAGGACTTGGCGTCGGCCTCGGCATTGTAGGCCAGGGGCAGCTCGAATTTCTGTCCCAGGGCCGTGGCGTCCGGATTGGTAAAGGCGTGTTTGGCGCCTTTGTAGTTGATGAATTCCATATCCGCATGGGCGGCCGCCATCTCCGCCTTAAAGGCCTTGATCTGCGCCGGCCGGGTAAATGGGTCGTCGGCGCCGTTGGCCACCAGGATCTTCGCCTTCAGCGTATCGCGGCTGGCGGTGGTGGGGGTGCTGAGGCTGCCATGAAAGCTGGCGACACCCTGCAGATCCATGCCCTGGCGAGCCATTTCCAGGACGATGCTGCCGCCAAAGCAGTAGCCGATGGCGGCGATGCGGCCGTTGACCGTGTCCTGTTGTTGCAGCAGATCGTAGGCGGCGCGGAACCGCTGGGTGGCCACCGGCAGGTTGGCCCATACCGCCTTGGTCATCGACGCGGCTTTCTTGGGGTGATCCACCGTCTTGCCGTTGCCGTACATGTCCAGGGCCAGGGCGGTATAGCCCAGTTGTGCCAGCTGCCGTGCCCGCATCCGGGCGTATTCGTTGTGCCCCCACCACTCATGCACTACCAGCACGCCGGGGCGTTTTTCCGTCAGGCTGTCGTCATAGGCGATATAGCCCTTCATGGTCTGGTCGCCGGCCGTATAGTCGATTTCCTTACCGATGACAGCGCCTTGCGCCGACGAGACCATTGCGAGGGCAACTATCAGCGTGGCCAGAGTTTTCATCGGTATTCCTCCTCAATCTTCGACAATGGTGGCGGTGGTGACGGTAATGGGCTCCAGCGGGACGTCACGATGGCCGCCCTTGTTGCCGGTGCGCATGCCGGCGATGCGGTCAACCACATCCATGCCCTCCACCACCCTGCCAAAAACGGCGTAGCCGAAATCGCGGCTGCCATGATTCAGAAACTCGTTATCGGCAAGATTGATGAAAAATTGCGAGGTGGCGCTGTCCACCACCTGGGTGCGGGCCATTGACAGGGTGCCGCGGGTGTTTTTCAGGCCGTTATCGGCCTCGTTCTTGATCGCGGCGCGCGTGGATTTTTCCCGCATGTCGGCAGTCATGCCGCCGCCCTGGATAACGAAGCCGGGGATGACACGGTGGAAGACCGTGCCGTTGTAGAAACCATCCTTGACGTAAGTCTGGAAATTTTCGCTGCTGATGGGTGCTTCCTTGGCAAACAGCTCGATCGATATTTTTCCCGCGGACGTTTCGAAAATGACCATGACTGACTCCCGTGTTTATGATGATGTAAGAATAGGGGCCGGCAATGGTGGTGGCTCCCGCGCGTATTTTAACGCCTGCTTCTGGTAAGATGCCATGATTACTGACCCTGTCATTGCCCCGGCGGTACAACCGGCGCGATGACGGGATCAGCAACCAGGCGGTTATGACCACCCCCCGCCCTGTCCTGCCTGCTGGCAGGCAGCGGGCAGGTCCTGGCGGTGGGTGGAGTGCTTATCAGGATGGTGTCATGGAATTTCAGGTTTTGGTCGACGAGGTTACGCGGCGCTTGTCCGTTGCGCCGGATGTGCTGGCGGAAGGTGGGGAATTCTTCGCCAGGATGGATCACGACATGGACCGTGGCTGGCAAATGGGCCAGTACTGGATCGAGCAACCCGATCGAGTACAGCGCTGCCAGATTGCCGCCGACCGGTTGTTGACCGCGTTGGAAACGGGGAATGAGACCCTGGCCCTGCTGATGGCGGGCTATATCCTCACCCGCCTCGACGGAGTGCGGGGGGTGCGCATCGACAGCGCAGGTGAACTGCTGGAAACGGAATTCTTCTGAATCACCGCGTTGCTTAACGGGTTAAGCGTACAGAAGACAGTGCCGATGGGGTTTGCCGCAAGACGTACCTTGAGCCTGTGGGCCATGTGCTGGCTGCTACAGGTAGGACCGGTCGCAGCCCAGGCCGAGGATACGGTATTGCCGCCGCCATCGGCGGGCACGCCGGAGGAAGAGTCGCCAGCGGCCGCGGTGGAGAGTGGTCGGCAGGCGGAGGAAGTGGAGAAGGCGGGGGCGGCGTGGTCGCTGCTGGACAGCGCCCACAGCTTTCTGTCCACTCGTCTGGTGGAATTCGTCGACCAGGTGGACACCTTTTTTGGCGACGAACGGGTGGATGATGAGTCCCGTGACAGCTTTCTGCGTTTTGGCTACGGCATGGTGGCCAATACCGATGGCACCTTCGATGACGTCAGCCGGCTGCGCCTGAAGGTGGATTTGCCGCGCATCGAGAAAAAGCTCAACATTCTGTTCGAGACCGATGGTGAAGAGGCTTTCACCACGGGCACCGCCCAGCAGGACAACCCGGTGTTTGCCGGTAACCGTTCCGATTATTCGACAGCCTTGCGCTATGTGGTTAAGGAATCCAGCAAATGGAGCGCCCTGGCCGATGCCGGCGTCAGTTTTGGCAATCCACCGGATGAGTTTCTGCGCGGTCGTCTGCGGCGCACCGAAGCGGTCAAGGATTGGAATTTCCGCTTTACCCAGATGATATTCTGGTACCAGAGTAAAGGCCTGGGTGAAACCACGCAGTTCGATATCGAAACCCGGGCCGGCTGGAACGATCTGCTGCGTCTGGTCGCCAAAGCCACCTGGACCGATAAAACCGCTGAATTCGACTATGGTCAATCCATCAGCCTGTATCACGAGCTGGGGCCGCGCCATGCCATGGTGTTGAGCGCCGGCTATAGCGGCGAAAGTGAACCGACCAGCCGGGTTACCGGTTATTTCTTCGGCGGGCGAGTGCGCAAACGCGCCAACCGGCGCAAGTGGCTGTTCTTCGAGCTGGAGCCGAAATGGCAATTCAGCGAGCAGATGAATTTTCGCATGCAGCCGACCCTGACGATGTCGATAGAGGCGATGTTCGGCGGTATCTGACCGACCTGCGCGCCGTTGCGCATTCAGTGCAGCGAGTCGTGGGCGGCCAGCCGGCGCAGTTCGGCGGGGGCCAGCAGGGTTATGCGTTTGCCGGTTACCTGGATCAGCCTTTCCTTCTGAAACCGCGAAAGCACCCGGCTCACGGTTTCTATGGTCAGCCCGAGAAAATTGCCGATATCGGCGCGCGACATCGGCAAATTGAAATCGCTGGGCGAGTAGCCGCGTTGTTGCAGGCGGTCGGCGATGTTGCACAACAGGGCGGCCACCCGTTCATCGGCTTTCTTGCGGCCCAGCAGAGACAGCTGCCACTGGCCGACGACGATCTCGCGACTCAGCAGACGCGTCAGCTCCTGCTGCAGTTGCGGAATCTGCAGCAGCAGGTCTTCGAGTTTGTGGTAAGGGATTTCGCACACCGCCGCAGTGTCGAGAAACCGCGCTGAACTGGTGCTGCGGTTGCCGACGATGCCATCCAGTCCTATCATCTCCCCGGGCAGGTGAAAGCCGCAGATCTGCTCATTGCCCTGATCATCGCTGCGGTAGGTTTTAACGCTGCCGGAGCGCACGGCGTAGATGGCGGCGAAACGGTCGCCGCTCTTGTACAGAAACTGGCCGCGACTGGCCGGCTTATGACGGATGATAATGGCGTCCAGCGCGGCCAGGTCCTTGCTGTCGACGTTTTTCGGCAGACAGATGCGGAACAGGGCGCACTTTCGACATTCTACGCGTTGTTCGGCGGCGGTGTTGCTTGCTGGGTTTATCGGGTTACGGCGGCTTCTAACAGCGGACATCTTAATAACACAACTATATAACGATGATTTATATGCTTAGTATATCAGATGCTAAAGAAAAAGTTGTTAAAAAAATATCAAATAAATTAATGAGATCAATGCCTTAGGCGACAGGTCAAGAATAAAAAAAAGAACAACGCAATGATTAGGGGGTGGATTGCGTTGTTCAGGCTGGAGTTAAGAAAGTAAGAAGCAACAATTACCAGGGGGGTGGTAGATGTTACGCCTTGGCGTCGGTTGCCAGACCGATCAGTAGTAAGATGAAAGCCGCGCCAAACAGTGCGACCGTCAACGTCATTGCATCCATAGTCATCTCCCAGAGGTGGAATCGTTTATGGGGTTTACATTAATCGCCGGCGCCGGAAATTGCCTTGATCTGGATCAATGAAGTTGGAGGTAGCTGAACATGGGTCGATACCGTCCGCCACAGGCCCGTGGCTCCCCCTATATCACGGTTAACGGCCATGCCCGCCTGGCCCGCGAGCAGCAGGCCTTGTGGCAGACCCGCCACGAGGTGACCGAGGCGTTGGCGGCGGCCGCGGCCGAAGGGGATCGTTCGGAAAACGCCGAATATATCTATCGCAAGAAACAGTTGCGTGAAATCGACCGGCGCCTGGGTTACCTGGGGCGGCGCTTGGAGGAGCTGCAGGTGGTCGCTGATCCGCCGACGGATGTCAGCCGCATCTATTTCGGTGCCTGGGTGCGGCTGGAGGATGAGCACGGCAGGGAGCTGGTGTATCGCATCGTCGGGCCGGACGAGTTTGATATCGCCAAAGGTTATATCAGCATGGATGCGCCGGTGGCGCGCGCCCTGCTCAAGCGCGCGGTGGACGATGAAATCCGGGTGCAGCTGCCAGCGGGTGAACAGAGCTATATTGTTCTGGAAATCTCCTACCAGCCGCTGCTCGCCGCGCCGTCGACCCGGGGTTAGGCGGTCCCCGGGCAAAGGGAGAGAGTGGCAGGCGGTGCGCGCTCAGGCGGTGATCTTTCATCGGTCTGCCAGACCGATTATGATTGCCTGCAGCCGGCCGGCAACCGCGGGTCGAATTCAGCTTTATTCAGGTGGTCAATGTGAAATTTGATGTCGATGCATTTCGTGGGTGGGAACACAAGTCTATTACGCTGTTGGGCATGTCCGGGGTGGGCAAGACCTGCCTGTCCAATATCCTGATGCGGGAAAACTGGTTTCACTACTCGGGCGACTACCGCATCGGCACCCGCTACCTGGACGAGCCGATCATGGACCTGATCAAGCAGCAGGCCATGCAGGTCCCGTTCCTGCGCGACCTGCTGCGCCGCGACTGGATCTANNCAAGGCGCAGGAGATCTACGGCTATAAACATTTCATCAACGACGCCGGCGGCAGCATTTGTGAACTCGATGATCAGGAGGTGCTGGATGTCCTGTGCAGCCATACCTTGATTCTCTACATCAAGGCGTCGAAGGCGGATGAGACGGAATTGATTCGCCGCAGCGTCAGCGCGCCCAAGCCCTTGTATTACCGCGAACGTTTTCTCGATGAACAGCTGCAGCAGTTCATGGCGGAACAGAATATTCCCTATGTTGCCATGATCGATCCCGATGAGTTCGTGCGCTGGGTGTTTCCCCGCTTGTTCTACGCGCGCATTCCGCGCTATGAAGCTATTGCCGAACAATATGGCTACACTGTGACCACTTCCGAATTGTCGCAGGTGCGCAATGAAGGGGATTTCCTCCGTCTGCTGGAAACGGCGGTGGCGCGTCGCTGATATTAGCGGTATCGTAATCCATGCCTATCGTCGCCCATAACGAGCTTCCCACTTTCGCCCGTCTGCAGCTGGAAGGCGAGACCGTGCTGACGCCGGATCGCGCCCGCCAGCAGGACATCCGCGAAATGCACATCGGCTTGTTGAATATGATGCCGGACGCGGCGCTGGCCGCCACCGAGCGGCAGTTTTTCCGCCTGGTGGGGGAGAGCAATCTGATCGTGCAGTTTTACATCCACCCGTTCAGTCTCGCGGGTTTGCCGCGCGGACCGCAGGCGCAGGCATACATCGACAGTTACTACGAGAGTTTCAGCCAGATTCGCCGTGACGGCCTCGACGCGTTGATCATCACCGGCGCCAACGTGACCCAGCCGGACCTGGCGGCCGAGCCGTTCTGGGAGCCGCTGATCGAGGTCATCGACTGGGC
>DKAS01000154.1 GCA_002448875.1 Proteobacteria bacterium UBA6920 | reverse complement strand
GCGTTCTGCTCGTGATCGGCGTGCAGGATGAAAATCAGCTCCAGCGCCTTGACCGCGATGGGATTGACCTCGTAGGGCGTGCTCGGAATGGCGAACATCATGCGCAGAAAGTTTTCCACGTAGCTCAGGGAGTTCTGCGGGTACATGAAGGGCTGGCCGATGGAGTACTTGTAGCTGTCGGCGGCGATGGTGGGCATTTTCGCGATCAGGCGATGCGCCGACACCACCCGGTGTGTCGGGTTGGAAACGTCGGTGGAATCGTGATAGAAAGCCGACAGCGCGCCGGTGACCCCCACCATGATGGCCATGGGGTGGGCGTCGTGGCGAAATCCGGTATAGAAGCGCCGCAGACCCTCGTGGATCATGGTGTGGCTGAGGATGATGTTCTGAAACTCCTCCATTTCCTGCGCCGTCGGCAGCTCGCCGTGCAGCAGCAGGTAACTCACTTCGAGGAAGCTGCTGTGTTCCGCCAGCTGCTCGATGGGGTAGCCGCGGTACAGCAGGATGCCGGCGTCGCCATCGATGTAGGTGATGCCGCTGCGACAGCTGGCGGTGGACATGAAGCCGGGATCATAGGTGAAGGCGCCCATTTGCGCGCCCAGTTTGCGAATATCTATGCCTGGCGGGCCCAGGGTGCCCTTGATCAGGGGCAACTCACCGCTCTTGCCGGTCTCATTATTGGTGACCGTGACCGTGGTTTCCGTCATAACAATCTCCGCAGCGTCATACGATGGACAAGCTGGCCGGCCTCCCCGGGGGAGGTGGCCGTGACTTCCGATGGTTTATTAGCATACACTGGTTTATGAATTTGTCGAATGACCCCGGCGCCCGGCCGGTTTCCATGAACTAATGGCGGTTTCCAATGACGGTACGAGCATATAAAGGTGTGTTACCCACGGTGGCGACCGGCGTCTATATCGATCCGGCGGCGCTGGTCATCGGCGACGTCAGCATCGGCGCTGACTCCTCGGTCTGGCCGATGACGGTGGTGCGCGGCGACGTCAACAGTATTCGCATCGGCAGCCACACCAACATCCAGGATGGCAGCGTGCTGCATGTCACCCATCGCTATAAGGACCTGCCCGATGGCTACGCCCTGACCGTGGGTGACCACGTCACCGTCGGCCACAAGGTGATTCTGCACGGCTGCAGCGTCGGCGATTACTGTCTGATCGGCATGGGCGCGACGCTGATGGACGGAGCGGTGGTGCCGTCGCAGGTGCTGATCGGTGCCGGCAGCCTGGTGCCGCCGGGCAAGGTGCTGGAGAGCGGTTATCTGTGGCTGGGCAGCCCGGTGCGCAAGGTGCGGCCGCTGACCGAGCAGGAGCAGGACTGGATTCGCTATTCCGCCCGCCACTACGCCCAGCTGAAGGACGATTACCTCAAGGGCTGATCGCGGTTCAGGCCTGCAGGCGCCGCCGTACTTCGGCGATGACGGGCGCTGTCGCCGGCATGACCTTGCGCCACAGATGAAAGGCTTCCGCCGCCTGTTCCACCAGCATGCCCAGGCCATCGCTGACCCGCTGCACGCCCTGCTGCCGGCACCAGTCCATGAATACCGTGGGCTGGGCGCCGTACATCATGTCGTAACACAGCGTTGTCGGTTGTATCAGGGCCGGCGGCAGCGGCGGCAGTTCGCCCTGCAGGCTGGCGGCGCTGGCGTTGAGCAGCAGGTCGCAGGCGGTCGGCGGCAGGGTATCGAAACCGCAGGCCTGTACCGGTCCCAGGGCGGCGAACAACTGCGCCAGCTCCTGCGCGCGCTGCTCGGTGCGATTGACGATGAGCAGCTGGGCCGGTTTGAGTTCCAGCAGGGGTCCGAGCACGCCGCGCACCGCGCCACCGGCGCCGATGATGACAATGCGCTTGCCGGTCAGTGTCTGCTGCAGATTGCCGGTGAGGTCCCGTACCAGGCCGATGCCGTCGGTGTTGTCGCCGCTGATCCGGCCGGCGGCATTAAAAGCCAGGGTGTTGACCGCCCCCGCCAGTTGCGCCCGTGGCGTGCGTTCCTCCGCCAGCGCCCAGGCTTCCTGCTTGAAGGGGACGGTGATGTTCAAACCCTTGCCGCCATTGGCCTGAAAATTACCCACCGCCTGACGAAAGCCGCCGGGATCCACCTGGATGGCGGTGTACTGCAGGCGCTGCCGGGTCTGTTCGGCGAACAGCGTATGAATCAGCGGAGACTTGCTGTGGCTGACGGGGTTGCCCATCACCGCATACCAGTCCTTCTGCTTGTCGAAATCCAGCAAGGACATGCGTGGCCTAGGCGTCCGCCTGCAGCCATTGCGCCACCCGCTTGGCGAAATAGGTGAGAATGCCGTCGGCGCCGGCGCGCTTGAAACCCACCAGGGCCTCCATTACCACCGCCTTTTCCTGCAGCCAGCCATTGGCGCAGGCGGCCATGATCATGGCGTATTCACCGCTCACCTGGTACACGTAGGTGGGCGCGCCGAACTGGTCTTTGACCCGGCGCACGATGTCCAGATAAGGCATGCCGGGCTTGATCATGACCATGTCGGCGCCTTCCTCCAGATCCAGGGCGACTTCCCACAGGGCTTCATTACTATTGGCCGGGTCCTGCTGGTAGG
>DKAS01000021.1 GCA_002448875.1 Proteobacteria bacterium UBA6920 | reverse complement strand
AGCGAGATCGTGGACGGCAAGTGCACCATCCACCCGACCCGGGTCCTGGAGACCGTTCGCGAGAAGAACTGGTTCTTCCGGTTGTCCCGCTACCGCGATTTCCTGCTGGACCACATCACGGCCAACCCCGGATTCGTCCGGCCCGACAGCCGGCGGAACGAGATCCTCGCCCTGCTCCGGAGCGGACTCGATGACATCTCCGCCAGCCGGTCGCGCTTCACCTGGGGGGTTCCCTTCCCCCGGCCCACCAGCGCCGGGGAACACCAGATCACCTACGTCTGGTTCGACGCGCTCCCGAACTACTGGACCGCCACCAGGGCCCCCGAATCGCAGGCCGAGTGGCCGGCCCAGCTGCACGTCATCGGCAAGGACATCACCCGGTTCCACTGCGTCATCTGGCCGGCCATGCTCCAGGCCGCCGGCCTTCCCATGCCAGAGTCGGTCTGGGCCCACGGCTTCGTGTATCTCGGCGGTGAGCGGTTCAGCAAGAGCGCCGGCGTCAAGCTCGACCTCGGCGAGGCGGTGGACCGATTCGGGCCCGATGCCTTCCGCTACTTCCTGCTCCGGGAGATTTCCTGGGATAGCGACGGGAACTTCAGCTGGGAACGGTTCGAGGAACGGTACGTCGCGGACCTGGCGGATGGCCTCGGCAACCTGGCGTCGCGGTCCCTGGCAATGCTCGAGAAGTACCGGAGTGGTGTCGTGCCCGCCCCGTCGGAGCCGACGGCGCTCGATCTCGCCGGCGAGGCCGCCATCCAGGCCTACGCCACTGCGATGGACGCGCTTGACCTGAAGGGCGGAGCCGATGCGGCGTGGGCCCTGGTCACGCGGGCCAACCAGTACATCGTCGAAACCGCGCCATGGACCCTGGCCAAGTTGGGACAGGATCAGGAACTCGACCGCGTCCTCCATGCCCTGGCAGTCTGTCTCTACCGCCTGGCGGTCCTCTGCTCGCCGTTCCTTCCGGCCACCATGGAGCTCCTCTGGCAGTCACTGGGCCAGTCAGGGGACGCGGCCAGGACCGAGTGGAGCGGATTGCACACCCCTCCCGTGGCTCGGGCATCCACCCGGAAGCCCCCCGGCCTTTTCCCCAAGCCGCAAACACCAGAAAAATCAGCGTAATCCCTTACCAGACAATAACTTGCGACAACCATCCAGTTCCTTGACACCAGAGGGTGCGAAGGGTAGCTTTTGCTGTTCCCTCCGGGTGCCTTCGGGCCCGGAATCCTGGTCCGAAGTGTTCGAGGTGGCGTGACGGAACCCCGCTGGAAGATCCCGCTCATGTGGCACGGCTCCGCCTGCGTTTCGCGGATTGTCGAGCTGTCCGTCGACGGAATGCGCGTCGTGGCGAGCGTGGCAATCGTCCTCGGGGGTCTGCTGTTTCTGGCAGGCCACGCGACCCTGGCCCATCGGCGGGAAGCGCTCGCGGTCGATGCCCCGAGCGAGACCTCCTATGCCGCCATGCCGGATACCCTCGCCCTGCTGATGCGCCGTGAAGTNNGCCGACAGCCTGACCGCCCAGGTCGAGCGGCTGGCCGCCACCCCGTCGATCATGCCGACCCAGGGCTGGCTGACCAGCAACTTCAGCCGCCGCCGGCTTCACCCCCTGCTGCACATCTTCCGGCCGCACGAGGGGATCGACATCCGGGCGGCAATCGGCACGCCGATCGAGGCGCCTGCGGCCGGCACGGTGATCAAGGCGGGCTGGGAGAAGGGGTACGGCTGGACGGTCGAGATCGACCATGGCTACGGGATCATCACCCGCTATGCCCACACGTCCAAGATGCTGGTCCGCCCGGGGTTCCGGGTCCAGCGGGGCGAGATCATCGCCCGGGTAGGACGCTCCGGGCTGGCCGAGGCGCCCCATCTGCACTACGAGGTCCACCAGCGCGGGCGCGCGGTGGACCCCCTGCGGTTCGTCCTGCCCTCGGTAATCGCCGACTAGCTAGAACTTGACCTTCGGGGCCTCGGCGGCCTCGGCGCTGGTCAGCTCGAAGTACTCGCGCGAGCTGGTCAACGCGGAGGCGATTCCCCACGAGAGCTCGAAAGCGGCGCCCCATATCACCATCAGCCAGGGGGTCGTCACCGCGCGACCGGACAGCGAGCTGGAGCCCGCTGACCTGGTCAACCTGGCGGACAAGGCCCTGTATCGCGCCAAGCAGCGCGGGCGAAATCGTGTGTGCATGTGAATTTCGATTATACTTCCGGGCAGGTGCACACAAGCCGGATGTTAACGTCAATAAACGTAATAACGAGGGGATGACAGCATGGGTACAGGAGTAATCGAGGAAATTCTGGGTTTGATTTTCAATTTCTGGATCGGTCTGGCAGTACTGACCGTAATCCTGGTCAAGTTTTCCGTTCGATTTGTGCCGCAGAATATGGCCCATGTGGTAGAGCGATTCGGCAAATTCAACAAAACCATGGAAGCCGGGCTTAATTTTATTGTGCCGTTTGTCGATCGCGTGGCCTACCATCGCTCCCTTAAGGAGCAGGCGGTGGATGTGCCCAGTCAGGCTGCCATCACCAAGGACAATATTTCGCTGGTGGTAGATGGGGTGCTGTACCTGAAAGTGCTGGATCCCTATAAGGCATCCTATGGTGTCGATAATTATGTCTATGCGGTCACCCAGTTGGCACAAACCACCATGCGCAGCGAAATCGGCAAGATTGAGCTGGATAAAACCTTTGAAGAAAGGGAAAGCCTGAATATCAATATCGTTAACGCCATCAATGAGGCCTCCAGTCCCTGGGGCGTGCAGGTGCTGCGCTACGAAATCAAGGACATCGAGCCACCGCGTTCGGTACTGGAGGCCATGGAACGGCAGATGAAAGCGGAGCGGGAAAAGCGCGCCGTTATTCTCGAATCCGAAGGCCAGCGCCAGTCCGCCATCAATGTCGCCGAAGGGGAAAAACAGGCGCGGGTACTGGCGGCCGAAGCCATCAAGGCCGAACAGATACTCAAGGCCGAAGGCGAGGCACAGGCGATTCTGGCGGTGGCGCAAGCCAAGGCCAAGGCGCTCAACGTTATCGGTCAGATCGCGATTTCCAACGAAGGTCAGAAAGCCATTCAACTGGAACTGGCCGATAAGGCCATCCAGGCCAGGCAGGCCATCGCCCGCGAATCTTCCGTGGTTTTGCTGCCCGACGGCGACACCGGCGCCTCGCGGGTGGTGGCCGAAGCCATGGCCATCATTTCGACTATTAACAAGCAACGCGGCGACGGAGCCGCGTCATGATAGGCAATTACATCAATAGCCACCTGGCGGAATTCTGGATCACTCTGGGATTCGTCCTGCTGGCGGTGGAAGCCCTGCTGCTGGGCTTCACCACCATCGTCACCCTGTTCGCCGGCCTGGGCGCGCTGCTGACCGGCCTGCTGATGCTCGTCGGCCTGCTGCCGGAAACCTGGCTGGCCGGTATTGCTTCCTGCGGCATCAGCACCGGCCTGTTGTCCGCCATGCTGTGGAAACCCCTGCAACGCCTGCAGGGCAGCGGACCCGCCAGGAAGGACAGCAGCAGCGATCTGATCGGCCTGCAGTTTACCGTTGACAGCGCGATCACCCGCCTCAAGCCTGGCCGCACCCGCTACTCCGGCATAGATTGGAAAGTTGAAATCGATCCGGAAAGCGGCATCGAGGAAATCGCGGCAGGCACCCGCGTCACGGTGACTTCGGTGGATGTGGCGCTGTTCAGAGTCAGCACGCCTTGACGGCGACCGCGGCGCATACAAGCCGGCGACCCGCGGCCGGCCGGCGACACCTGGTATTGCGGCTGGCCTGCCTGCTGCTGCCGGGACTGCTGCACGCCTGCGCCGCCGCGTTGCCGTATACGACGGCCAGACCGGCGGCGCTACGCCCTCCGGCGGACCAGGCGATGGTGGTTTTTCTTTATCCCAGCCACCTGGGCACCGAGCAGTTCAGCGCGGTCAATCCGCAGGACGGTTCCACTGGCAGCGAGCCGGTGTTGCTCTATGACGGTGACATCTACATCGGCCATTTACCACAGCGCATGCAACTGGCGTATACCACCACGCCCGGCAAGCACTATTTCATGAGCGCGGCTTTCAACGCCGACTTCCTCGAAGCCGACCTGCAGGCGGGCGGAACATATTTCGTCCTGCTCGACGCGGTACCCATGGCGGTGGCGCTCGGCACGCAATTCAAACCGCAGAACGGGCCCATGGACGACAAGCTGGCGATCCTGCATAAGACCCTGGACTACGCCCAAGTCAACCGCCATGGCATCGCCCTGGCGCGCAGCAAGGAAGTGGAAACCCGGCGCCGGCTGCTGCGCGAAAATAATTTCGCTAAATGGCAGGCCGACACCAACCACGCCTACCTGGGCGCCGGTACCGGCGAATAAACCGACGGTGGCGGCGGACAATGCTCGGCACGGCGATACAACCACCATTTCCCGGATTGCGCCACCAGATCTATCCAGCAACTGGCGTCGCGAAACAGCAATGCGCCGTAGTCGGCGGGCGCCCGTGCCACAAAATAGTCATACTGCCAGCCGGCGTGGTATTGCCAGGCGAACGTCTGCGGAAACCATTCGAAGCCGAGAATACGCACTGTCGGCATATGCTGTGGCGCGTAGACCACCGGCTGCACCTGGGTGACGGCGAAACTGGGATCGCTTACCCCGCCTTTCAGCGCCGCATACCAGGCCACCAGATGCACCAGGGTAGGCGCAATGGAATCAGCGTCGTCGTGCAAAAAGGAAAGCGATAATACCCGTTTGCCCGCTTCCATCTGCGCCAGCAGCTGGCTGAAACCGCGGGTCTCGTCGTCGAAGCGCAGAGCATGCACCGTCATCAGGCCGATCCAGACCGTGGCCGCCACCGGCGCCAGCGCCCGCAGACGGCTGCGACCGCGCGGCGGCCGCGGCGCCGCATCAATCACCGCCAGGGCCAGCGGCAACAGCAGGAAGGTGAAACGCTGGAACACGAATGACACGCCGAAGATCTCACTGGGAGCCAGCAGCAGAACAGCCATGATCAGCACAGCGGGCAGATAGCGCTGGCGCTGCGCCGTCAACTGGCCGCCGGCGGCGAACGGCAGCAGCAGCAAACCCAGACCGGCAACGGTGAGCAGGACATCCGGACGCAAACCGAGCAGACGCGGCAACAGGCCGCTCACCCGCCCCCAACCGGAAGGATGGCTGGTGCGCCATTCGGCGAACTGGGTGTAATAGGAGTCCAGGGTAGTCCACCAGGACAGATCCCACTCCGGCGGCAGCCTGCTCATGGGGTGCGCCGCATTGTCGGCCAGCCACAGCAGCGCCAGCGGCAGCGGTGTCAGCAGCGGCCAGGCGCTGCGCACGAATGCCTTGAGATCGCTCCTTGTCGACCACCACTGCAGCGTGGCGATGGCGGCGAACAGCGCCAGCACCAGCACATGGGAAAAAAACAGCAGGTACAGCGCCAGTATCATCCCCAACGCGGATCGCCAGCCGCCGGCCGCCGGCCGGCGCCACACCATGCCCAGGAACGCCATACCGATCGGCGCCGCCACCAGGAAATTGATGAATCCCCATTGATAGCTGAAACCGTACAGACAGGGAAACACCAGCCAGGCCCAGTAGGAATCCGCGCCGCTGGCGCGCAGAAAATACCGGGTCGCCGGCGGCAACAGCGCCAGCGCCGTCGCGATCACCAGTTTACAGGCCAGAACAATGCCGAAAACCGGCGCCAACAGCGCGATCAATCCGTAGCCGAACAGGTAAGGGGTAAACAGGCGGGTGGTAAACAGATCGCGGTACGCAAACAGCGGATCCTGCAGCTGGCGAAACAACTCGATCTGAGCCGCATGCTGCGGCACATCGACCATAGGCGGAAATACCGGCAGCAGCACCGGCAGGGTGCACAGCAGGCACGCTGCCACGAACAGGTGATGCTCAGTGATTAAACCAGCCGGCGGCAGCCAACCCGGGAAATCAATGCGCCGCGACAAAGCTGCCGGCCCGCGCCGCAACGATCAGTGATGATGCCCGCCCGCGGCGTGGGCGTGCTTGTGTTCCAGCTCCTCGCTGCTGGCATCGCGCACGCTCACCACATCAATAGCGAACGCCAGGGTCTTGCCCGCGTACGGGTGGTTGGTATCCACATCGAGCATCTTCAATCCCACCTTGACCACCACCGCCGGCACCTGGCCGTGGGCGGTATTCAGGTGCACCACCATACCGGGTTTGCAACGCAATGGTCCTTTGCCGGGCTTGACGATGTGATTGATTGACACGCGCTGGATCGCATCGTCCTTGCGCACGCCGTAAGCCTGTTCCGGCGCCAGCGTGACGGTGACGTGATCGCCCGCCTGTTTGCCTTCCAGCGCCTGCTCGATACCGACGATCATGTTGTCATGACCGTGCAAATAGGCTAGCGGATCGCCATCGCGGGAGTTTTCCAATTCACCCGCGCCGGGCTCGCTCACCGTATAGTGAAACTCCACGACCTTGTCCTTACCGATAACCATCCGCCTGACCTCGTTGTATTATTTTCCGTCGATACCACCCGCCTGCCCGGACTCAGACTTCGCCGGCCAGCAGCGCCAGAGCCTCTTCCTTGCTGCCGGCAACGCGCGTCTGGTAGCGCTGCATATAGTCCTGCGCGGCATATTCCGCGCTGGCCCGTTTGGTCGCGTTGTCGACCACGTAAACAAAGCGGCGGAATTCACTGACCCCCTGACTCAGCAGGCGCTGGCCATCGATGGACAGCGAATAGGAACCGGCTTTTCTCAGAATGACGTCCACCGGCGGCGCAAAGCTGCGCCTGGCTTCCTCCGCCATGGCCAGAATATCCGCCACACCGTATTCCGTCTCCAGATAGGCTTCGCAGTACATCACACCCTGGCAGTTTTCTATCCGCAGGCGACCATTGTCCATGACTGACTCCCGCCGTCACGCGCGCATTATAACCGTTTGTTGCCCAACCGCAGGGGAATCTGCGCCGACCCCGCCCTGTTTATGTAAAATTTCCGGTAAAAAACCACCGGCGCTCAGACCTGCCGCCGCCGGTCCACCGCATCCGCCAGGCTGTGCAACAGCGGCACCGTGTCATCGAAACTCAGACAGGCATCGGTAATACTCTGGCCATAGCGCAACTCCCCGGCCGCCTGCAGTTTCTGGCTGCCCGCCAGCAGGTGACTCTCTATCATCACCCCGACAATGTCCCGGTTGCCACCGGCGATCTGCCCGGCCACATCCTGACCCACTGCCAGTTGACGTTGATACTGCTTCTGGCTGTTGCCGTGACTCAGGTCAATGGTAATTCGCGGCGGCAGACCATTGTCCGTCATCACCACCCGGGCATGGGCGAGCGCCTCCCGGCCATAGTTCGGCACTTTACCACCGCGCAGGATAAGATGAGTGTCCGGATTGCCGGTGGTGGTAAAAATGCCGGTGCTGCCCTGCAGCGTCGGCGACAGAAAGATGTGCGCTTCGGCAGCGGCAAACATCGCATCACAGGCAATGTGCAGATTGCCGTCGGTGCCGTTTTTGAAACCCACCGGGCAGGACAAACCGGAAGCCAGCTCCCGGTGCACCTGACTTTCGCTAGTGCGGGCGCCGATGGCGCCCCAGCTGATGAGATCGGCGTAATACTGGCCGGTAACGATATCGAGAAATTCGCTGGCCGCCGGCATGCCCAGCCGATTCAGATCCAGCAGCAGCTTGCGTGCCACGCGTACCCCGCGATTGATATCGAAGCTGCCATCCAGACCGGGATCATTGATCAAACCTTTCCAGCCGGTACGGGTGCGGGGTTTTTCGAAATACACCCGCATGATAATCAATAACTGCCGTTGCAGCGCCACGCGCACCGCCAGCAGTCTGCGCGCATAGTCGAGGGCAGCGGCGGGATCGTGGATGGAGCACGGGCCCACGACCACCACCAGGCGGTCATCATGGAAATCGAGAATTTCGTGCACCTGCTGCCGGGTCTCGCTGACCAGGGTGGCGCAGGCATCATCCAGGGGAAACTCCGCCAGCACCCGGGCCGGCGCATCGACGGGCTTGATGCTGGAAATACGCAGGTTGTTGGTTTGACGCATGCAAAACTATACCACAGCGGCAGGTTTGCGGCGGAGTTCCGACGCCTCGACGTAGCTCCAACGCCGCCCGACCATCAAGGCACGCCACCCTCCGGCGTCGCCTGGCCGCCCCGGGCAACCGGCGTACCACATGCCGGCCAACCGTAACCCCAGCGCCACGGCAAGGGTGTGCAGGGGCCGCCGCCGGTGCGTACCGCTCCGTACATAAGCTCGGCGATCAATTGAAAATTCTGGTCGATGACAGCCGGGGGCAATGCGAACTGCCGGGCATACTCGTCCCGATGCGCGCGCCCATGTTCAAGCACACAGGCGCGCAACGTCTGGTCGGCGGCCAGTCGCTGTTCATAACCGTGTTCGGTAACACCACGCCAATATAGACGATCATGGGCCAGGCAGCAGTCTTCATACGGGGGACGATCACCGAACTGGTGGCGAAACAAGGGCACAGCTTCGCTCAGCCGGTTCCAGCCGGCGGACAAACCGCCGCTGCAGCCGTCGCTGGTAAAGGGCAGGATCACTCTGCCCGGTACGGCGATAGTTCGCTGCAGACGTAACATGGCCGCGCGCTCCACCGCGACCATGCCCGAACTCACTTCCACGTCGCCGATAATGAGGCTGTAGACCAGGAAATAGGCCAGCGTGACCGCCAGCTTCGCGAGCCCGGAGGCATGTGGCGACATCGACATACCATCCTCCTCGTGCCCGCTGGCCACCGCTGTGGACGCAGTCCTGGCGATTTCTGCTTGCTACCCGTAACCGGACCCGCCGGTTCGATAACACCCTGCTGCGCGGCACCACAGGCGGCGGCCACGACCAGGGTTCGAATTATATAGATATCACTAAAAATGATAAACCGTCGCCTCGCCGCGGCAAGGGTGATTCTTCGTTCATTGACCGCATTGCACTAATCCACGCTAATTCTTATCACAGATTACTTCTAAGCCGCTTGCGCGGCGTGGACGATACTTGATTTATACCGGAACGCGCCAGGGCAAGGAGCCGAAAAAACGACGACTAGTTTCTTTTTTACTACACCGTAGCCGGCGTTCACCCTTTTGGAACTGCAACGATGAATGCGACCGAAAGCAAACAAGCGCCACCCGCGCCGCACCCCACATCTACCTTGCCGGGATGTTGCCTGCAGGCTCACCACCGCACTCATCCTGATGCGCGGCAGACCTGGTTCGCCCTGTCGGCGGCGTTGCTTGCCAGCATCGCTTTACCAGTGACCGCCGCCGGACCCGGGCAGACCGCTGGCGACTTCTGGCCGCCCCGCGTGGTCGATGCGCTCAAGGTCGGCCTGCAAAATCCCGATTCCCGTCATCTGACCTGGCCGGCGGTGTGCGTGGCGATGTCACAGTTCAGAGCCAATCTCAAATCGACACCCCTGTACGCGCGCCGTAACACCGCCTGCGTGCCGGCGGATGCTGCCGCCAAACAGACGCACAACCTTTATGCCGACAGCTCCTGTTCACTGCCGATAACTTTTCAGAAGGATAATCCCGTCGCCCTGTGCAAGGAGTTTTTTTTCGGCGACCCCAACCCCTACATCGGCAATCCGAAATTGTGGACCGAGCTGGGTTATCTGCCGGACACCCATGACTCCCTGCCGAGCACGGCCTGGACGGTTGCAAGCGCCGCTAAATACCAGCTGAGCGCCGAATCGGTCGTCGGCAAGAGCGCGCCCTATCTCAAACGTGTGCTGTTTCGCGAGATCAACGGCTGCCAGCTGGAAATGCGGGTTTACAAAAAGAATCTCAGTGCCGGCGGTCTGAAGCCCCTGCTGTTTCTACACGGTGGCAGCTGGTACCGGCGGGCCATGGGCGCTCTCGGCGTGGAAGCGTCGGTAGCGCATTACACGGAGGACGGCTTTATCGTATTTGCACCATTCTACCGCCTGTCCCATGCCGGCAAGGACGGCCCGGCGGAATGCCAGGATGCTTCCTGGTCGGACATCAGTGACGACGTGGAAGCCGCACTGGATTGGCTGCAACGTAATGGCACGCACTATGGCGCCGCCACCGTGCCGGTCGCTGTCGTCGGCCAGTCGGCCGGCGGCTTTCTCGCCGCCTGGCTGGTAACGCACCGCTACACGGACATAGACCGCGCCCTGCTCCTCTATCCCGCCGCTGACGTTCTCGATTTCGTGGAGCGCCTGAACCCGAGGGACGGACAGCGAAATACCGCCTTCAGCTCCATACCCTATAATGAATTGGGTAACTTTGACCCCATGCCCTACGAACCGCGCAAGGCGGTCAGCGCCCTTTACAAACTGCTGGATCCGCCGCGCAAGCGCAACGAAGACAAGCGGCTGGCATTTACCCGGCTGATCGATCACAGTCCTCTGCCCGCGTCCATCAGCGAAAATTCATTCGCCCACATCATCGCCGGCAACCCGCAGCTCTACCCCCCGGTCTTCATATTGCACGGCGCAAGCGACCGCGTTATTCATGTGTCGCAGGCAAAAATGCTGTGCAACGCCTATGGCGGCACGGTTACGGATACGGACGGCAGCATCGCCCCGCGCTCAATTTTCAGTTGCGGACGCAGCCAGCTGCATCTGTTCGCCAAGGTCGACCATGTATTCGACCTGTGTCCGCCGCAGGACACCTACAACTTCGGCGTCGATCTCTGTCGTTCGGGAGATGCGGCCAGCAAGGCGATGATCGTGGAGTCACTGGTCACTGCGCGCCAGTGGTTGCAAGGTGACGCGACCACAACCCTGCGCGGCACGCAGGATCAGAACGCGGCGCCGCCCATGGTTTGGCAGAAACGTGCCGGCGGGCAAACCGCCGCCCTGCAACCGGTAACGGCTCGCAGTTTCGCACCCTGATCCCGACGCCGCGCCCCGCGCGGGGCAATAACTCAGCCGCGCCGACGCGCACGCCGCCAGCGTGCCGAACTCAGCGCGCACAGCAGCAACACTAATTCCCAGGCATCAAATCCGCCCCCGCCCTTGCGCGCCGACGCCGCATCGTCGGTGGAGCCACCGCCCCGCCGGCGACTGGAGCCGGCACTGCCCGTGTCGCTGCTCGTATCGCTGCCGGTGGCATCAGTGGAATCTGGTGGCAGAATATCGTCCCGCCGCGGCGCCGGCGCCGCCACCGCCCCGCGCAGCGGCTGGATTTCCGCATTGCCGAAGGCGGCCTCCGGCAATCTGACGCGCCGGCCGCTATCCTTGCTACGTAAGGTAATGCGGTTCAACACAGGATTGGCAATGCCGCCGTTGGCCGCCAGGTAGTTTACAACCACCTCGGTGGCATCCAGGGGGCCGCCATCGCTGTCGCGCAGGATGGTGATATTGGAAGGCGCGCCATCATTGCTGGTGCAATTAGGCACGTCTATCGTATTGACCTTACAGGGATCGGTGGCGAACCAGTACGAGGCATAACGGTAGGTCTGATTAGTCACGCCATCGGCCTGCTTCAACGCCAGCGCTTCGCCATTGACCCGGATATTGAAAGCGCGGCCGTCCGCCAGCGCAAACGGGGCGCTGCCGACGGGCGCGGCATAGGGATCCAGATCCATGGTGATTCCGCTGAAATTGAACAGCCAGCCACCCGTCCATTTCGCGACGTCGGGATTCAGGGAACCGCTGGCGGAGTTTTCGATCTGGTTCTTGATCGCCTGACCCGGCAAACGGGCGACCGCGATCTGCGCGCCGATGGGCATGAAATGAAACAGGTCCTCATATTTTATGGGACCCACCGGCACGTGGGTGCCGAAACGGAAGCCGCGGATGGCGGCAATATCCGCGCCGGTCCCGGCGCGAAAAGCGTCCGTCAGGAAATCATGCGAGGAGCCTTCGATCACTGCCGGCATCCTGCCCTGGGAATAGTTTGAACGATGCAGGGCTACCGCCGCCTCCCCCACCACCGCATCGATCGGCCGCTTGAGGTGGCTGCCATTGAACGGATTCACCCACTCGGCATAGCCCTCAGCGGTAAATTGCCGGCGAATTTCCGCCACTTTGGCCGCCACCTTGCCGTTGTCCAGATAATCGCTGTCAACGCGGATGGCGCGCCATTGCCAGCTGCGCAAGCGCCCGTCCTCCAGGCGCAGATCGAGCTTGCCCAGCATGGTACCATCCTGCCCCTCCTCGACGACGACGGTATTGCGGCCGGAGATGGCGTTGACCGCCACCACTTCGCGGGTGGTTTCTTCATGCATATCCGAGGAAAGCACGATATCGATGCCGTCGATTTTTTCCGCCAGCCGGATATTGTTGGCCAGACCCATTTCCGACGCCAGAATCACCAGCTGCACGCCTTCGTCATTGCGCAGCTTCGCCACCTGCTCCGCCACTTCGGAGTCGACACCGCCGACGGTCTGGGTGACCAGGCCGGTCTGCGCGTCGGTGGTGAACTCATCGTCACCATTCTTAAGAAAACACAGCCCCTGGGTGACCGCCGAGCCGACGACCTGGGGACCGCGATCCGTGGTCAAGCCCAGAATGCCAATCTTGATCCCGCCCATCTGCTTGATGCGATAGGGGCGCAGCGGGCGTTCGCCCTGGCGGTTGACGCAAGGACCGGCAGCGGTGGCATAAAACACATTGGCCGCGACCGCCCCCCAGCGGGACTCGCCGGCATCATCGGCGGCAAACAACTCGACGAAGCGCTGCGTGCCATAAACGAAATCCCAGTTACCCGGGGCAAACGCGTCGATGGAAAATTCGGGCAGATCGAGAATGTCAACAATCGCCTGCCCCCGTGTATACAGCACTTCGGCGCCGCCCTGCAGGGTGTCACCGGTATGCACATAAAGCACGTTCTTGCTGTTGCGGCGAATCATCTCAAGCACCGTCGCCACCCGGGCCAGACCACCCTCGCTGCGCCCGACCGAATCACTGCGCACATTGGCGCGCGGTATCAAATGACCGTGGAAATCGCCGCTGTGCACGATGGTCAGTTCGCTTTCCTCGGCCAACACCGGTGCTACGCCACCAACCAGTGCCACCACGGCGGCACACCACCAAGCTTTTCTTACACCCATAATCCCCCCTTGTTCACAAAGCAGGCAATCCTGTCAGCGATTCCCAAGGACGACACGACAGAGATGAGTGACAGGGTCGGCAAAAACCTTTTTTATTTCATATCCATAGAAGTGTTTCTGGCCGTTGCAATATACACCGTTTTCCGGAGCGGAGGCACAGCAATTCACTTGGGCTTTCCAGCCGTCATAATTCGACCAATTCACTTTGTTGTTACGCCGAAAACCCCTTGTTAAGCTGGCACGACAACAACACACGCAAGATAACTGATTTGGCATTTAGCGTAAGCAGGAGGGTGAACGATGTACCAAGCAGTGAACAAGAGATCCATATCGCCGGCACTGGCGGCCGGCCTGATGTTGGCTAGCAGCGCACTCGGTACCGCCGTGGCCGCAGACACACCACTGTATGCCAACCGCTACGAACTACCGCGCAACTATCATTCGGAAATCAGCGCGGCGGAGGCCTATGTGAACGCGGTCGCTGCCGATGATGATGCTGACGACCGCGAACAGGGCAGCGGTAACCGACCCGTCATCATCGACGTGCGCAGTATCCCAGAGTATGTTGCCGGCCACCCGCGGGGCGCCTACAACATCCCCTACCCGTTCATCATCCAGAACTGCAGCACGATAACGGCGGACGGCGCCTGCGCCGATGCGGGCGTCAAGGTTCCGCAAACCGACGCCGACTTCATCGCCGCCGTGGAGCAGGCCATTACCGACAAGGACACTCCCATCTACACCCTGTGCCGCACCGGCCACCGCAGCGTGCTCGCCGCCAATCTGCTCACCGCCGATGGCTACACTCAGGTCCGCAATATCTGGGAAGGTTTCGTCGGCCAGACCAAGGTGGATTTCTACCTCAGCGGTCCGCTCGACTTGAATCACGACGGCCAGATCACCGATGCCGACAAGGATGGCTGGCGCTATTACCAGCACTTGCCGTATACGAAAAAACTGCAGCCCGAACTGTTGTATCAGCCGTATTTATCGTCCTACTTCGGCCACTGACGCTGCAGCAACCGGCGGCGAATAGTAAATGACGGATCGCGGCGGCATCCCGGCCAGTGCGGGGTGCCGCCGCATTCAGCGCAAAATCAGCACGCCACATCTCACCGTCGGCGCGGGCCTGCCCGGGCGGGATGGTGCTCAACGGCGGTTCAGGGAAGCTGGATGGTCATGCAGGCGCATTTGCGAATGGAGAAATCATAGCGCGGCCAGCGCAGATTGGGGCTCACGGCTTCCAGATAGTGATCACCCGCGGATACCAGGCGAGTCATGACGCCGGCGGATTCCGGGGCCTTGCAGTCCGGTAAACTGCCGGAGTAATAAGTCGACAGCGTGCCCATGCCCACCCCGTCCAGACCGACTTCGATGGCGCTCTGGGCAGCGGCATTGGTGCTGTACACGGTAATCACCGCGGTATTGGCCGAATCACAGCTGCCGAAATCGGCCTCGTTCCAGCGGTTCGCACCGAACAGGGCCGCATCGGAAGACGATAGCAGCTTGTCGGCGGCGGATTCCGGCACATTTCCCGTTTTCAGCAAACCGCCCTGACCTGGCGTCACCGCGTCGCCGCTGCCTGGCAGCAAACCCAGGGCGCCGGGTAGATAGCGATCTCCCCGGTCACAGGACATCATGAAGATACTGACGGCCGCCAACAAATAACAAGACAACTTTCGCATTGTCGTACCTCCGCCATCCCTGTTAATAGTTCGAACACCGTCCGCCTCCCCCTTTAATCGCGCCGCTCGCCGCGGTCACGACCTCTGCCTCGCCACTCCTGCCCTATCGGCATGGGGCGACTTCACCAGGCTGTCGGATCCACCCTGTTACACGCAACCAGCTTAACAAACGCAAAAAAGCCCGTGGCGTGATGCGGTTCATGAATCGCGCCGGTCGTTAGACCAGAGTCTGATAAGAAACGAGGGCGTAATAAGTGGATATGTAAAAACATGGGTTTACGACTGTTTCCCACAAAAAACTACTGTGACCATCGTCATCTTCGTACTGGTAACACATTGGCAGAATCGACGTTGCCAGCACCCTGGATCCGCAACAAACGGCCTCGCGCCCCTCTGCCATATTCGCAGCAGCGAGGTGACCCGGAATGGACACCGCGCTTCTATTTATGGTCTATACTTTTTTCGTGCTTCTTCCGTACCCCGTTTGACGCCGTACTGTTTCCTTGAAATACCTAAGATTCGTTACACCTTCCTTGACAAAAAGGGGAATATCCATGCGTGCGCTTCGCGTCAACTCACCAGTTCGCTTTCATTTTGCACCGCCATCTTTCTTACGCCCCGGCGTATTGTTGATCGTAGTGCTAAGTTTTTTATCAGCCCATCACAGCCATGCCGCCGATCTGGTGATTCCCGCTGATCTTTCGGTGGAAACCCAGCGTTGCATCGGTTGTCACGCGGCGCTGAACGTCAACATTTACCAACAATGGGGTTACAGCCGTCATTTCACCGCGAAAATCGGCTGTTATGAATGCCACCAGGCGAAAAAAGGTGAGCCGGACGCCTTTGAACACAATGGTGCGCTGATCGCCGTGATCGTTTCCCCCAAGGATTGCAGCCGCTGCCACGTAAAAGAGGTCGACGAATTCGAAAATTCCCATCATTCAAAAGCCGGGCGCATTATGGGCTCCCTGGACAATGTGCTGGCGGAGGTGATCGAAGGTAACAAAGGCATGAAGACCGAGGCATTTCCCGGCGGCATTTCGGCAGCAGCGGTCAACGGCTGCTGGCAATGCCATGGTTCAGTGGTCAAAGTCAACAAAAACGGCAAACTCGATCCAGCGACCTGGCCCAACACCGGTATGGGTCGGGTCAATCCCGATGGCAGCGAGGGCAGCTGCTCCGCCTGTCATCAGCGCCACGAATTTTCGGTGGCCCAGGTAAGACAACCGGAAAATTGTGGCAAGTGTCACATGGGCCCGGATCACCCGCAGATCGAACTTTATCAGGAATCAAAACACGGCATTAACTTCTATGCCAACAAGGAGCGCATGAATCTGCAATCGTCCAAGTGGGTGGTAGGCGAGGATTATTCGGTGGCACCCACCTGCGCCACCTGCCACATGTCGGCCACGAAAGACATGCCCGTGACCCACAACGTGGGCCTGCGCATCAAGTACAACAATCGTCCACCGCTGGTGAAACAAGCCCATGAAACCGACGCCGCCTGGGGACTGCCCTCGGCTAAAATCACCGGTGACATGCGCAAAGACAACATGATCAAGGTCTGTGTCGCCTGCCATAACAGGAATTTTGTCGATGCTTTTTACACCCAGTATGAAGCTCAGTTGCAGCTATACAATGAAAAATGGGCGAAACCCGGCCTGGCCCTGTACAACAAAGCCACGGAGGTTTTAAAAGCAGTCAAAGGCTCATCCTACGCCATGTATTCGCAGATGATAGACTACACCTGGTTCGAACTCTGGCACCACGAAGGGCGGCGGGTACGGCATGCCGCCTCCATGCAGGCCCCGGACTACACCCAGTGGCATGGCAATTACGATCTGGCACGGAATTTCTACGGACAGTACGTGCCCGAACTGCGCACGGTCATCGCCGAGGGCAAGGCAGGCGATGCCAACAGCCAGAAACTGGCGGGCGAACTCGATGCGTTGCTGAGCAAAGTCCTGAACAGTGAAGACCACAGCTGGTCCATCGGCAAGGAAGACCCCGCGGTGAAAGCCGAACGCGACCAGCGGCGACAGGAATTCCAGGAGCGTTACAAATAAAAGTCTGCCGGCCGTGCAACCGGGGTGGCGTAAGCTGCCCCGGTGGCGGGCGCTGGCGACTCCGCCAGCAGCGGCGTCCGGTTACCCCCCTGCCTTACTTACCCTTGCGTTCCGCCCGTTTCTTGCCGAGATAGTGACAGATGACGAGTTTGTCGCCGGAAATATTGGGCATACTCATATCGCACAGAAACGCCGCCATCATGGGATTGACCATGATAACGTCACCCTTCTCGCATTTCGGTTTGTCGGTGTACATCAAGTCATTGACATCCGTGCAGACAGGGCTGTCTCCAGCGTTCGCGGCAAAAACGGAACCAGGAACAACGAGTGCTACGCTCATGATTAAGGGAATATATAGTTTCATAGTTGTCTGATGTTCTCATGGCGACGCGGTGAGTAGCGTCTTTTCTATAGTACAAAAAGTTCCCCAGGCAAATCCATCCTTCCCAGGCGAACGACTTTTTCGGATGCATATCCCGGGGATTTGCTCGACTATTCGACCGGCGATGCATGCCCCGGAAAAACCGGCAACGGCGGCGCGCTCAGCCGGCGATGAACTCCCGCTGCCCTGGCGGAAGATCGTCACGGATACCGGCGCAGGCAACAACGTCAAGCCGCACAGTCATACCACCCCCGGCTCCGCATCGACGAAGCGGCCATCGACAAGAAAACAGGTTTGCTTCGCGTACTGCACCAGAACGGGATCATGGGTCGCAAACACGAAGGAAACCTGTTGCGCGCCGTTCAGCTCCTGCATCAGTTGTAAAATTCCGCGCGCGGTAGTGGAATCGAGATTCGCGGTCGGTTCGTCGGCGATTACCAGCTGCGGCCGGGTCACCATGGCACGGGCAATGGCCACGCGTTGCCGCTGACCGCCGGACAGCTCGTCTGGGCGATGATGGCGGTGGCTGGCCAGGCCGACTTTTTCGATCCATTCGCTGACACTGCTTTGTCGCTGGCGATGCGAAATATCGCGACGTATCATCAGCGGCACCATGACGTTTTCCTCCAGCGTCAATACCGGATTGAGATTGAAGGACTGGAAGATAAAGGAAATAACCCGCGAGCGCTGCGTCGCCAAGGCGTCGAAATCGGAAAAATCCACCGGTTGACCGTTGAGCAGCACTTCCCCCCGGGTCGGCTCATCCAGCAGGCCGACGATATTGAGCAATGTCGACTTGCCCGAACCGGACGGACCTTTGACGACGATGAAATCGCCGCGATTGACCGCAAAATCGACGCCCCGCAGAGCATCCAGATAAATCTTGCCGCTGCCATAACGTTTGTAAACCTGTTTGAGCTCTATCATGACTCGCCTTTAGAATGCGTACTTCCAGTCCAGCGCCGCCACATGCAAATCCTGATCTGCAACCAGGCGCGGCAAGTACAGCGTGGTCAGCCCCATGACCTGATGCGAAGACAGCGGCAGTTCGGCGCGCAGCATATACAGGGACTGATCGTAATCCATGGCGCCGATATAATTACAGATCACGCTACCCTGACGCCACAGATCAATCCAGGCCAGACTGGCGATCAAATAGGCATGATGAATGAAAAAATCCCCCCCGGCGGCCAAGGCCGTAGCCGATGCCGGCCAGGGTGTCGCCACGGGTTCGATCCGGTCGCGGTTTTGATAGAACAACTCTCCACGTGCGGTAAAATCGCGCAACGCTTCGTAACTCGCGCCCCACAAGGTGCTGACCCGATCCGCCGCGGCCTCCTGGCGGGAGGCGGTATCCAGGTAGAGTTTCAGCGACTTGCCGGCATAGCCCTGGACAAAGCCGCCGACGCTGCGGCGATCATCCTGCTGGAGGTAGTTGACGGCCAGATCGAAGGCTGGCAGCTGCTGGAAATAACGCGCCGCCCGCGCCGACGGTGAGCGCCTTGCGTCCGGCAAACCATGCTCCTCCAGCACCAGATCGGGCAGATACAGCGCCTCCAGGGACAGCCCGGCGTCCAGGTAGGCGGCGCGCGCCTGCCAGACGCCCTGGCGCTGGTCGCGCGCGCCGGGCAGGCTCCTGGCCGTATAGATGAAATCGCTGGGACTGACGATCAAGCCGGGAGACTTGCGCGACAGTTCCCTGCCCAGGGACCCTTGCCAATGATCGCCAAAATAGTGCAGGCCGATCTGATTCAAGGTCCAGCGGTTGCCCTCATCCCAGACATAGGCGCTGGTGACATCGCCGTACAGGTTGAACCCGCCGTGAACAGTCACATTGCCACTGACATTGCCCTCCAGCCCATTGCGCTTGTCGCTGTTCCACGGATCGGTGTCGAGTATCGTTTGTCGATGCTCCAGCAGGACATAAGCCGCGTATTTTCCCGGCACGGTTGTCGCCGCGGGCATCGGCGCGTCACTGATCTGAAACTCGTCCAGCGGCACGGCTTCTTCAATTGCCTCCTGCGCATGTGCCGTTGCAGTGGCTGCGAGCACGATGCAAAACGGAATGTAGCTGCGCATATCACTTGCCCAGATTGTCGACGGAAAAGCGCGCGTCGCTGAATTTTTGCCCAGCGGACAAGCGCAGTATGCGCATATCCGTCGCCTGGCCGGTGAGCACATTTTCCATATGCAGCCTGGCCGGCCGCTGCAGGGTGTCGTAGCGAGTAATGGCGCCGTAGCGACACTGCTTCAACAGAGTGCCGCTACTGTCGAAAAAATGCTGCTGCATCGGCATATGCGTCTCGCGGTCCACCCACAACCGCATCTTGGCATAGGCGGCCTCGGTGTCGCCGGCGATCATATCGATAATCCATTGTTTCGGCGTTTCCTTGGCCATTTGCGCCTTATAGTGCGCGGTCCAATCGGGGCGCATGATGTCCGCATTGGAAAAATCACCCCCGGCGAAACTGTCGCGGTCGGCGATGCGTATGGCACGGCCTACATCCGGCATATAGGTCCACAATGCGTCATGAACACGTAACACCTCACGCCCCTTTTCCCGCTCCGGCTTTTGAAATATACCATGAGCATGATCGATATCCTTGATCTGAAAATCGACTTCATAGGCGACGATGGTGCCGTCGAGGCGCCGGTTCACCAGCTCGTAGGTGACGATGAAATCGCCCGGGCTAAGCGATTTTTCAACGCCTTTGACGATATCCTCGGCGGACTCCGCCTGCGCCTGCAAACTGACCATCAGCAACAGCAGGCAACCTAAATTCTTCATTTCCCCTCCTAGGACTTGTTCAAGGCATCCACCGGCCGCATCAGACTGGCCCGATAGGCCGGAACGAATGCCGCCGCCAGCGCGCTGCCGATGGCCAGCACCATCACAAACAGCAGGAAGCCCGGAGGCACCCGTGGATAAAGCACGGTCGCCACCTGCTGCCCGGGCAAGGTCACGTCGATGCCCACCATCGACAATCCGCCGAGCACGGTGCCCGCCACCGCGAGTCCGGTGAGCGCGCCGATGACGCCGATCAACGCCGACTCCGCCAGAAACAGGAACAATATATGCCGACGCCGGTACCCCAAAGCCATCAGGGTGCCGATTTCCCGAATGCGCTCCATTACCGTCATCAGCGAGGTATTGACGATGGCGGAGATAACAATGGCGAAAACGATGATGATAATGACGTTGAAAATACCATTCTGTATCGTCATCACATCCTTGAGAAAACCAGACAGTTCCAGGTAGGTTTCCGCCACCAGATCCTTGCCCAGCATCGCCTGTAAGTCCGCGACGGCAGCATCCGCGCTGGTATCCGGCGTAATGGCGAGGGCTAGCTCGGACACCTCGTCGTGCAGGGCAAGACTGTTTTGCAAAGTATGATAGTCCAGCCACAGGATCTTGGCCTCGGCGGTCGGCAAGGCGAAATCCACCACACCGGTCACCGTCGCTATCAGCGCCTGCTGCATGTTGTTCTTGTCATTGAGCAGCACCACCACTTCATCGCCCAGCGCGGCCCCCAGACCTTTGAACAAATCGGCGGACAACAGCGCTTGATGGTAGCCGGTGGTGTTCTTCACGGACGGTGACGGTTCGCCGCCCGGTGCGTCAAGAAAGGTCGCCTCTGCCAGATCGTTCTCGGCTAAGGCTACCGCCTGCCGTTCCTGCGCGGAATCCAACATCCGTCCCTGCACCACGCTGTCGGCGGCGCGAGGGCAGACCACCAGCTCGTGCCGTGAATCGAAGCCCTGGATCATGACCGGCAGGGTGGACTGGGTGCGCTGATGATTGAGCAAGCCGACCAGGCGCAGGCGCGGCGCCACATCCTTGATCATGGGGTAGTCACGCAGCTTAGCCTGCAGCGCCGCGTCGTAGGAAAACATGATCTTGTAGGGAGAGGTATCGATGGAATTGCGATAACCGGTTTTGTGCAGCTGCACGTCGCCGTGGATCTTGCGCGCCAGCCCGCTGCGAATTTCATCCTGCAAGCCGTTGAGCAGACCGCGTACGCCGCAGATGACGACCACGCCGATAAATATGGTGGTAATAGTGATCAGGCTGCGGCGCTTATTGCGACCGACATTGCGAAAAGCGACCTTAAACAGGCTCCACACTCGCGAGACTCCTCTGTGAGTTCAGTCTCGGACCGAAAACGCAAAACCGAGCCACGCTCGCGGCTGGATGCCCGCCAAAACCGCGCCCAGGCACTCACCCGCCAGCAACGATTATGATTGTGCCTGCGCCTATCCCACGGCGCAACCCCGGCGGATGCCGCCTCCGCCCACGGCACGGAACCTGGCCGGCGCCACAGGTCATGATAAATACGACGCACAGCCGGATGCTCGGCTCTGTGGACGAATTCCTTCCCGCTTAGCCGTGGCATCCTCCGACGAGCGCATCGACCTAAATTACCTGTAACGAAGCGTCGACGGGGGACGACAACGGAACGTCGACTATGCATACCGCGCTGTTTGCAGAGTGTACATCCTCGATCCCGCAGGATGCTGCGACCACAGTCGATACAACAGACCAGACTCGTACTTTCTTGCCCGATACCGCACACCGGCCACACCTTTTCCACACCATGAGAATAAGTATTCTCAGCAGTGCTGCACAGGAGCTCGCTCTTGCGCTTTGGCGGGGTACAGACAATACTTAGCAGGAACTCCATTACAGGCGCGGCCCATGAAATCAACCCTTCCAACACTCCAGACCGATCTGCCTCTCGAGGGCGACGAAACGTCGCTGCTGCGCCAGGCGCGGGAATTCGGCATAAATCTGTCACAACTGCTCGACGAGGTGCTGACGGAGCAGGCACGGCGACAACTCCTCCCCGACCCACCAGGTGGAAGATCCGAATCGGGTGATCATCAACCTGCATCCGCGCCGCAACAACGGCATTGAACGCCGGAGGTTCTCCGGCGCCGGCACGATCACCACACGCGCACCCGCAGCACAAAATCAGCTAGGAATTTTATCCGGCAGTGACTGATCGCTGCATGGTCCAGCCTGCCGGATGCTTGCAAGCTATTACCTTTTTTTAATTAGTTATAAACGTAAGCTCTTCGGCCAGCTTTCCACCACACCCCACCACCCGGCGAAAATCCCCTGATCAGGAAAGGCGAGACGCGCCAGCGGTTGAACGACGAGGCCCAACACGGCGGCATTTTGCGGTATTATGCCTCGCATGGATTCGCTGTTGAGTCCACGTTGTCCGGCAAGGCAGGCAGTACCCGGGTACTCATCTAAACCAGGCTGAAACGGAGAGCGCAAGCACATGACCGATCCCCTTCTGAAATCCACTCCCGCGTCGCGACTGTTATCTACCTGCCTCTGGGACAAAATGGACCAGCGCTACGGAGGCGCTGCGGAAGTCGTCAACGCGGAATTGAATCTCATCCGCGGGCGTCGACCCGACGCCGACGCGGACAACCTTACCGGGCTGGCGCTGTCCGGCGGCGGCATTCGTTCCGCCACCTTCAGCCTGGGAGTGATGCAGGCGCTGGCGCACAAGGACTGGCTGAAGAAATTCGACTACCTTTCCACCGTTTCCGGCGGTGGCTACATCGGCACCTCGCTGAGCTGGCTGCTGCACAAACCGGCCTGGTACTATCGCGATGACGGCAAGCAGACCGAAGTAACCTTTGGTCTCGGGCCCGAAGATTTCCCCTATAAAACCCAACCACTGTGGGACGCGGAAAGCACACCAGTAAAACCGGTGGCGTCCGGTGACGGTAAGGCGGTCCCCGCCCAGGTTAAGGGCTCGATGCTACGCTGGCTGCGCCAACATGCCAAATACCTGACCCCCGGTGGCTCCCATACCCTCACCACTCTGATTGGCGTCTTTCTACGCAGCAGCATTCCCAATTTACTGTATTATTTCGCGCCACTGGTACTGGTACTGATACCCTTTATCGCGGCGGGGACCTTCGCCAAGGTTGATTGGTTTTTCCAGGACGCCAGACCACTGGCCCCCGGCTGGATGATTTTGTCGGCCTGGCTGGCCATAGGTTTTGCCGCCGCCTCCCTGCTCTATGCCTTCTTAACCTTCTGGATGCGAACCAAGGAGAGTCGACGTGTCCGCAATGCTCTCAGCAACCGTTATCTCTGGCGGCGCTATGCGGAGCGCGCCTGCAAGTGGCTGCTTTCGCTGATCCTCCTCACTCTGGGTCTGGGCATCATTCCCCTGATCCCGGAAGGCGTCGCTGGAATTTTCGCTCTAAACAAAGACACGGTCAGCGACCTGCTCGGTACGCTGTCGACGGCCCTGGGCATAGGCAGCAGCCTGCTGGTGTTTTTGCGCAGCAAGCAGCAGACCCCGAAAAGCAGCAACGCGCTGGCGATTTTCGCCGCCACCACCCTGCTCTGCGGCTTCGTGCTGCTGGCCTATCAAACTGCGGATTGGATTCTGTACAGCGGATCCGGTATGGACGCCCCGCGCTATCTGCTGCTGGCAGCGCTGCTGCTGGTGACGACACTGGCGTTCTTCAACAACCTTAACTATATGTCCGTGCATCGCTACTACCGCGACCGCCTGATGGAAACCTTCATGCCGGACGTGGCCAACGCAGTCAAAACCTCCGACAATGATCCGGCCGCGTCGTTTGTCGCCAATTGCACCGCCATTCAAAACACCGTCGACGGCGACAAACCACTGCGCGGACCTTACCACCTGATCAACACCAATGTGATCCTGGCCGATTCCAAGCGTCCGAAATTCAAAAGCCGCGGGGGTGATAACTTTATTCTGTCGCCCCTGTATTGCGGCAGCAACGCCACCCATTGGCGCACTTCCGACAAGTTCATGAACGGCGGCATGACCCTGGCCACCGCCATGGCCATTTCCGGTGCCGCGGTGAACCCCCGGGCCGGCTGCGGCGGACAGGGAGTAACCCGTAACCCGCTGGTTTCCACCCTGATGGGCCTGCTAAATATCCGCCTGGGCTACTGGGCCCTCAACCCGAGCTGGAAGCGTCCGGTGCGTCGCTTTCTGCCCAACGCGATCTGGCCGGGGCTGGGAGAACTGGTGTTCAACAATTATCTGAATGAAGACCGCAAGTACATTCAGCTCAGCGACGGCGGGCATTTTGAGAACCTGGCCCTGTATGAGCTTATTCGGCGCCGGCTGAAACTTATTATCGTCTGTGATGGCGGCGCCGATCCGGACTATACGTTCGGCGACCTGGCGAACGTCATCGAAAAAGTGCGGACCGATTTCGGCGCGCAAATTTTCGTCGACGATAAGCAACTGGGCGAACTGGTGCCCCGTCAGGATGGCGGCAGTGCCACCGCCGAACCGTGGAACGCGTTCGCCAAGCGTGGCTTTCTGGTAGCCGACATCGTCTACGCCAAGCTGCCTGACCAGAAAAAATCCAGCACCGGCACCCTGATTTATCTGACCACTACATTTACCCGCGACCTGGGCGCCGAATTGTACAGCTATCGCCGGGAACATGATGCCTTTCCCGACGAACCCACCAGCGATCAATTTTTCGACGAACGCCAGTTCGAAGCCTACCGTGAACTGGGTTTCCGACTGACCTGGAGCATGCTGCACTCCAGTGAAGCGGGCGATCGCCTGCGGGATATTGCCGCCGGCGCCGGCGTGCCGGCCACACGGCGGGAACCGAAGCGGGACAGCGCGGCGCGGCAGGGCGAGTTGCTGGGCGAACGCGATATGGCGGCGGATCCGAACCGCGCCGGGCCCCTCCCGTCCGGCGGGGAAGCAAACAAGCCTTGAACCATCACCTGCATCCGCAGGTGCCCAGGCGCGGCCAACCGCCCACCCCGATGATAGTGCGGGGCGGGCGGCGTCATGGCTGCGGGTCACGGGCAGATCCCAAGCTGGAAATATAGGCAGCCACCTGAAAATCATACAGTTGCTTCACGCTGTAGTCCGGCGCTGGTCGGTAAGTTTCGGAATCAGCGGCTCGCGGCTGCCTCCCCCCCTGAGCCCCAGGAAACTTTTGCCCCCGCACGGAGGGCTAGGGGCCGTCGATCGCCAAACAAACTGCGGCATTCGCCGGCGTGTTGAACAGCTGAAAATAACTGGCGCACCAAGTCAGCGCGAACGCGTAAATATATTATCAATAATAGTGAATTTAGGATCACCCCAAACCAGCATATATACGAAGCAATTTTATGCGACTTTCTCGTTGCGCCACGGCTATAATTACCTCACGAAGCATAACAGAGCGTTTGCAGCTCGGCGCGACTGAACCGCAACAATGACCGGCAATTCTTATATATTTCAGCTAGCCATGGCAAACGCGCCCGTCGGCATGGCCCTATCCACACCCGATGGCCGGCTGCTGGAAGCCAACCCCGCGCTCTGCCGAATCCTCGGTTATTCGCTCCAGGAATTGTTGGCCCGAGACTTTCCCTCCTTCACTCATCCCGATGATGTCGAAAAATGCGCTCAATTGACCCGGCGGGTACTGCTCGGTGAGATCGATGCTTTCGAGACGGAAAAACGATTCCTACACAAGAACGGGCAAACCGTCTGGACCCAGATCAACCTCGCCCTGGTAACCGAAGGCAGTGATAACCGCTACTTCATCGCCCAAATCCAGGACATTTCCGCGCGCAAAGCCGCGGAAGCCGCGCTGCGCGACGGCGAAGAACGCTATCGCAGCCTGGTCGAAGGGTCGCCCGACATCGTTTACTCGTTTTCCAGTCTGCACGGGGGTATTTTCTATTCACCGCGCGCCGCCGCCGTACTCGGCTACACACTGGACTATCTCTATGCGCATCCACGTTTGTGGAATGAGTCCATCCACCCGGATGACAGAGCGCGTATACATCAGGCTATCAGCGAGTTTGCGCGCGGCGTGAATTTCAACATCGAATACCGGATCAAAAACCGCCAGGGGCATTGGTTGTGGTTCCACGACCGCTCCATTCAGCGACGAGTGCACGGCGACGAGGTGATTATCGACGGCCTGGCGACGGACATCACCGAGCGCAAGCGCATGGAAGACGAACTCACCGAGCACAAGCTGCACCTGGAACAACTGCTGGAGGAGAAGACCCGCGATCTGCGTATCGCCAAACAGGCCGCGGAGGCCGCCAATGTGGCCAAAAGCCTGTTTCTCGCCAATATGAGTCACGAGTTGCGCACCCCNNGATTTATCGAAAATCGAAGCCGGCAAACTTTCTTCCACGGAAACGGACATCGACATCGCCGAAATCGCCAACAATGTCGTCACCATGGTCAGCGAGCGCGTCCAGGCCAAAGGTCTACGGTTGAACGTCGAAAACCAGCCCCTGCCCTGCGCCGTGGTCGGCGACCCCACCCAGCTGCAGCAGGGGTTACTCAACTACGTGACCAATGCCGTCAAGTTTTCCGACACCGGCAGTATTACCCTGCGGATCCGGCCGGTGCGTCAAACCCGTCGCGGCGTGCTGGTACGCTTCGAAGTCACGGATACCGGCATCGGCATCNNGGGCAAGGGCAGCACCTTCTGGTTTACCGCCGACCTGAAAAAAAGCGATGTCCAGGGAAACCGGCAAGCAGGCAGCGAGAGCGAAAACGCCAAGGATGTGCTGGCGAGGAACTATCGCGGCCGCCGGGTGCTGCTGGCCGAGGATGACGGCGATAGCCGCAAGCTGGTTAAATTGATTCTGGAAAATGTCGGCCTGGAGGTCGACATGGCGATCGACGGCGCGCAGGCCATCCAGCTGGCGCAAGCCGGTGCCTACGACCTCATCCTGATGGACATGCAAATGCCCAATATCAACGGCGTGGAAGCCACGCGCCGTATCCGGCAACTGGCGGAGTACGCGCATTTACCGATCATTGCCATAACGGCCAATGCCTTCGCCGACGATCAGGCGCTTTGCCTGCAGGCGGGCATGAACCAGTTTCTGACCAAACCCATAGAATTGGATAGCGTCTACAAAACACTGCTGCAGTGGTTGCAACCCACGACCAACTGAGCACACCTATTTCTCGAATGGGGCGATCAGATTGCGCACTACGTCATACTCCGCGTCACTGGTATCCGCGAACCCGCTGTAGCTGGCATCCATCGCCTGGATGATCTGCAGATGACCGGGCTTGGCGGCGTCGAGAGCGAGAAACGCGGCGCGCAACTTCGCGACGGTGGCATCGCTCAGACGACCGCTGGCGGCGATGTTATACGGCGGCAGATCCGGCGATGCATACACTACCCGCACGCCCTTTTCCTGCCATTTGTGCGCCATGGTATCCTTGACGATACCGGCGTCGAAATCCCCGTTCAACACGCCGCGCACGATATTGTCGTAATGCCCGAGATACTTGTAGTCGCGGAGATCTTCCAGTGCCAGACCGGCGCCCACCACCACCGCGCGCTGCAGCAGCGCCGCCTTATCGCCGAAAGCGAAAGTTCTACCCTTGAGATCCGCTACGCCGTGAATTGGGCTGCCGTCTTTAACGATGATCATTAGCTGAAATGAACCCTTGCCTTCAGTCACCGTCTTGACCACCAGCTTTGCTCCACCGATGGCGTGCGCCTTGAGATACGCCACTGGTGTGAGATAGGAAATATCCACCGTGCCATCACTGGTCTCACGAATCGCCACCGCCATGTCCGGCGACAATTTCAGCGAAACCGGCAGACCTACCGCACGGCTCAAATACTGCGTCAAAGGCAGGAGCCGTTTATGCATCACCGCCGGAATATCCATCGCTACCGAGCCGAACAGCAGCCCCTCCGACCGCTCGGCCGCCGACAACGGTGCGACGGGCAACAGGGCCAGAACAAGCAACAAGCTGCGAACGTAGCGCATATTCACCACCAGCCTCCAGTCCGGCGTCGGCACGCTACGCATGCAACGGGATGTCTTCATAGTGGGTAAATCGATTACGGCCGCCGTCCTTGCTGACATACAGCGCCACGTCGGCATAGCGATAGAATTCCTCCAGACTGGTGGCCCCGGCACTGGGAATAGTGGCGATTCCCAGACTGATGGACACAGCTATCGAACCCTCGTTCAACTGCAGCTTGCGGCCGCCGACTGCGCAGCGGAGCTTTTCGGCGATTTCCTTCGCCTCCTCCTTGCCGGCGCGTTTGCACATGACCACGAACTCCTCCCCCCCCAGCCGGCAGAGAATATCGGTCTTTCTGATGTTGCTGCGCAGCACATTGGCGACATCCTTGAGCACCATATCGCCGGCGAAATGACCGAAGTCGTCATTCACCCGCTTGAAATGATCGATATCGATCATAATCAGGCTGTTGACGTCGCCATGACGCGCCGACATGGCGATTTCCGTCTCGATCAGCGCTTCGAAATGGCGACGGTTATACAAGCCGGTCAGCGGATCGGTCACCGACAACAGGCGGAACTCCTCGTTCATCTTGCGCAATTCGCGTGACTGGTCCAGCAACTGCCGATTGGTTTCCCGCAGTTGCACATCGGCCAGGTTGATCTTGGATTGCAACAAACCATTCGCTTCCTTGAGCTGGCGCTGCAAATCGTTAAACTGCAGCGCCAGCATTCCGAACTCATCGTTGGAAATAACCGGCAATTCACGCCAGCCGCCGCAGTTACTGGCGATATTACTTTTCAGCGATTCCGACATGCGGCGCACCGGCCGCACGATGATATAGCTGAGAGCGAGAAATTCCCCCAGGGCGATCAGCAGGATGATGACGGCCTCGCGCGTCATCAGGGAAAATTTCTGGTTTTCCAGGCGTTGCACCAGATCTTTTAAACTCAAACCCAGGGTGAGTTTGCCGACCACCTCGCCCTCGAAGCGCATGTCCTGGTGGAAAATAGCCATGTTGCCACTGCTTTCCCGCTCCAACACGCCCGCCTGGCCCATGGTATTGCCTTTGCTGTTTACCACTTTGACGTAGCCGATTTCGCCGGACAGCACAATTTCATCCAGCAGCAGTTGTATGGTGTGGTAGTCATAGCCGATGACGTTATAGACCAACGCCCCCGCAACGAACCTGGATATGGTTTCTCCGCGATTCTGGATTTCCGCCCCAACATCCCTTTTTTCCCGTTGCAGGGCCATCCAGCCGCTGATGGTCAGTGCCGTCAACAGCACCGTCACCAGGATCAGTACGACTTTCTGACGAATACCCATGCGCATAATACGACCGTAGTAAGTAGGGGGTTGAAAGGTGACGGCGATCATAATTTGTTAAACAAACAAACGGTTACCTACCTGGGGCCGGCATTGAATGACTACTTTGCTCAGACATACCACTTTTTCGGAATATTGTGGTATTTCTTGAAGTTAAGGACGAAGAAAAATCCGGGGCCCAGGACGCTATTGGCACATTATTAGCGCGTCTTTTAGCGGGTGAGTAATTCGATTGTTAAACGAAATCCGGAACGGGGTAATGTTTTAAATCGCGGCGCCGGCCGGTAAAACGCTGTACGACCACACCCTTAATACGGCAGGAAGGCGTCATCGCCACGGAATGACACGAAGGATTCAGGAAATGCAGACGCTGGCTGCCCGATTGCAGCCGCAACTGACCGAACTGGAATTCACCGGCGGTTTCCAGCACGACAAAGGCACCGTCAAACGGCGGCACCCCGGGATCGACGATGATGATATGCCCATCTTCGAACTCCGGACGCATGCTGTCCCCCATGACCCGCAGGGCATAGGGCTCGGCCGCACTGCAAGCGGACTGACTCATTGGGAAAATCCCCCGTCCAACCGTACCAGACCCGACTTTGCCATTCCCGCCACGCCGAAGCAATCTCCCTCCTGGCCTATCTCTCCGGGAGGAAAGGTGGCCTGGTCAGCCGGGGACTAAGCCCTATCGCGACGCGGCCACGGGCTTGCGCAGCGTCAACCAGAGAAATCGCTCGTCGGCAATAACGCGATAGACCTGGCTGTCGACCAGGAAACCACAGCGTGTTATCCCCGCCAGCAGTGTTTCCGGAGTATTATGACTGTAAAACAGCCGTTGCCCGAGGAACTCCTTATAGCCGTCGAATTCATCGCTGCCGGTATAATCGCGGGTCGCGTAGGTGAACAACGCCATACCTCCCGGTTTCAACCAGCGATACATTTTTTCCAGCAGCTCAGCATGCCGCTGACGGGGAATATGGAACATGCTATAGATCAGGGTAACGGCGTCAAAAGCGGCAACCGCCAGCTCCACCGCGCAAATATCGCTGTGGATGGTCCGCATCTGCGGCACCTGCCGGCGGGCCAGTTCCAGCATACCGCTGGAAAAATCCACCCCGGTCACCGCCCAGCCGGCGTCAATGAATATGCGCCCCACCGGCACACCGGCGCCGCATCCCAGATCCAGCAGGCTGCCACCCGGTCGCGCCAGGCGAGTGAGGAATTCGTGGACAATCTCATCAATATTGAATAGTTCGCGATTGCTGTCGTACGCCGCCGCGAAGCCGTCATAGATGGCGGCCAGTCTACCGTTGTCCATCATCTCCTCCCCTAGTCAGAGCGCTGCACTGCAAGACGAACGGTCGGAAAAATGCGTACGCAGCGCGTTCACCCTCCCGGCACTGTCGTATGCCGATAGGTCTCCACGGGAAATAGTGGCAATTCGTCGCCACCGCCGCAATGAAATATTACCATCGGCCGCAGGCAGTCACCGTGAATGCGCCGCGGCGAAAACATTGAGGGCGGCAATGGTCCGTTCGTCATACTGCGTTTCAAACTGTCGGGCAAAGGCCCGCAGATCCCGCCGCGCCACGTTGAGTTTATTGCGCCCGCGCTCGGTAAAATGCAGCAGAACCGAACGGCGATCGGTCGGGTTATCGGCGGCTATTATAACCTCCATCCGCACCAGTTCGTTGATCAACACGCTGGCGGTGGCACGGGAAATACGCAGGCACCGGCTGAGCTCCGTCAACGTTGCCTGGCCAGCTCGATCGAGGCACTCCAGCAGGCGAATTTGCGGCAGGCGCAAACCCGAGTACATCAATGCGACGCTGGCGTTGCGTTCCAGAATCTGTACCGCCCACAACAATTCCAGAAGATTCAATGGCTCCACCGACACCCCCTCCAAGATGTTAGTTAGGCTAACTAATCAATTCATTCGATTGGCCGTAGCGACCTATTTTCAACAATAATTATATTAGCAAAGCCTGATGCTCAAATACAGTTTCCCGGCCCGCTAACTATGGACGGCGCCGTGCACTGCACCAAACCGGAGATGAAGTTATGTCTGTGATCAGCGAAGCCATGTCAGCCACTACAAGCTTGCCGCAACCTGCGATCGATTTCGCCAAGGAATTAAGCGAGCTGAAAAAACGCGTGCCGGAGAACAAAGTTTCCATCGTCCTGTTGTCCGGGGACTTCGACAAAGCCATGGCGGCATTCATGATGGCGACCGGCGCCGCGGCCATGGGCATGGAGGTGTCGATGTTTTTCACCTTCTGGGGATGCAGCGTCATCAAGAAAGGCCGCAAACTCACCGGCAAGAAGCTGCTGCACAAGGCGGTCAACCTTCTGCTACCGGCGAACAGCCGGGCGCTTTCCCCTTCGAAAATGTCGTTCGGTGGCCTGGGGCGCAAGCTGTTCAATTTCATGATGCGGGGCCAGATGGCGTCCCTGGAGGAACTGATCGACCAGGCGGTAGAGGCCGGCGTGCATTTTCAGGTGTGCGCGCCATCCCTGGGACTGATGGGATTCGATACGGATGAATGGCGGGTGCCGGTGGAAATCTGCGGCGTCGCCGCCATGTACGGCGTCGCTCTCAACGCGCGCACTTCCTATTTCATTTCCTAGCGGCACGACGGCGATCGCCGCGCACCGCAGGCGCCAGGGATGTTACCGGTCGGATCAGCAACCGATGCGGAAACATCCCTGACACCACGTAACGGTGAAAATCATTTAATCTGTGCCAGATAGTCATCCAGACGTTCGGATTTCATCGCCATTTTAGGTTTAAGTTTTTCAGCCGCTGCCTTGGCCTCGGCAAGATTGGCCGGCTTACCCACCTGAATAACGCCGATCATCCCCAGCATCTTGTGCAGATCGCACTCATAAATGTATACGCCTTCTTTCTCCAGCTTGATGCTGAGATCCTTGTCCACCTGCCCCTTGAATTCGCTCGCGCCGGCCGGCACCAGACGGGAAATGATATTGTGTCCGGGAGATTTGGCGACAAAAGAGATCGTATCGCCGACATTGGCCTTGATAAAAGCCGGCTCGAACACCATCAACTCTTTGTCCGATCCCGTATCCAGCATCGCGATCTTGTAGTCCTGGGCAAAAGCCGGGGCCGACGCCGCAACCGCAACCGCAACCAGAAGTATTGTTTCCTTAAGATATTTACCCATGCCATCGCCTCCATCATAGTCTGCCGCCGCATCAGGTTCTGGCGCATTCGGCCGGCCTGATCGCCTGCTTTTACAACCGGAAAATAAAACCATCGCCGGGGATGATACTAGAGAAACAAGCAAGATGATACCAATCGGCGGGCTGCGCCCGGCGGTGGCCCGGTTGCCGCCGCTCCCGCGACGAACCAACTCATTTAAACCATTTCTTTTTTAAGATGGCTAGTCCAGCCACAGCGAATTCCGTGTTTACTGCATCGACTAGCTGTTTTTTAATCAATTCGATTTGCCTAACGACGACACACAACGCAATGATTTGATGCCCGTGCGCGGAGGGATGCGTGGTGGCTCGTAGTTGATTCACAAGTTGTTTACTCACTGGTGGTTTATCAATCAAAGGAGTGTGTTTATGAGCGTAGGTCTTGGAAAACTGTTGGGGGCAGGGATAATTACCGGCGGCATCATGCTGGTCAGCACATCGGTGTCGGCGGCCAATCTTGGCAGGTTCGAATTCGGCTTATGGGGTGACATGCCCTATGCGCAGAGCGGTGATCAGGCACGCATCGACGCGCTGATTGCCGACATCAACGCCACACCGACGCTGGCGTTCACGATTTTCGACGGCGATACCAAAGACGGCAGTTCGCGCTGCGACGACAATATCATCGGCGCCAACGCTATTGCCATGTTCAATCAGTTGCAGGCGCCATTGGTCTACGTACCAGGGGACAATGAATGGACCGACTGCCACCGCATCAATAACGGCAGCTACAATCCGCTTGAGCGTCTGAATTTTCTGCGGCTTAACCTGTTCAACTCATGGCAAAGTTTCGGCCAGCACACCATGACCTTGGAACGCCAGGGGGCACCAGGCACACCTTACAGCGAGAACAGCCGCTGGACCTTTAAAGGCGTAGTCTTCGTTGGCCTGAACGTTCCCGGCAGCAACAACAATAAAGTAAACGCCGGTAGCTGCTTTTCGAAAAAGAGCCTCAGAGTTGAAGCAGATTGTGACGCCGACAACGCCGAATACGCGGATCGCAATGCGCACAATCTCGCCTGGCTGCAAGAATCATTCGCCATGGCACGCGATACCGGCGCCATCGGCCTGGTCCTGGTGATACAGGCGGACCCCTGGTTCGATTTACCCGAGACCGAGGACGTAAACGAACGCAACGACCCGGCTTTCAACGGCTATAACGACCTGCTGCAAACGCTGGTGACCGAAGCCGCGGCCTTTACCGGCAAGATCGTTCTGGTGCATGGCGACACGCACTTTTTCAAGATCGACAAACCGCTGATCGATCAAGCGCATCTGGTGCGGAACATCACTCGGGTTGAGACTTTCGGCAGCCCCAACCTGCACTGGGTCAAGGTGACGGTGGATCCCACCTCCCGGGAAGTGTTTGTGTTCGAACCGATGCTGGTTGAAGGCAACTAGCGTGTAACTCCCGCACTTGGCGCGCGTCTCCTGGCAAGGGAACGCGCGCCAATGGCGTTGTCGGCAACCTTGCCTGCCGCAGCGGCGGCAGACAAACCACCCCTACCGCCTGGCAATTAATTCGTGCTACCCTTGCCGGAAGTTAAATGACAGCCGATTCGCATGACGACTCCGCAACGTATCTATCGAGGTTCCTGCCTGTGCGGAGCCGTCACCTTCCAGGTCATCCGGCTACAGCCGAAAATGGCGCACTGTCACTGCTCCATGTGTCGAAAATTTCACGGCGCCGCGTTTGCCACTTTCGGCCAGGCCGCGGCTGGCGATTTTCAGTGGCTCACCGGCAGCGACAAGATTCAAAGCTATACGGCGCCCAACAAGACCACGCGACGGTTTTGCGGCACCTGCGGATCCAGTTTGACCTTTACCCCACCAAGCGGTAACGATCAATTCGTTGAATTTACCCTGGGCACACTCGACAGTGATATTCCTCTGGCGCCGGATGCCCACATTTACGTGGGATCGAAGGCCAACTGGGTGGAAATCAGCGATTCTTTACCAAGATATATTGAGGGTAGAGACAGCGAATTACTCAAGTAATCAACGCCCCCCGCGTGACCGGACCGGTGAATACAGCGGCTTGCGGTACTAACTGGCGCCAGCAAGCAGTGTCGGCCCACCGACGTCACCCCCCCCTGACCACGGCGAGCCACGTTGTATTTTCAAGGAAATTTGCTGCGGCCGAAATCGCTACGGCGGATTCGCGGTCGATGCCAGATTCCAATAATACAGACGGGTTCGCCATATCTTGGCCGCAATCGCGGTATTATTGCCGGCGGCCAAGCAGCAATTTCTCACCGAAACAATCCATCCACAACCGCAACAACGTTGCTATACTTATTGCTCAAAGGCAGCGTTATTTAAGTTGTCAGCACAGAGCCGACACCGCACCCGGAGACAGCACAGTCCGTAGACGCTCTCCAGGAAAAACAGGTATCTTGCCCATCCGCCACCGGGTCGGCGCACGGCCGTGCTGTGAATCGTCAGGAGACGACGTCGATGTCCCACCCGGAGTATTCCATTCATTTTCAGCAAGAGACCGCCGCATCTGATTCAATAAAGGAGCTGGCGGCTTACACGGCACTGTCCGCAACGTTGATGGCGGTTTTGTACTATCTGGTGTACTTCGACCCGACCACTTATGTCCACATGGTTACCGAAGATCGCTTCGGCGAATGGTTTACCGCCGTCGCCTATGCACTCACATCCCTGATTTTAGCCTTCCTGGCCTGGAAACACGCCGCCGGCGTCAAACGCCTCCTGTGGTCCCTAATGGCTCTGGTCTTATTCTTGCTCAGTGCCGAGGAAATCAGCTGGGGCCAACGGGTGTTTCATTTCCACACGCCAAAAAACCTTGTGGATTTGAACTTGCAATCGGAAATGAATCTGCACAATCTGGCGGTTCTCGGCGATTTGAATTCGACCATCTACAACTACCTTCTATCATTGCTGATTCTCTGGATAGCTTTCAGTTTGATAGTGAAATTGCGCGCACCGGGCGTTAACCAGCGCCTGCTGGCCTGGGGCATCCCCGTATATCCGCTTAAATTACTGCCGGTCCTGGCATTGCCGGTGTGGATGTGGACGGTGTTTCCGCCTATCAAGAGCGATGAGACCGGGGAATTCATGCTATCCCTGGCTATTTTCCTGTGGGCGGTGGACGCTTTTTCGCAGCGCGTTGCACCTCGCGCCGCAAACAACAATGGCAAGTTAGTGACGATGGCGCTGCTGCTTGCCGTAGCGGTCACCCTCCTGGCCTGCTGGCAGCGCCCGGGATCCCTGCGTTACCGCCTCAACAATCTCGCCGCCGATTCCTACCCGGGCAGCGGGATGTACACTCAGGCCGAAGTCCTGTTTCAATATATCTATGCGCATCCCGAGCACCTTACCGTGGATACGCGCATCAATCATGGCCGGATGCTCATGCAACAAGGCGACACCGAACGCGCCGCCTCCGTTCTGGAAGAGGCACGCCGGGAAGTGGCCGACAGTCCGAACCTGGATGTCACGGAAAAGAAGCTCAGAAACGCTGTTATCGCCAGCATCCTTGGCGATCACGAAATGGACATCAGGCTTTTTGGTGAGATCAACCAGGACATGGAACAGCAGCTTGCAGCCAGCAGCAGTGACACTGAGCGTGTCACCCTGATGTTCCGCAAAGCAAAAATTCTCGAGGCCCGCGGTGATTATGCCGCCTCCGCGGCCGCCACGCAGGCAGCAAAGGACGAGGCCAAGAGAACCGGCGTCAAGGTCAGCCGTTTGCGTTAGCGGTTCCCGCCCGCCGCCAATGCATGCCAGCTCACTTCTACTTGGTGAGCGCCGCGAACAGCATGGGCAGCTTTTCCGGCAGGCTATCTACGCGGTCGACGATCGTATAGTGGTTGCCAAAAATCTCCCGCACGTACTCGTCCGCGTTGGGATCCAGATTGATGCAGTAGCTGTAGATACCCTGTTGCGCCAGTTCCTGCACCGCTTTGTGCGAGTCCTGGATCAGCAACTGCTGGTCATCCACATCGATATCCGAAGGCTCGCCGTCGGTCAGGATCAGCAGCAGTTTTTTATCGGCCTGGCGCGCTCGCAGATAGTGCGCCGCATGGCGCAGCGCCGCGCCCATACGCGTCGAATACCCCGCCTCCATCGCTGCCAGCCTGCCCTTGACCTCGTCGTTCCAACGCTCCCCGTATCCCTTGATGTGCTGGTAACGCACCTCATGGCGGGTATTGGAGGAAAAACCGGCGATCGCGAATTGATCCCCCAGGGCGTCGATAGTGATACCCAGCAGCGACACCGCCTCCTGACTGAGCTGTAAAATGGTCTGCGCGCATCCCTCGGGTACCTCATTGAGCGAGGCGGACAAATCGAGCAACAGCACGACCGCGAAGTCGCGCCCATCGTGTTTATGGCTCATATTGATCCGTGGATCGGGATGGGCCCCGCCCTTGAAATCGATGAGTGAGCGTATCGCCACGTCCAGATCGAGCTCACTGCCCTCTTCCTGGTACCGCACGCGCGTATACTGCTGCGGTTTGAGCAGCTCCATGATCCGCTGCAGGCGTTTGGCCAGGACCGCGTGTTTGACCAGTAGTTTGTTGATAATATCGGCACTACCGGCGGGATGCAGGCTCTCATAAAGACTGACCCAGTCCGGGCGATAGGTTTTGCTGCGATAATCCCATTCCGGATAATGGCGCGGCGGCAGCGCATTATCCAGCTCCTCGTCCTGCTTTTTCCTTTTCTCTTCCTGGTCGAAGGCCTCCTCCTCGTCCCCTGCCTCGATAAATTGCCACAGATGGCGGTTGTCATCGCGGTAGTCGATCTCGGTATCCTTGAAATGCACCTTCGGCAGCTGGTCCGATTGCATACGCGTGCGCGCAACAAAGGAGAGCCCGAGGGCGGCCGCTTCCCTGGTGCTCGCCGTGCCGGCCGCCATCATGGCATGAAAACGCTGCGTGAAATCGCTGATGTCTTTGTTGGCGTAGGTATGCCGCGGATTCAAGATCGCGTAGGACAGCATGGCCAGACGATGGCGCAAACAGGATTCGTTTTGCGGGTCACAGGCATCCGCCGCGGGCGCGGGATGCAGGGCCAGAAACAGACCTCGCAGGCCGGGATATTCCCGCATGGCAAGATATTCCACCCTGGAATCTTCTATTACCTCGATCGCCATGCGCTGGAAAGGGCTGTAATTATCCGCGATAATCTGCGTGCCCCAGCGCTGGTGGGCCGCCATGTGCGCCAGGGTCGCCCGATAACGGTCGATGCCGGCCACACCGTCCCGGTCATCATAGACGTCGGGGATACGCACACCCAACTTGTCGTAATATGGTTGAGGCTTGCGCAACTGGTCAAAAGCTTCCGAATACGGCACCAGTTGCGGCCTGTCGTTCCACATCGCCTTCATATACATATCCAGCCTGCGCTCATGGTCGGCGAACAGAGTACCATGGCGCTCACGCTGGATAACGGCGCGGCTGTCCGCCGACTGCAGACCGAAGTAATCCTGCTGGCGCTCAGGATGATTATTGTAGTTGCGGATGCCGTATTCCACCCAGCTCCTGAAGCCGTCCAGCGACAGCTGCTGGAACAGGGCGGGAATGTTTTCCAGCAGCCGCGGCAGCCCGGGACTGGGATGGGTGGAGTGAAATCCATGGATGGATTTCGTGGTGCGTTCCATCATCGCGAAGAGGATTTCTATGTAGTGCTGCAGCGATTGCGCGCTGCCCAGGCGCCGCGCCGCCTCGCCGATGGTATGCACGAACGGCGGAATCGCCTTGCCATTGGGTGTGCGCGACATCTTCCACACCGCCTGCGACACCAGTGTCAATGTCTCTTCGCCCAGCCTGCTGGCCACACCCGGCATTTCCTCCAGATAGGAAAGTACCGGATCAAAGCCGCGGCCGATCTTGCAGACCAGGGATGCCCCCTCAAGATAGTCTTCGATACCTTTTGCGGACAGCAGCACCGACGCCTCCTCCATGCAGCGGGGAAACACATCGTCCAGCTGCTTGAAGTTGCAGGTCAGCTGTCGGCGATAAGTCTGATAATCAGCATCACATACTTGCATTGCATCCACACCGTAGTTGCCGCGCCCGACCGACGCCCCTGGCATCTTACCAACAGACTTAACCGAACACCGCGCGAATCGCGTGCCCCAGGGTATCGCGAATATCCCTGTCGTCGGTGAGCGGGGTAACCAGCGCCATGTCGCAGGCATCCACCGCCGCTATGCCATCCTTGATCAGGCCGGCCGCGTACACCAGCAGGCGGGTGGAAATACCCTCGTCCAGGCCATGTCCCTTGAGATTGCGCGCGACTTCGCCGATCTTGACCAGCTTACCGGCAATCTCGCCGTCCACGCCGGTTTCCCGGGCGACGATCTGCGTTTCCACCGCAGCCGGCGCGTAATCGAAATCAAGACCCACGAAACGCTGCTTGGTCGATTGCTTCAAATCCTTCAGCAGGCTCTGATAGCCCGGGTTATAGGAAATCACCAGCTGAAAATCAGGGTGGGCGCTGATCAACTCGCCCTTCTTGTCCAGCGGCAAAGTGCGGCGATGGTCGGTCAAGGGATGAATCACCACCGTCGTGTCCTGACGCGCCTCCACCACTTCGTCGAGGTAGCAGATNNATGCCATGTATTCAACAAAGCGCGATTTGCCGCATCCGGTGGGGCCCTTCACCATAACCGGCAGGCGTTTGTTATAGGCCGCCTGGTAAAGAGCAACCTCTTTGCCCTGCGTCTGGTAATACGGCTCGGTGGCTACTTTATACTGCTCAACATTCTGGTCATGCATAGGCCATATCCTGTGAAAAAAAAGCCCCTGGGGTCAGGGGCTTCTTTGCGTACCGGGGTGTTGTTACTTGTGAACGCCCAGTTTTTCGCGCCAGCCCGGATAGAGCTTGTCGGCATCGTTGGGGAAGGACTCAAACGCGCGCGCGAATTCCTTGTGCTCCTTCGCGTAGGCGATCGGGTCCGCGCCGGTCTTCCAGCACTCGTACGCCTGACGCAGGGATTTCGCACCCGCGGCCGGAGAGTCGATATGACCGTAAGAACCGCCACCGGCGGTGTTGATAACGTTGCCGTGACCCAGATTCTCGAAGAAACCAGGCAGACGCAGGGCGTTCATGCCGCCGGAGATAATCGGGGTGGTGGGCTTCATGCCATACCATTTCTGGAAATACGCCGGTCCCTGGAATTCGTCACGCTCGCAGATGTAAGCGATGTCCTTGTCCTTGGCGTCACCTTCCATCTTGCCGTAACCCATGGTGCCCACGTGAATACCGGAAGCACCCTGCAGACGGGACATTTTGGCCAGCACATAGGCGGTGTAACCGCGCTTGGCGGACGGAGAAGTCACCGCCCCGTGTCCGGCACGATGGTAGTGCAGGTAC
>DKAS01000128.1 GCA_002448875.1 Proteobacteria bacterium UBA6920 | reverse complement strand
CGTAAAGCGGGCGGGAACTCCTTACGGCACGATCCAGTCGGAATCTGCCACCGGCTTGTCGCCATCCAGATGCACGATGTACGCCCCCTTGGAGGCGAAGCGCTGCCCGGGCGCCAGACTGAGGCGCGGGTAGGCGGCGCTGTCGGTGCCCCAGCCCAGCATGTCCTCGCCGCGTTCGATCAGGTAGTCGCGATAGAGATTATCCAGCATTTGCGAACTGAGATCGGTGAGGAACAACACGCTGAAAAACACCTCGGACTGAAACTCCTCGTCGTCCCGGGGCATGTTCCAGCCCGCCATCCACTGACGGTAGGTCACCAGATTGGTATCGCGTTTCTCACCGGTCTCGTACGGATAGATCATACGCACCCGTGATTTCCACGCTGGTGCAAACTTGCGGAACTCCCCCTGGGTCAGAAAGCCGGACAGAAACACGCTGGCCTTGCCATGATCCGCCTTGGTGTCTTTCAGCATCGCCAGATCATCGGCACGCAACCACAGGACCACGGCGGCATCCGCCGGCAGACCGGCCAGCACCTGGTTGAGATCCACGGACTCCTGGGAACGCAGCACCCGATCCTGCAGACGAATAGGCGAAGTGCTCAAGCTCTTGGCCAGTTCCCTGGCCGCACCCTGGCCGATAACGTCGTCGCGGTAAATCTGCAGCAGCTGCCGGGGCGCCTTGTCCTTCTGATCCTGTAAATACCTGGCGAGCACATCGGCCTCCAGGGCCACGCCACGGGAATAGTACAACGAGTAAAAGCCTTTTGTGTCAGGCGCTAAAGGGATGCTGGGAAACATACAGGGAATTTTCTGCCGTTCGCAGAACGCGTGAACCGGCTCCCAGGTGGTGCCGGTCAGACCGGAAATGACCGCAAACGCCGGTTCGCGCCGGTAGTACTCGTCCAGCTGCGCCGCCCAGGTCTGTGGCTCGCCCTGCAACTCCCACACCGACAGCTGCCAGTCGCGCCGGGTGCGCGGCAACAGATCGATGGGCATGCGCATGCGCCCGGAAATGCGGATCTGACTTTCGTTGCGCTGATTTAACGCCTTGCGCATCATGTTGATCAGCGTTTCCTTGTGCCGGGCATCCACTCCCGGAGTGACGATGGTGGCGAAACGCACCGTGTCCGCGCCCACGCCGGGCGACAATTCCGTCGACAACTGCCGCAGGTAAGCGGTCAGCGCCTTGAGTTGCGCGTCCGTCAACGCATAACGCGGCATCACCGGGTGCATGGTGCGACCGGCGACATTGATGCCGTCGCGCACCGCCGTGGCCAGGGACGCATCGGTGTAGGGAGCGTGCGCCCGGGTCAGATCCTTGGGCGCGCGCGTATCGACCAGCGCCACCGGTTTATCCTCGGTGGCGAACAAAAAACGGCCTGTGATCGGCGGCACCGCGATGCCGCCTTCCAGGCTGCCCATGCCGCTGGGACGGTGGCACTTGGCGCAGGCCGCCGTTTCCCCCTCGACAGCGTTCAATTCGGGGCGTTTACCCGTCAGGGTAACGCCGTCGGCAACTAAACCTTCCTGGTAGATACGGCGACCTTGCTCGATCAAATCATCGGCGGGTGCCGCCTGCGCCGCGGCTGCCAGCAGCAGCAAGCTCACGCCCAGGAACGGACCCGGCCACGAATGCCTTGCGCCTGCGCGCACGGCGGACATCAATCCGGTAGTAGCCACCATAACAATCTCCATTAAAAAGGGTCATGCACAAGCTGCGACGCCAGCCATATCGGGCGACCGGGCCCGGAAGCCAGGCTTGATAATGATGGAAAAATCGCTGACATGCTGTGAGACCGCAGAAAAAAATGCCCCGGAAGAGGATTCCGGGGCGTAAAAAAGTGAGTCGAATATTCCCGCCGCTTCCAATGTATCCAGTTGAAGACCATCGGTCATGGCAGAGAAATTTGGCTGCCGGAAACCGGCAGCCCGATCTACCCACTTACGGTGAAACTATTTGCTCCTTCTCACGCCCCGGGTGGCAGACATTGCCAGTCACCCGGGCCGATGAAAGGGTCGGACTGCCGGCAATCGACAGCCCGACCGGGGAACTTACGGAGCAAGTCCCGCGTTGATGGTCGAAGCCGCGGTACCCACGCTATTGATCGCAATCACACGGAAGCTATACGACACCGCCCGCGCCAGGTTGCCTGTAGTGTAGGTCACGGTATTGCCCGGCAGGCCAGTCACACGGTTGGTCCAGGTGGCGGCTGCGGCGGTGCAGTTGCCGTTTGCCGCCGTGTTCACGCAGGACTGCACGGTGTAGCTGGCGTTGTTGTTGGCGGTATCTATCCAAGTGAGCGTCGCACGGTCGTTGACGGCGCTGGCAATTGTCCAGCTGTACGCCAATGCTGTCGGCGCGGTCGGCGCAACCGTGTCATTCAGACTGACTGCCACGGAGTAGGAGCTACCCAGAGCGTTGGTGGCGCGTACCCGGTACAGCGCGTTGGTGGTATTGCTCACCGTCGCGGTACGGGTCAGCACCTGACCGGTGGCCGCGCTTTGCGCCGCATTGCGGTTGATCAACGCGCCCAGGTTGGTCCAGGTGGTGCCACCGTTGGTGGAGACCTGCGCCTGGAAGCTGGTTTCATTGGTCGACGCATCGGTCCAGTACAGCGTGGCCGCGTCAATGGCGGTGCGCTGGATGGACACATTGCTCGGAGGCAGCGGCGCCGCCAGGACGAACAGCGACTGCGCATCACCCGCGTCGGAGCTGGCGGTGACGCTGCCGTAGCCGATGAAGCCGGGGTTCAGCGAAGCCAGTTCCGGCGGCAGGGTCTGCAGATAGGCGCCGGTACTGGGATCGTAACCACCTTCCAGTACGCCGTTGCCGCCGCCGATGGTGTTCTTGGCGGTGACGCGGTAGTAGTACGTACCGGTGGACTTCTGCGAGTTATCGACATAGCTGCGGGCGCAACCGACCTGCGAGCCGCACTCGGCGACCGGCACGTTGAAAGTCACCAGATTGGCGGAATCAAACGTGCTGACGGTGTCGCGCTGGATGGCAACCCAGTTG
>DKAS01000238.1 GCA_002448875.1 Proteobacteria bacterium UBA6920 | reverse complement strand
CTGATGAAGGATCTGAAGCAATCGACCAAGCAGCGTTTCGGCGCGTTGGATTTCGATTATCCGGAAGCCGATCTGGAAACCGAAATCATCAGCAAGGAAACCGACGTCGATCCCGCCATCGCCGCCAAGCTGGTGCAGATCGCGCACCGCGCGCGCAATCTCAAGGGGCACGGACTGGACGAGGGGATTTCCACCCGTCTGCTGGTTTACGCCGGACAACTGATCGTCAAGGGCGTGGAGCCAAAAGCAGCCTGCAGCATGACGCTGGTGACGCCGCTGACCGACGATCCCGACATGCGCGACACGCTCAACGCCGCGGTGGAGACTTTCTTCGGCTGAATTAGCCGGCAATGACAGCAAAGGGCTGACGACCATGACTTTGATTCTCGACGAGTACCGGGCCAAGCTGGAAGATGCGGCGCCGGAAGTCAAAGCCACCCTGGAAAGCACCTTCCAGGAGGCCTCGCGGGTGATGTCGCCCGCGGGGCTGCAGGACTACCTGCAGGGCGCCAAGGGCCTGTGCGAACTGGGGCGGGGCAGCGACCTGGTCATTTCCTATCTGCAGGAAATGCCGATGGTGGTGAAGGAGTGCGGCGACGATATCATTCGCGATTGCATCAACGCCGCGCTCAAGCTTGCCTCCATGACCTCGGGTCAGGTGATCGCGCTGCTGTTCAGCAGCCTGCCGACGGCGGCGCGCCGCCTCGGCGACCCGGAACTGCTGCGCGGTTATCTGGGGTTGCTGCACCAGCTGGCGGCCAAGGCGCCGCGCGGCCTGCGGCCCATGCTTACCCATATTGATGGACTGCTGTCCAAATTGACCCTCAGCGGCCTGCGCCGCTGGGCCAATTTCGGCGCCGAGGCCTACCGCAAGGACCTCAACAATCTGGAGAAATACTTCGCGCTGCAGACCCAGGACAGCAAAGCCGTGTTGCAGAAGGAGCGGCGCGGCACCCTGTTCATCGACAGCCAGCGTAAGCTGAATTTCTATCTGCGCGCCTTATGGGGCCGCGATTTCTTCCTGCGGCCGTCGGCGGCGGACCATGAAGGTTTCCGTCCCTACATAGATTTCAACGTCGTGCATCTGCCGGACGCGGTCGACGCCTGCGGCCAGGTCAATGGTCTGGAACTCTATCGGGCAATGGCGGCTCACATGGCGGCGCATATCTGCTATACCCGGGCGGCGATATCGGCGGAGCAGATGACGCCGGCGCAGATGTTTTTCATCGGTCTGCTGGAGGACGCGCGGGTGGAATACAACGCGGTGCAGGCGTTTCCCGGACTGCGTCGCCTGTGGATTTCCCTGCAGACTCAGGACAAGACCGGCAAGGTACAGCATCCGACCATCGAACGTCTGGAAGAGTTTTCGCTCATGCTGCTGGACGCGGAGCGGCGTCACGACGACGAGCAGCTGGACGCCTTGGCGCGCAAGTTCCACGAGAATATCGAACACAATCGCACCAATAATCAATTCAGCTGGCATATGGGCCTGGAGCTGTTCAATATTTTCGCCGCCCGTCGTGACGTGCCCAGTCTGCGTATTCTCGAATCTGTGCGTATTCCCTACCGCGACGACAACCGCTTCATCTGGGAATTCAACGAAATTAACTGGCAGAATTCTCTGGCCTACATTCCCGCCAGCCAGCGCCAGGTGCGCAAGACGGTCAACGTCATGGAAATGGTCAACGAGGTCGACAACGAACTGGCCGGTGACGACGCCCAGGAAATCTGGCGTCTGGAAACGCCGTTTTTTCTCGACCAGGAAGGCTGCACCATCAACGAACTGGAAGGCAAGGAACCGGTATCCGATCCCTTTCATTACCAGGAGTGGGACTACCAGGTGCAGCTGCATCGCCCTGACTGGACCACGGTCTACGAGCGTCGGCCGCAGCGCGGCGACGGCGAGCAGATCGATCGGATCCTGACCGAATACAAACCGGTGGCGTCGCGCATCAAACAGATTATCGACATGCTGCAGCCCGAGGGCGTGCAGCGGGTGCGCAACATGGAGGACGGCGACGAGATCGATATCAACGCCGCCATCGACGCCATGGTCGCCATCCGCATGGGCGAACAACCCAGTCCGCGCATCACCATGCGCAATGTGATCCGCAACCGCGACCTGGCGGTGCTGGTGCTGCTCGACCTGTCGGAGTCCACCAACGAAAAGGTGAGGGATTCGGACAAGACGGTGCTGGAGCTGACGCGCGAAGCCAGTTCCCTGGTGGGCACTGCCATCAACGGTATCGGCGACCCCTTTGCCATCCACGGCTTCGCCTCCGATGGTCGCCATGACGTACAGTATTTCCGCTTCAAGGACTTCACCCAGCGCTTTGACGATGAAGTAAAGTCGCGCCTGGCCGGCATGAAGGGCGGCCTGTCCACGCGCATGGGCGCCGCCATGCGCCACGCCGCCCAGCATTTGCTGAAGCAGCCGGAGCGGCGTAAACTGTTGCTGATCGTCACCGACGGCGAGCCGGCGGACATCGACGAGCGCGATCCGCAGTATCTGCGTCACGACACCAAGAAAGCGGTGGAGGAGCTGTATACCCGCGGCGTGCTCAGTTACTGCCTGACCCTGGATCCCAACGCGGACAACTACGTGAAGCGTATTTTCGGCGGCAATAATTACACGGTTATCGATAACGTGCAGCGGCTGCCCGAGCAATTGCCGGTGCTGTTCGCCAGCCTGACTTCCTGAGGACACGGCATGGAAATCAAGAGTTACAAGCAGTATGTCGGCATCGATCAGGATATCAACGGCGGCATGACCGATACCGGCAAGATCATTCGCGACGCCTGGGTATTCGGCATCATTCCGGAAACGGAAACCTGTCAGGGCTGGCTGGCCCAGGGGATAGAAGACCTGTGGATCAAGGTCAATGCCGAGTGGGCGAAGCACGGATTTCTGGTCAATAATCTGCCGCCGGAACTGCGTACGAAATTCTACCGTATCCAGGAACAGGCGTTCGCCCGGGCGCGCGCCGCCGGCTGGGACCCGGAAGGCGATCTGAGCGGCGAGGACAAGGATTGATGAAGGAGATTCTGCGCGATCTGCCGGTATTCGAACGGCGCCAGGTCAGTATCAGCGCGGAACACTTCAACATCGTCAGCATTGCTCTCAAGCGCCTGGGCAGACCGATTCGTTTCGCCCTGCCCCGACTGCGCACCCTCGATATCCTGCTCGATGACGACGCCTGGGTGGTGGTGGACCGGGCCCTGAACGAGATCCCGGTGATGGCCTGGCTGGATTTCGCGGTGGAGAAGCGTGATACGCTGCATCAACCCATACGCTGTTCCCTGAATCTGTACCACGCCCATGGCGCCATGCTGATTCCGCGTATTCTGGAAGCGGTGGATCTGATTCTCGGCGAACGGCTGGCGGCGCTGCCCGCTGCCAGCGGGCAGGCGGTGGTGCCGCTGGCCCGCAGCCGGGACAAGCAAGACGCTGATCGCTAGGCGGGCGGAGTCCGCGGGCGTGCGCTGGAGCGCGCTGGTATTGTTCGGTCAACCCTGGATCCTGACAACGAGGCGGATGGCGGCGTGAGTTTGACTGTTATTGACTTTATCCGGCACGGCGCGCCCGAAGGCGGTGAGCGCTATCGCGGACACGGTGTCGATGATGCGCTGAGCGAGCGCGGTTGGCAGCAGATGTGGCAGGCGGTGGGGGCGGGCGGTCGCTGGGATTGCGTGGTGAGTTCGCCATTGCGCCGTTGTCACGCCTTTGCCGCGCAGCTGGCGCTGCGCGACGGGATACCGGTGATCACCGATGAACGGGTGCGCGAAGTGGGATTCGGCGCCTGGGAAGGCAAATCCCATGATGAAGTGCGCCAGGGCATGGCCGACGCCTACCAGCGTTTTCTCCAGGATCCGGTGCGTTTTCGTCCCGCCGGCGCCGAACCCCTGGACCGGTTCCGGCAGCGCGTGGCGCAGGCACTGCAGGATCTGGTCGCCGCCCACACCGGCCGGCGCCTGCTGGTAGTCTGTCACGCCGGCGTCATTCGCGCGGTCATCAGCCATGTGCTGCAAAGTCCGCTCAGTCACATGTACCATGTGAAAGTGAAGAATGCGGCGATGGCCAGGGTGGTGCATGATGGTTGCGGCTTCGCCTTTGAGTCCCTGACTAACCTGTCCTGAAACGGCGGCGGGCGCCGTTGTCCCGGTATGCGGGTGAATGCTTTGCCTATGAAACCTAGAAGCGAATCGCTGTGAAAACCAGAATCCTGCTTGTACTGCTGCTGGCGTTGACCGCCTTCCTGGTCTGGCGGTTCGTCCGTCCGATGCAGATCTTCGTTGTCGCGCCGGCGTTTGAACAGCCCGTCGCTACTACCACCACCGTCGGCGAATCAAAGGCAATCGGCGCCGCCAGCTGCGGCGAATGCCATCGCGAATTCTACGACGAGTGGTCTACCTCCATGCACAGCCAGGCCTGGACCGATCCCTATTTCCAGGTCGACTGGCAGTTCGATGGCAGCGCGCAAATTTGCAAGAATTGTCATATTCCCCTGGATCGCCAGCAGGAACAGACGGTGGTGGGCTTCTACGATGTTGATAAGCTGCAGCCGATGCTCGCCCCCAATCCCGATTTCGATGCCGCGTTGCAGCACGAGGGCGTGACCTGCGCCGCCTGTCACCTGCGCGAGGGGAAAATCCTCGGTGTGCTCGGCGGTGACGCGCCGCACCCCGTGCAGCGCATCGCCAGCGGCAATGAAATCTGCGTGCGTTGCCACGTGGCAGGCGGGCAGCGCTGGGATACCTTTTATCGCCTGCCGCCCTGCGGCACGGTGGCGGAAATACGCGGCGGCGGCGCGGTGGACGCTGTTCTGACGGCCGAGCAAATCGCCGGCCTGGGCTGCGTCGACTGCCATATGCCGCTGGTGGCCCGCCCCCTGGCACCCGGCGGTCCGCTGCGCCAGGCACGGCGGCACTTGTGGCGGGGCGGCCACGATCCGGATACGGTGCGCGGCGCCCTGCGAGTGGAATTCGACACCCAGGGCGCGGCGGACGGTGCTCAGCCGCTGCGGCTGTCCATCGCCAATATCGGCGCCGATCACGCCCTGCCCACCGGTACGCCGGATCGCCACTTGACGGTAAGTTTCCGCCTGTTCGATACCCAGGGGAATCTGCTGGACAGCGAGCAGCATACGCTCAAGCGCAACCTGCTATGGCGGCCATTTATCATCGATTTGTGGGACGATCGCCTGCGCCGGGGGCAGGTGCGGGACTACAGCTATGAGGTTCCGGCCAAACTGCGCGGCACCGCTGCTTTTGTGGAGGCGCAGGTGGACTATCATCTGCTGGACGAAGCCCGCCGCCGCCGTATCGGTTACGACAACAGCGATCCCATTCATTACCCGGTGTATCGAAAACGCATCGATTTACATTTCTGACGCATTGTTACAGCAAAGGTATAACATTGCCCGCCCGGTGACGCCTCACGGCGGTGCCTCATGGCGGCTTTGCCGTCCCGCACTCCTTTATTTACCGGCGTTATGACAAATACGCGCCTTATATTCTTGTTACAGAATGCTTTCCTGCTGCCCCCATTTGGTGCTCGCAAAATAAAACAACACAAAAATAGCGTGTAAAAATTTATGCGCATTAACATGATCTTAATACTCGCTGCGTACCCTTGCCGGGAATTCTGTAGAATTGCCCGTTGCGTCACATACTTCGAGGATTGAGCGCTTTATAGTTACCGCTGCTGTTCCCGCGTGGAGCCTGGTGAGGGCTTGCCTTGTCAGTGAGAACTCCCTCGCAGGAAAGAAGGGGTTGTAAACAGTCGGTACGAATTGCAGGCAACGTCGAGGGTGGTTATGATGACCAAGCGGAATTGTATGAAATTGGACCATAAGAAGAATAATAATCAGGCGAAGGAAACGTTGCTGCAAAAAGGTGGGGTATCCATGTTACGTAAAAACTTTTTAAGCTCGTCCATTGGCAGCGGGCTGCTGCTGGTGCTCGCATTGTTGGTGTCGGGATGTGACTCCGGCGGCGGCGGTAACGGTGAGAAAACACCGGTCAACACTGCCCAGGGCGAGAATGTCCCGATCGATTTCATCGTCAATACCGGCGCCATTGTCGCGGTACGGGTGGGCGAGCTCGCCACGCTCGATGGCAGCCGTTCCAGCGCCAGCTCCGGTGACGCACTCACCTTCGCCTGGGAGTTCAGCAGCAAGCCCGACGGCAGCCAGGCTGAGCTGGTAGCCGCCGACAGCGCCACCCCCAGTTTCACTCCCGATGTACGCGGCACCTACCACGTGCAATTGGTAGTCAGCGCCGGCGGTGTCTCAAGTCCGCGTGGCGTCGCCCTGGTGGAAGCCACCCTGGAGGGTGAGCGGCCCACCGGCCCGTTTAATCATCCAGGCCTGTCCAACAACTGCATCAATTGTCACACCGGAACCTTTGCCACCTCCAACGGCAAGATCATCCTCGGCAAGAGCGGCGACCATGTGGCCAGCAGCAATATGTGCCAGGCCTGCCATACCACTTTCGGTTATGGCATCATCACCTTTGTCGACCACAAGGAAGTCTTCGGTTCCTGCAGTCTCTGTCATGACGGCGTAAAAGCCACGGGCAAGGGACCGGAGCATCCCGATACCACCGCCGAATGCGATGCCTGCCACAACACCGTGAGCTTCCTGCAACTGGGTGCGGACGGCAAGTTCGATCACAGCAATATCGGTTCGAGCTGCGGGTATTGCCACAACGGCAAGATTGCCATCGGCAAGCCCGCCGGCCACATCGAAACCACCGCCGACTGCCTGGCCTGTCACGTGGTCAACGATTTCAAAGCCATTATTTTCGACCACCGCTTCCTCGAAGACGGTCAGGCCTGCGGCTCCTGCCACGGCAACGCCAGTGTGCCCGCCGCCATCGGCAAGCCGCAGGGCCATGTGGCCACCAACCAGGATTGCGGCATGTGCCACAATACCCTGTCCTTCGGCTTGACCGGCATGTTCGACCACACCGCGCTGGCGGCCAATGTCCGCTGCGACAGCTGCCATGACGGCCAGGAAAAGCAGATCACCTTGGCCGATGGTTCGGTGACCACCATCATGATCAAGGGCTTGAGCGCCAGCCACATGCCTATAGGTAACCGTGACTGTAAGGATTGTCACGCGCCGGGCAGCTTCGCCAACGGTACTTATGATCACGCGGGCATCACCGGCGGTTGCGCCACCTGCCATGACGGCGTCATCAGCACCGGCAAGACTGTCAACCACGTACCGACGGAGCAGGATTGCTCGGTGTGCCACCAATATACTGACAACACCCCCCCCTCGTTCGCGCACGGCGGATTCAGCCACACCGGCATCATCGACGGCTGTTTCAGCTGCCATGACGGTGTCCAGGCCACGGGCATGAGCGCGCGCAAGAATCCTGAGCACATTCCGGCGCTGAACAATTGCGAAGCCTGCCACACCATCGGCGGCGCGTTCAGCCCCTCGACCTTCGCCCACAAGGGCATCACCAAAGGCTGTGGTGGTTGCCACAACGGCAGCTTTACCATCACCACTGGAACCGTCAGGATCCTGGGCAAAGACGCTGCGGGCAGTCACCTGCCGACCAATCTGGATTGCTATCTGTGCCACAAGGTCGACATTAGTGATCGCTGGAAGACGGTGAGCTTCGCCCATAACGGCGTGACCGGTAACTGCGCTTCCTGCCATACCGGCACTTATCCGCCGGCGCTGGGCAAGCCCGCCAATCATCCGGCGGTGGCCATTGATACGGCCACCGGTAAAGAAAAGGATTGTTCGTGGTGCCACGGCACGACCGACTTCACCAAGGTGAATACCTATGACCACTCCGTGCTCAAGGCCACGGATCGTTGCGACAAATGTCATGACGGCAGCAACCCAGCCATTGTGAGCAAGCCGGCCGGGCATGTGGTCACCACCCAGGATTGCAAAGTGTGTCACGTGGTAGGTAACTTCAAGTCGGCGGTGTTCAACCATACCGGTATCACCAGCGGTTGTGCGGCCTGCCACGATGGCGTTCAGGCCACCGGCAAAGGACCCAACCACATTACGACCAGCAAGGATTGCTCGGTGTGCCATAACACCACGGCCTTTGCCGGCGCCCAGTTCGATCATACCGGCGTGGTGGACAAGTGCTCGACCTGCCACAACGGCAAACAGGCGATGGGTATGCCCACCTTGCATATTCCGACTACCCGGGATTGCCATTTCTGCCATAACACCGCGGGTTTCAAACCGGGGACCATGGACCATACCGGCATCACCGGCAATTGCCGCCTGTGCCATGACGGTACCCTGGCCACGGGTAAGCCCGCCGGCCATATCACCACCAGCTCCGACTGCGGCGTGTGCCACAACACCACCACTTTCAAGGGCGCGGTGTTCGATCACACGGGCATTACCACCGGCTGCATCGCCTGCCATGACGGCGCGAAGGCCACAGGCAAGGTCAAGCCGTCCACCCACTTGCCGACCTCGCTGGATTGCTACAAGTGCCATGACGTGACCTCCGGCACTTTCCAGGGCGGTACCTGGGATCATACGGGTGTCACCGGCAATTGCGTCACTTGCCACAATGGTCAGACCCTGAACATTGACAAGGTCGTGACCGGTCCGTCGGCCAAGCATCTGAAGATCGGCTCCCTGGCCTGTGAAAAGTGCCATAACACCAAAGCCTGGGCGCCGGATACCTATACGCACCCGGCGTCGGTGAGCAGTTTCGCGGACAAGCACAACGCGAAATACACCTGTAATTCCGATTGCCACTGGGGCAAGACCTCCAGCACCGGCGCGGTGACGACGCCCGGCGACGTGACCAAGGCGGCTAACTGGCGGACCCAGTTCGATACGTCAGTGACGCCGAATGTGGATATGAAGCCCCAGTGCGGCGCCTGCCACGTCAATCAGTACTCGAAGGGCAGCCACAGCAATAAACCGGTGTCGCAGAAGGCCAACTGCGGCGGATCCGGCTGCCACAGCGTGAGCAAGACGAGTTTCTAACCAGTCATTCTGCACTATCACTGAACGGCCATACGACTTCGGTTGTATGGCCGTTTTCTTTTTCCCGCCCCGCGGGCAAGGCTGTTGACTTTGTTTGCGGTTGTCAAAATAATTGGCCGCTTGTTTGTAAAAAAATAAAAGGCTTCGGCGTGAATCTGCGTCAGGAGCTGAACAGTGATTCCGCTGGGATAAGCCGCAAAACATGTCTTTTTTTGCAACAATAAAAGACGCGTTATTGGGCATGATCGGTACCACCTTCGGCAGTCTGCCGGTGGCGGTGGCGTTTGCCTATACGTTACGCGTACCCATGCCGCTGGGCGCCACGATCGGCCCGCTGGGTGACATGGGGTCTTACGGCGTCGCCGTTTTCGATGTGCTGAATATCGTCTTTCTTGCCTGGCTGTTCTACGGCATCACCGGCGGTTTCGTGCTACTGTCCGTTGTGGGTGCCCTGGCCGGCGTGACGGTGGGCAGAAAATATAGCGTATCCGCCCGTAAATCCCGGGCCATTGTCTTCTGGGCGGGGGCGGCGAGCATCCTGCCCGTATTCGTCATGGCCTTTTTCGGCTACGTCGTCGGCCCGCGCTGACCCGGGGCACGGTCGTTGTACCCATGGCTCAGGGGCGGCTACGGGGCGCGGGTGGCGGGATTACAGCCAGCGTTGCGGCGGGTATCTGCCGGTAAACAGGCGGGCGAGGCTGGAGGCCATGATCTGCCGGCCCCAGTTGAACTCTTTGTACAGCACCACGAAACGCCAGATGTCGCGCAGCACCTTGATACGGTCCTCCCGCGGCAGGGCAAGCAGGGCCGCGGGGAAATCCGCCTCGTGGGGTTTGGCGAAGGCGATCATCAGGGGATTCCACTGGTCGCTGGTGCGGCGTACTTCCGAAGCTATCATCTGCCGGTATACCGATTGCACCGGCTGGTTGTGGCACAGGGATTCCACCACCGCCTCGCCGGCAATGGCGCCGGAATGCAGGGCGCAGCTCATGCCTTCGCCTATCATGTTGAGAAAACCCGTGCTCTGACCGGTGAGCAGCATATTGCCGCGGCCGAAGACATAGCGGTTGATCAGCGAGGGCCCGAAATTTTCCGCGCAGCCTTCGTGGTCGGGCGCCGCCGGCTGCAGTTGCACATCGTGTTTTTCCCGCAGATAGGCTTCGACGATGCGATGCCGGTCGTGGAAACTGTCGCCTTTCTTGAAACCGACGCCGACGATCTGCCGGCCGTCACGCGCATGGCTCCAGGTGTAGTGCCCCAGCCGCGGATGAAACCAGAAATGAAAATATTCATGGTCCAGCGGGCAGTGGATGATGTCATGGAACTTCTGGCCGACGAAGAACCAGGGTATCTGCTTGTCGTACTGTGGATAGATCGCCTTGCGCACCACCGAACTGGGACCGTCGGCGCCGATGACGTAACGCGCGCCGTATTCCACGGTTTCCCCGCCCTGACGGCGGGCGCTGACTGCCACGTGTGTGCCCTTGTCGCTCAGGGCCACGACCGAGGTCTGGTCGTGCACCTCGGCGCCGCTGCGCTGGATCGCCCAGTAGTCGGAATATTTACGGTGCAGGTGCGGGGTGGTGCCGCCGAAGAAATCCATGGGCATGGAGACCATGCTGGGGAAGTGAAAGGTGACGCCGCGGCACCAGGTCGGATCGTGCAGCGCGGCGCGTGGCAGGGGGCCGAAATTTTCCAGCAGGAAGCGGTAGCCGCGCGGCGACAGGATGCCGCTGCAGATCTTGTGGCGCGGCAGTTCCAGCCGTTCCAGGATCAGGGTCTCGAAGCCGGCATCGACCAGGCGTTTGGCGGCGGCGGCCGCCGCCAGGCTGGCGCCGACGATAATGACATCTACATTGCGCATGGGAAAGTCTTCAGTGAATGGTGGTCGGCGCGGCGCGGCAAAGCGCGCGTCGCGGCCTGGTTTACGGGTGGCGGGAATTTTCCGCTCATATCTGCGCCAGCTCCGCCACGTAGATCACCGGTTTCTGGGTCAGGGTGGAGAGCAGCGCGTGGTCGTGCATGTCCTCCACCACGATGCGCGCGACGTCGCCGAAACGCAGCATCCATCGCAGCTGCGTCAGCGGGTCCGGGCTGTGGCCGGTATGCACCTGCGGGGTAAAAGTGCGGGCGGTGGGGATGGCCAGCCGCTGCAGGTCCCAGTTGAGTTTGCATTCGGTGCGCTGCTGCAATTGATGGTAGTGGGGCAGCGCCTGCCGGTACTGGTTGTGAAAGGCGCGGCTTTCGATTACGTACAGATCGGTCGGTTTCAGCCAGGCATGGATCTGGCGCAGCTTGCTCAGGATAATGCCCAGGCCGGAAAATTTCTGCTGCGGCAGCCAGATGCGCAGATGATCCAGCAGCAGGCCGTCATCTACTATCACCAGGGGAGCGTCGCGCAAAGGCGCGAGAAAATAATTGAGCACCGTCAGCGGCACGTCGATGCCGGCTTCCAGGGCGGCGCTGACCGCGCCTATCTCCTGGTCCAGCACCTGCAGATCGAACTGGGTGGACAGCAGGCTGGTAACCTTGCGCATGCGGAATTCATCACGGCGCAGGGGATCGCTGGGCAGGAACAGAGTCTTGTCCGGCTGGATCTCTTGCTGCGGAAACTGGGTGGCTGCCAGATCATGGCGCAGTTGCTTGATGATCTCCGGCCGGTAGCCGGCACGCACCGCCCGCCGCCGCAGATTGGTCATGAAGGCGATGAGATCGATCTGTTGCGGGCATACCGGCTCGCAGGCGCCGCACAGCACACAGGCAAACGCCTGCTCGGCGATGACCTTGCCGTCGTACTGCAATGCCCTGGCCAGGCCCTTGGGAGTTTCGCGCACGTCGCCGTGCTGCTGCCAGGCCGGGCAGACCAGGGTGCACAAACCACAGCCGTGGCAGCGGTTGTAAGGCATCAGAAAATAACGTCCCGGTTGAGGATCATGGCCGGATCGGCGGCGCGCTTCCACGCCAGGTGCTTGTCCACCACCGCATCGCCCAGGGCGCGCCGGATATAGGCTTTCATCATGCCGCCGAAACGGTAGTAGCTGGTGCCCATGTCGACGCCGATATCATAGATGGCGTTTTTAAACGACTGCAGGTAATCCCGGCTGTAGTGGCGTTCGTCGTCGAGTATGGGTTCGAATTCACAGCCATAACTCCAGCCGGTGGCATCCGGCGGGATGGCAGACAGTTCGTAGTGCGGCTGGTGCTCCGGGCGCAGTTTGATGCCTACGCAATACAGGGTGTAGTAGGGGAAATATTTTTTGCAAACCGCGTTGCCGCGTTCGACGGCGGTGATAAATTTTTCCTTGCTGGCCGCCAGGTCGGGAATCACCATGTGCTTGTGGCCCCAGTGTTTCCACACCGCGCGCGAGAACACCGCCGAGCGGTCGTGGAGCACGCCTTTTTGCATATGGTGCGCCGGCAGCAGGTCGGGAAACAGGGCTTGTTTCCAGCGCAGCAGAAAACGCAGTTGCCGCCAGCGCCAGGGGCGCGGCAGATAATAGCCAAGCAGGCGCAGGGCGAACTTTTTCTCGCGGCAGCCCCGCAGGCGGGAAATCATGATGTGGCGGAAGTCCTGTTCGCGCTCGGGGGTGTCGAAACCCACCAGCAGGGTAATGGCCTTGTCCATCAGAGTGAGAATGCCGGTGTAATCGCAGACGCCGCGCTGATCCAGCATCATCAGATCGTCGATGGCGGCGCGCAGCGAGTGGTAAAAAAAATAGTGCATACGCATCGGCGTATAGTTGCGGATCTTCAGCGTCGCTTCGGTGATGATGCCGAACTGGCCATAGCCCAGCAGCACGCGCTGGAACAGCTCAACGTTCTGGTCGTCGCTGCATTCGACGATGTCGCCGGTGGGCGTGACCACCTGCAGGGCCAGCGCCTGATCGGCGCTGCAGCCGTAGCGCGCCGAGTTGACGTCTATGCCGCCCACCCCCAGGGTGCCGCCGACCGATGACGCCAGGTTCAGCGGCGCGGAAATATAGTCCAGGCCGTCGATACGCAGCAGTTCCGCCAGCCGGTGCCACAGCATGCCGCCCTGCACCCGGGCGGTCAGCGCTTTTTTGTCCACGCTCAGCAGGTGGCACATGCCGGTCATGTCCAGCAGCATGCCGCCATAGGCCACGGCTTCGCCTTCGGTGGTCAGGCCGCCGCCACGGGTGGTGACCGGAATGCGATAGTGCTGCGCCTTCATCATCAGCATAGCCACCTGCTGCGCATCCTGCGCCAGCATCACCCCGTGCGGCAGGCCATGGGCCAGGCCGCCGGCATCGGTGACATAAATGCCGCGGCTGCCGCGGTCTTCGCGCACCTCTATGCCTGCCGCCTGCAATTCGCCGACGAAGCTGCGCCAGTTCTCGCCGTGCCACAGGCCGGCATTGGTCTGTTGCCGCGGTATTCCCTGCAGGGCATCGGCGGCGACCGGGCAGGGGGGAAGCTGACCTTTTTCTATTACTGGTATTTCCACAGGGATTTCCTGGAGCGCGATCGTTGTCAGCCCACAAGTGTAGGGTGCCGGCGCACCGCAGGCAATGAAAACATCAGCCGAATCAAAGGTCCGGGTACATGGTGCCGCGATTGAGAATACCCTTGGGATCGAACGCACTTTTAAGGTTGCGGTGCAGGGTCAGCAGGGCCGGCGGCAGGGGATGGAAACGATGGTCAGCGCCGGCGTCGGCGTTGCGGAACAGCGTGGCGTGACCCTCACGGCGGCTGGCGTAAGCGCGCACGATATCCCCGGGCGCGTCGGTGAGCAGCCAGCGTTGCGCGCCGCCCCAGTCCAGCAGGAACTCGCCCTGCAATTTTGCCGGCGATGCGTCCACCGGCAGGGACAAGCGCCACAGAGGCAGGGGCGAGGCGAAAAACGGCAGGCGGTGTTCGCGCAAGTCCTGCCAGAAGCGGCCGTCATCGTCCAGGTCCGCGCCGCCGACACGGGCGCAGGCCGCCGCCGCGCCCCGCTCGCCGCCACTGAGCCGCAGATAGAGCCGACCATCGAGGTAGCAGGCGCCGGATAGCGGCAACGGTGAGGCGCTGAGTCGATGCAGGGTGTCCAGTGCCGCCGCCAGGGACAGTTCCAGAACCCGGGTGCGCTCACGTTCCGGTCGCGGCGCCACCTTGAGCGACACCTGCAGTATCACCCCCAGCATCCCCAGGGAGCCGGTGGCCAGGCGGGCCACGTCATAGCCGGCCACGTTCTTGATCACCCGGCCGCCGAAATTGACAATTTCCCCGTGCCCCGACAGCAGTTGCATGCCCAGGACGAAATCGCGGGCGGCGCCCGCATAGGGCCGGCGCGGCCCCGACAGACCGGTGGCGATGGTGCCGCCCAGGGTGGCGCCGGGGCCGAAGTGGGGTGGTTCGAAGGCCAGCATCTGGCCCTGGTCTGCCAGGGTCTGTTCGATTTCCGCCAGCGGGGTGCCGGCGCGGGCGGTGATAACCAGCTCCGTCGGCTCATAATCGACAATGCCGCGATGACCGCCGGTGGGCAGCACCGTGCCTTCGGCCGTGCGGCCGTAAAATGGCTTGCTGCCGCCGCCGCGGATACGCAGCGGTAAATTGCGGCCCAGTGCCTCCCGCACCTGTTGTTGCAGATCCAGGCTGGCATCCAGAGCCATCAAAAACGCTCCAGTTCGGGGAAGGGCAGCTGGTTGTGGTGCACATGCATGGCGCCCAGCTCGGCGCAGCGCCGCAGGCTGGGCACCGCCTTGCCGGGATTGAGCAGGCCGGCGGGATCGAACGCAGCTTTCACCCGGTGGAATTGCTGCAGTTCGGCGCTGGAGAATTGCACGCACATCTGGTCCAGCTTCTCCACTCCGACGCCGTGTTCGCCGGTAATGGTG
>DKAS01000233.1 GCA_002448875.1 Proteobacteria bacterium UBA6920 | reverse complement strand
AGCCGGGTATCGAGCCGGATGGCAATGAGTTCCACTGCAGCGTCCCGCAGCGCCCGGGTTAATTCAGCAACATGTTTGATCTGTGCTGACTGCTTCGCATTTAATTGTTCCTTCATGCCAAGCAGATGATCTGTACTGAGGATCGCCTGGTCGATAGTGTTGTGGACGCTAGCCTGGTTTTCAGCGCGCTCAGGGTCGATGAGGAACTGGCCCACGGCTTCGCGGGCCTGCCAGACGGTATTCCGTATTTGCCGGCTTTGCGCGAGCAGCTGCTGCCGATTGTCGATGTGGAGAGCAGTGTCTTCCCGGGTATGCGTCAAGAGATAGTGGCCGGAGGCCGCCGCTACCAAAACCAGCAGCCCCAGCATGAAGCTGATGAGGGCATAGCGACTTCGCAGGCTGTATATGTCCACACTTATCCTGACAAAATTTCTCAATAGTCCAATGACAGAAGGATTCTAAATTCCCGGGATATCATGGTGTTATCGGCAAGCTGCCGGGAAATATAAAGACTCCTTTATTACTATGGATATTAGCATACTATTTACTCTTTTCGGGGCAGGAGGTCAGCCAAGGCCGCATTAATCAGCTGCAACCGGTCCTTGTCACCGCCCCGATCCGGATGGTGGGTCATGACCAGCTCACGGTAGCGCCGGCGTATGGCTGCATCCGCCACGGGGTCGGTCAGGCCCAGGATAGCCAGGGCCTCTTCGCGGCGGTTGTCGCGGCTCAGGCGTGTCCAGAATGCCGCCAACATGGACTCAACGTCCGCTGCCCCGGTTTCTTGCAGATGCTTCAGGTCTAGATAATAGCTTCGCAAGGGGTCGGTCTCGGCCAGTTGGCCGGCTTCACCCGGGTGGTAAGGATGCAGGCATATCAGCAAAGTGCTGATCTGCAACTTTGCGGCTTGCCGGGCGTATAAGTCCTGTTGGAGTAGGTAGAGGTTGTGGAATAAGAGGAAATGCTGCTGAAACAGAGATAAGGGGTCGGCGCGGTCGGAGTGAAAGGCGGGTTCCCGGTCTTGTAACAGAGTCAGGAGTTCGTATTCCGTCAGTCCCTGCGGGTGTGCGCGCAGGAGATGATCCAGGGTTTCACGCAGTACCGAGAAATCCGGCTGGTCTGAGCGGGAGGTCAGTCTTTCGGCTCCGTCTCGGAACGTTTGAGTTTGTCGAGGGAGACCACCACGGTGCTTTGGGGTTCATCGACGAAGCGTGGCCGCATTTTGGATTCGCGCCCGGCTGCTTTGGCCAGCTCCTGCTCGCGTGCCGTAATCAGACTCAGGCATTCGCGGATGCCGAGTATGGTGTTGTCGCTCAAGGGGTGACGCAGCCCTGGTTTGACATACGTATCTTTGGCCACATCAGTCAGGACCTTTTTCACCATACGCAGTATCTGTTCTTCTTTACTCAAATCGGGTTCGGACATGCTGGACTCCGTCACAGGCGGTTGCTATGGCGTGTATTGTACCTGAGCCCGACACCCACATGCTAAGCTCCAACAAATTCTTTCCTGGCAAATATCTTGGGATTCTTGTGGAAACTGCATATCGCCAACTCGTCTTATGCCCATCCGACAGTAACTGGCAACCAGCCTCACGCGCTGAACTGGTGACGATCTTGCAGCGCGTGGGGATGCTGGGGCAACTGGTGACGTCAGCGATACCCGATCGTTTTCTGATTGGTGATGCGTTCATGCAGTTATTCAGTTTCATGGGATGTGCGCCTAGCATTGAATTCACTCCCAAGGATTTGCACAACATTGACTGGCTTGAGTTTGTGTTTATCCAGCTGAGTCCGGCGCAAGCAAGGCCACGTTGGCGGGTGGACAAGGAGAGTGCCAAGCCAGCTTGTCCGCATTGCCAGCGCCGTATTCCTGCCTGGATTCAGCACTATCATGCAAACGACATGATTTTGACCTGTCCGCACTGCAAACAGTCTGAACATGCCTGTCGTTGGCGCTGGTTCGATGCCGGCGCCTGTGCCCGCCAGTTTGTCAGCATAGTGAATGTATTTCCCAAGGAATCGATGCCGACTGAAACTGTTTTGTTACAACTGCAACAGGAAACGGGTGTGCCTTGGCATTATTTTTACCTGCATGCGCCGCTGTTCACGGATTGAAACAATTTATTGTTGACAGTATTCATCACTGTGGGCAAACTCGAAAGCATGTTTAGTCAATTCACCAAAGCACGCGTGCTGCCACACATTCGTTGGATGTGTGCAGTTGGCTGCGTGCCCCGGAATCGATGACTGACTAGATTTAACAAGCAAAAGATTTCAAAAGGCCGCAGCAAACACTGCGGCCTTTTTCGTTTCAGGGCTATTGTTCGTTGCAAAAGGAGAGCAACATGTTCGCGCGTTATCCGGTTTTGTTCGGATTCATTGTGGTGGTACTGATCTGGTCGACTACGCCACTCGCGGTCAAATGGAGTGGTGAAGGTCCGGGTTTTCTATTCGGTGTAACTGCGCGCATGGTGATCGGCACTGTGCTGATGCTGTTGATGGCGCGCATCAAACGGGTCGCGGTACCCTGGCATGCTGATGCTATCAAGACGTATCTTGCTGCCGGCCTGGGTATCTATGGCGCAATGATCTGTGTCTATTGGGGTGCGCAGTTTATTGCCTCTGGATTTATCTCCGTGATCTTTGGCCTGACACCGATCCTTACCGGTGTGTTTGCGTGGTTTATTCTTGAGGAGCGCGGACTGACGCCGTTGCGCGTGTTGGGGATTATGTTGGGTTTAATCGGCCTCGGTGTGATCTTTCATCGCAGTTTCTCGCTTGGACATACGGTGTTGCTGGGCATTGCTGCGGTATTACTTTCGGTATTATTGCACGCCATCAGTGGTGTGTTGGTGAAACGCTTGCACGGCAATCTCTCATCCTTAAGTGTTACCACCGGCGGATTATTGGTCGCAACCCCGTTGTACCTTCTGACCTGGTTCATTCGTGACGGGCAATGGCCGCAGGCGCTGCCGGCACAAGCCTTGTGGTCAATCATTTACCTCGGCGTGATTGCGACGGGGATCGGCTTTAGTCTGTACTTTTATATTCTCAAACACATGCCGGCTTCGCAGGTGGCCTTGCTGACATTGCTGACACCGGTGCTGGCATTATGGTTTGGTGCCCTGTTTAATCACGAGGTGGTGGGTTTAAGCGCCTGGCTGGGATCTGGTTTGATTTTGTTCGGTATGAGTATTTATCAGTGGGGTGGGTTGTGGTTGCAACGGATTAAGTAGTATATAGAGTGATTGTCGGACGTATGGGGACAGCCAATGAAAGCATTTTGCCTGTTGCTCGCAAGCAGCTTGTTGCTCGGCTGCCAGCAGGACGTTGGTAAGGCGGATTTGCTCAAGTCAATTCTGCATGACAAACAATTGATCGTTGTGACCCGTAATGCGCCGACAACCTACTATGAATTGCACGATAACTTAATTGGGCCGGAATACGATCTGACCCAGGCTTTTGCTCTGCATCTGGGCGTGCAGATCAAATATATTGTCAAAGACTCGGTTACTGAAATCCTCGCTGCCGTGGAAAATGGCGAAGCCCATCTTGCGGCGGCAGGTTTGACGCGCACGCCGGAACGCGAGCAGCGTTTCCTGTTTGGTCCGATTTACCAGGAGGTGGAACAGCAGGTGGTATGCCGCCGGGGTGGTAAACGTCCTGCTTCCGTCCCGGATCTGGTCAATGTGTCTTTAAGTGTTCCTGTCGACACCAGCTATGATGAACATCTGCAAACACTGCGCACAGCCAATCACGGTCTGCACTGGCAGTCTTCTTCTGATGATACCGAAACGTTGTTGGAACAGGTCTGGTCAAGCAAGCTTGACTGCACCGTGGCAGATTCCAATATTGTGGCAATCAACCGGCGTTACTATCCGGAACTGATAGTGCAGTTTGATCTGACCAAGCCAGAGCCGCTCTCCTGGTTCATGCCAAAAACAGCATCGGATTTGCAGTCCGCGCTTGATGACTGGCTGGAGCAGTTCCGGCATGACGGACAACTTGAAACCCTGTTGGAACGTTATTACGGTTTCATCGAAGAATTTGACTATGTGGATACCCGTAAATTCACCCGCAGTATCAAAACGACACTACCAAAATATCGTCCCCACTTTGAATCGGCGGCAAAAAAATACGAACTCGACTGGTTGCTGTTGGCAGCACAGTCCTACCAGGAGTCACACTGGCGTGCGAAAGCAAAAAGTCCGACCGGCGTGCGCGGCATCATGATGCTGACACAGGAGACTGCCAAGGAAGTGGGTATCACCAGCCGCCTGGATCCGAAGCAGAGTATTTTCGGCGGGGCGCTTTACTACAAACGTTTGTATGATCGGATACCCGAACAGGTGAATCATCCGGAGCGAAACTGGTTTACGCTGGCTGCTTACAATGTTGGTATTGGCCACTTGCAGGATGCACGCGAGCTGGCGCAGCGCATGGGAAAAAATCCAGATCGCTGGAGTGAATTGGCAGAGGTCTTTCCCTTACTCAGCAAGAAGCAGATATATAAGACGCTCAAGCATGGCTACGCACGTGGTCGCGAGCCGGTCCGTTATGTGCAACGTATTCGTGATTATCACGATATTTTGCATCAGACCTTAGCCAGCAGTACAAAACACTAGCTGGCTTTGTAGTGGCGCTCGATATATTGTTCGATAATCGTTTGGAATTCACCGGCAATATTGTCACCCTTTAAAGTGACTGTCTTCTCACCGTCTTCATACACAGGTGCTACCGGTTTCTCACCGGTACCTGGCAGGCTGATACCGATATTCGCATGTTTACTTTCACCTGGGCCATTTACGACACACCCCATTACTGCCACCGTCATGTCTTCCACTCCCTGATAGCGTTTGCGCCAACCTGGCATGTTATGGCGCAAGTAGGTTTGGATATCACGGGCAAGTTGCTGGAAATAGGTGCTGGAGGTGCGACCACAGCCGGGGCAGGCGATCACTTGTGGTGTGAATGAACGCAAACCCATCGATTGCAGGATTTCCTGGGCCACGATGACTTCCTGAGTGCGATCACCGCCGGGTTCCGGTGTTAACGAAATACGAATGGTATCGCCAATGCCTTGTTGCAATAGCACGGCGAGCGCGGCAGTGGAGGCAACAATACCTTTACTGCCCATACCCGCCTCAGTCAGACCGAGGTGCAAGGGGTATTCACATTGTTGTGCCAATCGTTGGTAGACATTGATCAGATCCTGCACGCCACTCATTTTGACCGAAAGAATAATCTTGTTATGCGCCAGTCCGAGCGTTTCCGCCTGATTGGCACTCTCCAGGGCTGAGGTGATCATGGACTGGTACATGATATGTTGGGAATCCAACGGTTCGCTGCGTTGAGCATTTTCATCCATCAGCCGCGCCAGCACCGATTGATCCAGACTGCCCCAGTTGACGCCGATGCGTACTGGTTTGTTGTAGCGCACGGCAAACTCAATCAATGTCGCAAATTGGTCGTCGCGTTTTTTGCCGCGCCCCACATTACCCGGGTTAATGCGGTACTTATCCAGGGCCTCCGCGCAACTCGGGTGTTCGGTCAGCAGCTTGTGGCCATTGAAGTGGAAGTCACCAATCAGAGGGACGTCACAAGCTTGTTGCAACAGGCGTTCCTTTATATAAGGTACAGCCTGTGCAGCTTCGGCGGAATTCACGGTAATTCGGACCAGTTCAGAGCCGGCACGAGATAACTCGATCGTCTGTTTGACAGTGGCCTCGACGTCAGCCGTATCCGTATTGGTCATGGACTGTACGATCACCGGGTTATCACCCCCGACGCTGACTTTGCCGATTTGGACGGCCACAGTCCGATGTCTGACTGGCATAACTTTTTACCCTTGCCTGCAAAGGCGTGATTTTAACATAGCGTTAATACCGACACAGGCAGGAAGGCAGAGAAAAAAACACTTATAATGTCCACCTTTGTAGCATGAGGCGGTAAAGGAACTGACATGGCGAAAGACAAGAAGCACAAGAAAAACAAACACAAAGACAAAAAACCCAAAGGTCCGACGATGGCAGAAACGGCGGATCGCCATGCCATGTACCAGGCTGCGGTACAGGCGGTGGATGTCGAAGTCGAATTCCTGGACAAGCTTTTCCATGATCTCCGGGGGCGCAAACCGCTCAGCTTCAAAGAAGATTTCTGTGGGACTGCCTTATTGTCTGTAGAGTGGTGCAAGTCGGATACGCAACGTACGGCCATCGGTGTCGACATCTGTGCCGATACCCTCAAGTGGGGTGAGGAACACAACGTGCGGCCGGCCGGAAGTGAGGTAGCCAGTCGTGTCACCCTGTTGAACAAGGATGTGCGTGACGTGCACGATCCCAAGGTCGATATCACCTGTGCCTTCAATTTCAGTTTTTGTATTTTTAAGACGCGGGATGCACTGCGCGAGTATTTTGCCAAGGCCCGCGAGGGGCTCAAGGACGATGGCATGCTGGTGCTCGACATGTTTGGCGGTACCGAGTGTCTGGATGAGCTGGAAGAGGAGACAGAGCTGGACGATGTCAACGCCACTTACGTGTGGGAGCATGCCAAGTTCAATCCCATCACCAATGAAATCCTGTGTTATATCCATTTCGAATTTCCGGATAAATCCCGCATGGACAAAGCCTTTACTTATGATTGGCGCCTGTGGTCATTGCCCGAACTAAAAGAGTTACTGGAAGAAGCGGGTTACAAGAAGGTGCGCATCTATTGGGAGAAGTTCGAGAACACGGATGATGACGACGACTACCTGGAAAGTACCGGCGAATTTTTCGAGGCGACTGAAGCGGAGAACCAGGAATCGTGGCATGCTTATCTGGTTGCCGAGAAATAACTGTCCCTGAATACTATGTGAAACATCATGGTTGAAAACGATCCACAAGTTGCAGACCAACGCCGTCTCGGCGGCTGGATGTATTTTGGGTTCTGGATTTTGTTGTTTGTTCTAGTGGCGATGTTCTTTAACAATTGGCTGGAGCGCGAGCGTAACCCCAACCAACAAGTCGCCTCGCGCGTGACAAGCTCGGGTGTGCATGAGGTTGAACTAAAACGTAATCGCATGGGACATTACAATGTCACGGGCACCATCAACGGCCATCCCGTTGAGTTTATGCTCGATACCGGCGCGACGGATATTTCTATCCCGCGTTCTGTTGCAGAGGATATTGGTTTGGAACGACTAGGTCGGATTGAGTTCTATACCGCCAACGGGGTGGCCTCTGGTTATGCCACGCGGCTTGACGAAGTCCGGGTAGGTGACATTGTGTTGCACGATCTGAAAGCCAGCATCAATCCCAATGTCAGTGACGGGATTGTGCTGTTGGGAATGAGCTTTCTGAAGAATATTGAATTCACCCAGCGCGGGGATACGCTCATCCTCAGGCAATGAGTGAATTCAATAACCGTTAAGCAGTTTTAAACTGTGCGACCAGTTGTTGCAGTTCCGCTGCCAGCTGACTGAGTTCTTCGCTCGAGGTTGTGGTCTGTCCTGCACCTTCTGTTGTCTGTTCGGCGGCGTAACGAATCGATACGATATTCTTGTTGATCTCTTCGGTCACAGCGCTTTGTTCCTCGGCCGCACTGGCGATCATGGTGTTCATATCGTTGATCTCGTTTACGGAATGAGTGATCGTCACCAGTGAATCACCGGCAGTTGCCGCATTTTGTACGCTTTGCTGACTTTTCTCACGACTGGCCTTCACCGCGCTGACCGCGTCGTTAGCGCCTTTTTGTAACTGATCGATCATGCTCTCGATCTCGACAGTTGATGTTTGAGTGCGGCTGGCAAGTGTACGCACTTCATCGGCGACGACCGCAAAGCCGCGACCTTGCTCACCGGCACGTGCAGCTTCAATTGCGGCGTTGAGTGCCAACAGATTGGTTTGTTCCGCGACGCCCTTGATGACATCCATCACCATCCCGATGCTTTCGCTGTGCTTGTTCAAATTGTCGATGACTTCGGACACCCGTTCCAGTTCGCTGGACAAATCGCTAATCGAATTAATGGTCGCCTCGACTACCTGTTTACCCGAAGTGGATTGACTGCTCGCTTCTTGCGCCGCACGTGCCGCCTTGGTGGCATTGTTGGCCACTTCCTGCACGGTCGCCGTCATTTCATTGATGGCGGTTGCGACCTGATCGATCTCATGGAACTGGCGGTTAACATTCTGATTAGTGGTCTGTGTAATAGCGGACATCTCTTCGGATGCAGTCGCCAGCATCGTGGTGGAGGCGGCAACTCGTTCCAGGCTGTTGCGGAATTTTTCCAGCATATTGTTCATAGCCATGGCCATGCTGCCGATTTCATCTGCGGAACTGACATCGATACGTTGAGTAAGATCAGACGTTTGTTCGATATGACGCATGGTTTTGCTCATTCTGATGATGGGTTTGGTGATCATGGTGGCGAACAGGATCCCAACCACGACAGCGATACCCACCATCACGAGCGTCAATACCAGGCCAACGACCCCGATTTTTTTCGTCAATACTTTCTTGGCGGCAAAGGCTTCATCTGCATCAACCTCACTCACTACGCCCCAGTTGAGGGTTTTAAATTTCAACGGGGTGTAGGCGCTGAGTGTTGCCTTGCCGATAACACTTTGAGTCATCGCGATACCTGTCTCACCGGCCAGAATGTTATTAATGACATTGTTGTCGATATGCAGTCGGTTAATGGCGGTGTTTTGCATGGCCATGGTTGTGGCGAGTGCGGGCTCTACTTGCTTGCTGATCTGGTCGATGAAGTTCTCCTTCTCCTGGATCAATGCCCGGTAATTACTACGCAGGGTTTTGTCGGCGCCAACCAGGTAAGCGTCACCACTTTTGCCCATCCCAACATCTTCCCACTGGGCATTGGACGTCATGATCGCATTGATGTCACTCAGTGGTATTTTCAGCACTAACACACCCAGAATCTCGAACGCATCTTCTTCCGCCAGATTCTGGATGGGTGAGGCAATAAACATTGCCGGCTGATTGAAGTTGGCCGGGTGTGGTTCGATATCACTGATCGCGACAAACGAGTAATCACCAGAGTCGATGGCAGCCTGATAGGTGCGTGCCAACGCGGAGTCTTTGTAGGGGCCGGTTTTCAGGTTGGTACCAAAGTCAGGATTTTTTTGTACCGAATACAGCACATAGCCTTTGGGATCCACCAGGTACATATCATCCACATCCAGTTTTTCGAACAGGCGCTTGAGTACCCGGTGACTGTCACCATGGGCACTGGCGAAGGTGGTGCCGTCATCCGGCTGGATCAGATTATGTTTTTCACCAAACTTGGCCGAGGTTGCCACGTAGCTGCTTTGGAGGGCGATGCTCATCGGGTCCATCTTTTCGACCACCGCCGCCGGATCTGGCAAGGCAGCAGGATTGAGTGCGGTATAGGCTTCGTTGAACTGGCCTTTATAAAACTCGATCAACTTGGTCTTTTGCGTTGATACATCAGTCAGGTTGCGCTTGTCGCCATTGAAATAAATCGACAGCTTTTGCATATACATGACGATGGCCGGATCGACGGAATAACGTTTGACCCGGGTCTCCATGCCTTTGAGATAGGTCTGGACCTGGCCTTTCTTGATTTCACGAATGCTGACCAACTGGTGCGCGACTTGATCTTCGAGGGCTTTTTCGGCCTCGGCACTTGCTTGCTGTCCCATGATCAAACTGGTCACGATGAGGGGAACGACTGCCAACGCTACGGAAACAAGCAGGATTTTAGTTTTTATGCTGTTTAAAAATGCCACGTGAAAGTCCTTGTTTGTGTACAGGAAAAAAGCTCATCCCTGGTTTTTATCGGGTGAGCCAACGTGTCATTTAGATCGGCTGAATGTTACAAGTCTTTAACAAATATAGGGAATTTGTATGGTTATTTGGGGACAAGGCCGTAGGGTTCGTGCCGGACCTTGTCATGGATATGCATGCGGTACTCGATAAAGTCAGCCTTGCGCTGGAAGTGCATGAAGGGGTTACCGTCCAGTTCTTCGGCCATGGTGCAGGTTGGCGTCACTGAGTAGTTATGTCCGGGCAAAATCCGGGCAGCAGGCGGTAAGTCTGTGCTCAGTTTGCGCAGGGTGTCGAACATTTGCTCCGGATCACCGCCGCGCAAGTCACAACGGCCACAGCCATAGACAAACAGGGTATCCCCGCTGATGACGTCATTATTCAGGCGATAACAGGCCGAACCCGGTGTGTGGCCCGGGGTGTGGAGTACCGTGATGTCGGTATCGCCTAACCGGATGATGTCACCACCGCGATGCAGGGTAGGCAGATCCAAGTGTTGGCCCCAGAATTCAGCCTCGGTTCGGCATAAATGGAGCTGTGAGTCGAAGTTGGCCAGTATCTGATCAACGCCATTGATGTGATCGTGGTGGCTGTGGGTCAGCAGGATATCGGTAATCTGTACGTCCTTGTCCCGGGCCCAGGCCAGAATCGCGGGCACATCCCAGGCCGGATCAACCACAGCGGTGCGCCGGGTTTTACGGTCGGTGATCAGGTAAATGAAGTTCTCCATCGGGCCCAGTTCCATGACCTCGATATCATAGGATTTGCCCTGCATAACCATGTCCTCCGTCCTGTATCCTGGTGCATTGTAACGCTGCGGGCTGCCGCTGTCAGAGCGTAGAATAGCCCGCATCGAGGAGGGACCATGGAACCGGAGTTCTGGCATCAGCGTTGGCTTGAAAACCGTATTGGTTTTCATCAGGGAGAAGTGAACCCCTATTTGCGCAAATATTGGGGTTTGCTTGGCGTCAGCGCACCGGCACGTATTCTGGTCCCGTTGTGCGGCAAGAGCCTGGATCTGCTGTGGCTTGTGCAACAGGGCTATCAGGTCGAAGGTGTGGAATTGTCCGAATTAGCCGTGCGTGCCTTTTTCGATGAACAAGGGATGACGCCCAGCGTGACAAGCCGCAGCGACTGGCAAGTCTGGGAGGCGGAGAAGCTGCGACTGTGGTGCGGTGATTTCTTTGCGCTGACGGCCGCAGACTTGGGGCCCATCGATGCTGTCTATGATCGCGCAGCCCTGATTGCCTTACCCAAGGCCTTGCGTCTTCGTTATGTGCAGCACATGCATAGGCTGGTTGGCCCCGTTCCCCATCTGTTGATTACGCTCGAGTATCCGCAGGCATTGATGGACGGTCCACCCTTTGCCGTTGAACAGCCGGAAGTGCAGGCGCTGCTTGGCGCTAATTACACCGGGACACAACCGCATGTTTGTGATGACGTTTTGACCGGAAATGACCGCCTGCAACAACGCGGTCTTGACCGGCTCAACGAGTGCGTGTATCTACTGCAAGTACGTAAAAAATAAGAAATTCGTCACAGTTTTAAACTCACCCAGCCAATGTCCGATATAACTTTTAGATCAATCGGTTCGGAGACCACGATGACACGGTCACACTATCAATTTGGCTTGGCACTATTTATATTTTTGTTATTTTTAGGCGCACAAAGCGCTATGGCGGCCAAGTTTTTTATCTATGAGCTACCGGACGGTTCGCGGGTGATCAGTGATCGCCCCATTCATAAGGCAACGTATAAACTGGTGACCAGCCGGCGCAAGGCGGAAGGCACGGGCCAGATAGCCGCCAAGAAAATTTCATTCACCAAACCCAAACAGATTGATCGCTGGGATGTCTTGATCGAGGAACTGGCGCATCGCCACAAAGTCGATGTGGCATTGGTGAAAGCCGTGATCCACACCGAATCGTATTTTGACTATCGTGCCATCTCGCATGCAGGGGCATCCGGTCTGATGCAACTCATGCCGGAAACGGCCGCCAAGTATGGTGTGCGCGATATCGAGAACCCGTATGAAAACCTGGAAGCGGGTATCAAACACCTGCGCTACCTGCTGACTAAATACCAGTGGAACCTGCACCACACCTTAGCTGCGTATAATGCCGGTGAAAAAGCCGTGTATTACTATAATGGCATACCGCCATACAAAGAGACGCAGGAGTACGTGCAGAAGGTCTTGGCGTATCGGGATTTTTATAAGCGGGTGTATTAGTCGCTGTTGTTTTTCGCTTTCCGCGTTTATTTTCTCTTTGTTTGATTTAACAAATTATTTCGTCCGCTGCTTTGCGGCGAGACAAGGAAGTTTTCTCTATTTTCCTGACAGCATGTTGCCCGCGGCGTAATCTCGGGCAAATGCATATTAATAGAAGAAGAAACTCAGAGCGTATCAATAATCCCATTCGCCCATGTCACCGCTTCGATGTTCGCCACCAGAATTTCCTGGGTGCTGAGCCGGCCAAATTGTACGTTTGGCCAGTCGGCGACTTCATAGGCCATGACACAGGTTAAAGCATCGCCCAATTGCCCTTTATGATAAAGCAGGGCACTGACGATGTCTGGACTGAGCGGTAATGGCTCCAGCAGTTTGGGCAGAGGGCGTTGCATAATTAAATCGAGTGCGGAGAACATGCCAACCGTAAAGAAACTTTCTACCGGTTTTATACCGAGCTTTTCAGCGAGTAACTCGCACATTTTGGCGCGGGTCATGGCGGTACGCAGGATTTCGGAAGGCCGATCATTGAGCGTGCTCAGAGCAAGCATCGAGGCCCAGCTGGAAAGTTTGCGCCGGCCCAGCAACAGAACACCGTGCTGAATGGATTCTACCTTGCGCGGTAAATTAAACGCGGCCGAGTTGATCATCTTCAGGAGTTTATAGCTAGTGGTCACATCGGTATTGATGGCATCAGCGAGATCATCGTTGTCAGAATCCGGGTTATGCAAGACAGCGAGCAGGTTCATGACGGTGAGACGATTGGTTGGCAGGCTTTCAGCCGAAACAATTTGCGGCCGGCTTAAAAAATAGCCCTGGTAATAATCAAAGCCCAGTTTTGAGCAATGGATAAATTCTTCGGGGGTTTCGATTTTTTCAGCTAACAATTTAACGTTGAATTGGCGCAGCTGTTTGACATGTTCTTCCAACTCGGGTTTGGACAACCGCATCAAGTCAATTTTGACGATGCTGGCCATATGCAGGAGTGGCGCATGGGCAGGATTATAAATGTAATCGTCCAGGGCAATGGTATAACCGGCATTGGCAAGCTTGGCGACCGCGACTAATAATCTTGGTGTGACGGGGATGTCTTCAAGTATCTCCAGAATGACTTGCCGGGGGTTAAATGGAATCTTGTTGTCTTCGAGGAGAAATTTTTCCGTCAGGTTGATGGCAGCCATTTTGTTGAGCACCAACCGGTCCAGACCGATTTCCATAAAAGTGTTGATGATGGTCTGGGTCGTGGCGATATCGCCGTCAAACTGGATGTTGGCCGCATTTTGTTGTCGCTGCGAGCGGTATAGCAGTTCATAGGCAAACACATTCAGATTGCGATCGAATATGGGCTGTCTGCCAACGTAGACATTATTCGGTGGGGCAACATTATTTTTTTCTGCTTGCTGTTGCATGGGTTAGTTTTGTTTATGATGACTCACACCGGCATATATCGACACAAACCAGTACTTCTATAGTATCAAGGCAGACGGAATGTAATCGGCCTTGACGAGATCTACGCAGTGCTTTTATTTGAAAATCAGAGGTTTGCACACCAGCGATGACAGGTTCAGGACAAAACGTGCGAAAAATCCTGCATGTCGACATGGATGCCTTTTATGCATCCATCGAAATCCGGGATAACCCTGTCTTACGCGGCAAGCCGGTGATAGTCGGCGGGGCACCGGAACGGCGTGGTGTGGTCTCAGCGGCCAGTTACGACGCGCGTAAGTTTGGCGTCCACAGCGCGATGCCCATGGCACGCGCCGTACGTTTGTGTCCACAGGCAATACGCCTCCCGCCACGACTGGAAGTCTACGCCGAAGTCTCCCAGCAAATTCGCGATATCTTTGCCAGGTATACCCCGCAATTCGAACCTTTGTCTCTGGACGAGGCCTTTCTCGATGTCACCGCCTGTGAAAAATTATTTGGTGGGGCCGAGTCGATTGCGCGGGCCATCAAAACCGCTATTCACGATGAACTTTCATTAATTGCCTCGGTGGGTGCAGCGCCGAATAAATTTATCGCCAAGATCGCCTCTGACATCAATAAGCCGGATGGGTTTGTCATTGTCGATCCCGGGCAGGTGCAGGCCTTTTTGGATCCGCTGCCGGTCAGTCGTCTGTGGGGGGCGGGCAAGGCCACGGTGGCAGTATTCGAACGCATGGGTATTCGTAGTATTGGTCAACTCCGGCGACAATCCGTGCCATGGCTAAGAACGCATTTTGGTCGTCAAGGTGAGCAGCTGTGGCAATTGGCGCATGGTATCGATGAGCGCGAGGTGATTAGCGATTCACAGGCCAAGTCCATTTCCCATGAAACGACTTTTGCGGAGGATATCCATGATCAGGATGTGATCGAAGCCTGGCTGTTTCACCTCACGGAACAAGTTGCCTGGCGGTTACGTTGTAACGATCTACTTGGACGTACACTACAATTGAAATTACGTTTTCCGGACTTTAAAACTATTACGCGTTCCCATACTCTTATTGAAGCAACCCATACGACGAACATACTCTGGCAAATTGTCCGGCAATTATTACGGGATAATTGGCAAGGCACACCGGCGCTGCGTTTGATTGGTATGGGCGTGTCCGGATTAGAGGATGACAAACAACAAGTACAACAGGGTGATTTGTTCCAGCCTGAATTAGTCAGGCAAACACGCGTAGATGCAGTGACTGACGAGGTGAATGCACGCTTTGGTGCCAACACCCTGCAGCGTGGGCGCAGTAAACATCGAATAACGGAGTAACTATGGGCGACATCAATAAACAGGCCGATGCACCGCAAACCCCAAATGCGATTCATTTGAAGGATTACCAGGCCCCTGCTTACTGGGTCGAGCAAGTGGACATGGAGTTTGAACTTGCAGCGCAAACGACCCGGGTTAAATCGCTGTTACACATTCGGCGCAATGAAGCGGTAGCCAACACAAGTACACCACTGGTGCTGGACGGGCACGATATGACGCTCTTGTCAGTGGCAATAGATGACAAACAATTAGCCGACGCTGATTACCAACTCGAGACTGAATCGCTCACTATCAAGAAAGTCCCGTCGCAGTTTGTGCTGGAAACGGTGGGTGAAATTCAGCCGGCAGCGAATACGGCATTGGAAGGTTTGTATGCCTCAAGTCGCATGTTGTGTACCCAGTGTGAGGCGCAGGGTTTTCGGCGGATCACCTATTTCCCCGATCGACCGGATGTGATGAGCCGTTACCGGGTCAAGCTTATTGCGGATAAAAAAACCTATCCGGTTTTATTATGTAACGGCAACCCGATCGAACAGGGTGATCTGGACAATGGCCGGCACTATGTCATCTGGGAAGATCCGAGTCTCAAACCCAGCTATCTGTTTGCACTGGTCGCGGGCGATTTGAAATTCATTGAAGATGAATTCACGACCATGTCGGGGCGTAAGGTGCAATTGCGCCTGTACACCGAGGCGGAAAACATTCACAAGTGTGATCACGCCATGGCCAGTCTCAAACAGGCAATGGCCTGGGATGAAAAAACCTATGGACGCGAATACGATCTGGATATCTATATGATCGTCGCGGTGAATGATTTCAATATGGGTGCCATGGAAAACAAGGGACTCAACATTTTCAATGCTTCCTGTGTCCTCGCGTCACCGGAGACAGCAACGGATGACGACTTCTACAGCATTCAAAGCATCATTGGGCATGAATATTTTCATAACTGGTCCGGCAACCGCGTTACCTGCCGGGACTGGTTTCAGCTCAGTCTGAAAGAAGGGTTCACCGTATTCCGCGACCAGGAATTCAGCGCCGATATGACCTCGCGCGCGGTCAAACGCATTTACGATGTCAACCTGCTGCGTACCCATCAGTTCCGCGAGGACGCCGGGCCGATGGCGCATCCAGTGCGCCCCGACAGCTACGTTGAAATCAATAATTTCTACACCATGACGGTCTACAACAAGGGCGCGGAAGTGGTGCGCATGCTGCACACGCTGCTGGGCGCGGCGGCTTTTCGCCGTGGCACCGATCTGTATTTCCAGCGGCACGATGGCCAGGCGGTGACCACCGACGATTTCGTGCGCGCCCTGGAGGACGCCAATGGCGCTGATTTCAGCCAGTTTCGCCGCTGGTACAGTCAGGCGGGGACACCGGAACTGAAATTCGACGGTGAGTATGACGCGGCCAAGCGCAGTTACCGCCTGCGGCTCAGTCAGCGTTGTCCGGCCACGCCCGGGCAGGAGACCAAGGACCCGTTTCACATTCCTCTGGCGCTGGCCTTGCTCGACGCGCAGGGTAGGGAGATGCCGCTGCGCCTGCGCAGTGAAACGCAGGCCAGTCCGGGCACCCGAGTGTTGGCCTTGAGCGCGGCGGAGCAGGAATATGTGTTCGAGGATGTCGCCACGCGACCGGTGCCGTCGCTGCTGCGGGATTTTTCCGCGCCGGTCAAGCTGAGCGGCAATCTGACGCGCGCCGATGAGATATTTCTCATGGGGCACGACGCCAATGCTTTCAACCGCTGGGATGTGGGTCAGCGTCTGCTGATCGATCTGCTGCTGGCGCAATCCCGCCAGGCGGCGCCACGCTCCCTGAACGCGGATGATAAGGAAATCATCGCCGCCCTGCGTCGCACCCTGCTGACCCCGGGGTTGGACGACGCCTTCATCGCCCAGACCCTGTCCCTGCCGGCGGAGAGCTATATCGCGGAGTTCATGCCGGTTATCGATCCGCTGGCGATTCATGAAACCTGCCGTTTTCTGCGAACCAGCATCAGTCGCGAGCTGTTCCCGGAACTGCTGGCGACCTATGAGCGTTGCCATGACGACGGCCCCTACCGGCCGGACGCGGACGCTATCGGTCGCCGCAGCCTGCAAAATGTCTGCCTGGCATATCTGGCGGACAGCGGGCGGCAGCAGGCCGCGGCGCTGGTGGCCCGGCAGTTCGCCGGGGCTAATAATATGACCGATCGCATGGCGGCCCTGGGATGCATGGTGAACGTCGAAAACATCGATGCTGGCCCGGCATTAGGTGAATTCTACGAGCAGTGGCAGCACGATCAGCAGGTGGTGGAGAAGTGGCTGGCGGTGCAGTCGTCCAGCCGTCTGCCGGATGCGCTGCGCAACACCCGCGCTTTGCTGGATCATCCGGCCTTCAGCTACACCAACCCGAACAAGGTACGGGCTTTGATCGGCGGCTTCGCCTCCAGCAACATCAACTTCCACGCCGCCGACGGCGCCGGTTACGAATTCGTCGCCGATCAGGTATTGCTGCTCAACGACAGAAACCCGATCATCGCCGCGCGTCTGGCCGGCGCTTTCACCCCGTGGCGCCGCTATGACTCGCAGCGCCAACAGCAGATGTGTCAGCAACTCGAACGCATCGCCGCTCACCAACACCTTTCCCGGGACGTCTATGAAATCGTCAGCCGCAGCCTGGGTTGAGACAGGGGCGTCCCCGCGCGCGTAAAGTCCCGTCGACCGCCTTCCGATATACCTGGCAGGACCTCGGAGTTTACACTCGGTCACGGTCAGCCCATGAATTTCTGCAAGTATCATCCTGTCATTGCCGCCCGCTGGTATTGTGCGCACTGTGCGCTGTACAGCTGCGGTCGCTGTGTGGCGCAGGATGGACAATCCGCGCTCACCCGGTGCTTTCTCTGCAACCAGCCGCTGCAGCCTGCCGCTGCGCGAGCCGCTCCGGCTGCGCCCCGATCCACGGTCTGGCCAGTTGCCTTTTTGCGCAACACGGCGGCCGCGGTGCTGGTGGCGGGCTGTGTTCTGCTGTGGGTGCTGTTTCGACTCCAGCCGCAACTGGGCTTATTGCCTCAGCTGTTTCCCCTGTTGGTCTGTCTGGGTTATGGTTCCCTGTTATTAGCGCATATGGCTCATGGGAATAACACTCTGCCGCCCGTGTCCGCGCTTTGCCAGACCAGCGACAAGGTCGTGGTGGTTCGCCTGATGGTGTTGCTGAGCATTGCCGCCCTGATTCCAGGCTGGGTGGCCAAATACGGCGGCGCGCCGCTGGCCCTGCTGGTATTGCAGCTGGGCCTGGTGATCCTGCCGGCGCTGCTGGTGGTCACGATCACCGAGCCACGGGCCCTGCATCTGTTCAACCCCCTGCGCTGGTGCCAACAGGGCAGGGGCCTGGGCAAGTATTACTTCGTGCTCCTGCTGGCGCTGGAGCTGTGGTTCCTGTCGTGGGGACTGTTCGGCTATTTCGCGGCACGCGGTCCCTTGCTGGTCGCCGGCGGCATTCTGGCGCTGCAATTGTACGCGGGAGTGGCGCTGGCTTATGGTACCGGCAGCCTGATATTCCTGCGGCGACAGGAACTGGCATTCACGGCGCGACCACTGGCGGCCCTGCTGCACGAAGACGATCCCGCGCTGCCCCGCTGGGCGCCCTGGGTCAATTTGTGCGATAAAGCTCGGGTATTGATTCGCGAAGGCCGGATGCTGGAAGGCAAGCGCGCCGTGGTGCAGGCGGTGCATGCCTATCCCACCAATTTGCAGGTACAGCAATACTGCCATGACATTCTGCGCCACGCCGGCACGGTGGAAGAACGGTTGCGCATGGGCTGGGCCTATGTCAACGTGCTGCGTGACCTGCAACAGGAAGATCTGGCCGGCCGGGTGTCGCAGGAAATGGCCGCTTTGCAGAAATCCCTGCCCGGCGGCAAGGCGCGCCCTGCCGCGTTGTTGCACTGAGTTATTCTTTCTCTCCCGCCGCGTCGCGCGCGTCCCCGGTAAACCCTATAAACTTATATTGGAAGTGGATATAATGCCCCGGCCCCGCCACGCGAATGGGCGTGCGCGGTCATGGCGCCATGGCCTGACGCAGTCCAGGCTGGTATGAATCCTGTCATCGACCAAGCCACCCCCACCCTGTCCCGCCCCCTGGCAAAGGGCGGGAACGCGACGCAAACAGGTGGCTTTATTAATGTAGTTCTTAGTAAAATTAGCGTTTCTTTTTCGCCGCCAGCGGCAGGTCCGCGGTGGCGGTTTCGCCAGTTGCAGCGGGTTCAGGGCGCGTATCAAGGAGTAACAATGTTTGACAAAAGCATGACCATTGCCGGTTTTGACGCAGATTTGTGGGCGGCCATCAAGGATGAGGAAAAACGCCAGGAGGAACACATCGAACTGATCGCCTCCGAAAATTACGCCAGTCCGCGGGTAATGCAGGCGCAGGGTTCGGTACTGACCAATAAATACGCCGAGGGTTATCCCGGCAAGCGTTATTACGGCGGCTGCGAGTACGTGGACATCGCCGAGCAACTGGCCATCGACCGGGTGAAGGCTCTATTCGGCGCCGACTATGCCAATGTACAGCCGCATTCGGGTTCGCAAGCCAATGCCGCGGTATACCTCGCCCTGCTGCAACCGGGCGACACCGTGCTGGGTATGAGCCTGGCGCATGGCGGCCACCTGACCCACGGCGCCAAAGTGAATTTTTCCGGTAAACTGTTCAATGCCGTGCAGTATGGCCTGGATGAAGCCACGGGTGAAATTGATTACGCTCAGGTGGAGAATCTGGCCCGCGAACACAAACCGAAAATGATAGTCGCCGGCTTCAGCGCCTATTCCCGCGTTGTCGACTGGCAGCGTTTTCGTAATATCGCCGATGAAGTCGGCGCCTATCTGATGGTGGATATGGCGCACGTTGCCGGTCTGGTGGCCACCGGACATTATCCCAATCCGGTGCAGATCGCCGACGTGACCACCTCGACCACGCACAAGACCCTGCGCGGCCCGCGCGGCGGCATCATCCTCGCCAAGGCCAACCCGGATCTGGAGAAGAAACTCAATTCCCTGGTATTTCCCGGTACCCAGGGCGGTCCGTTGATGCATGTAATCGCCGCCAAGGCGGTAGCGTTCAAGGAAGCCATGGATCCCGAATTCAAGACCTACCAGGGGCAGGTGGTGAGCAACGCCCGCGCCATGGTGGCGGTGATGCAGGAGCGGGGCTATAAGATAGTATCCGGCGGCACCGACAATCATCTGTTCCTGGTTGATCTGATCGATAAGGGCATTACCGGCAAGGCCGCGGATGCCGCGCTCGGCCAGGCCAACATCACCGTCAACAAAAACGCCGTGCCCAACGATCCGCAGTCGCCGTTTGTCACCAGCGGCATTCGCATCGGCACGCCGGCGGTCACCACCCGCGGTTTCCGGGAAGCGGAAATCCGGCAGTTGGCGAACTGGATCTGCGATGTGCTGGATAACATCAATGACCAGGACCTGATCGCGCGGGTCAAGAGCCAGGTACAGGCGATCTGCAAGCGGTTCCCGGTTTACCGTTGACCCGCGGCTAAGCCTCAGGGAGCGAGCAAATTATGCGTTGTCCGTTCTGTCACTCGGAAGACACCAAGGTAGTGGACTCGCGCCTGGCGGCCGATGGTTTTCAGGTCCGGCGGCGGCGCGAATGCACGGTGTGCAGCGAACGCTTTACGACGTTTGAAGGCGCCGAACTGATCATGCCGCAGGTGATCAAGAACAATGGCACTCGCGAAGCGTTCGCCGAGGACAAGCTGCGCGCCGGCATTGTTCGCGCCCTGGAAAAACGACCGGTGGGCACGGATGCGGTGGAGGCGGCCATCAGCCGCCTGCGCCGCCGCATTCGCGCCAGCGGCGAGCGCGAGGTGGCCAGTCGGCAAATCGGCGAATGGGTAATGCTGGAGTTGCAGGCTCTGGATCAGGTCGCCTATGTACGTTTCGCGTCGGTGTATCGCAGTTTCGAGGACGTGAACGAATTTCGTGAGGAAATCGCCCGCCTGGAAAGCCAGCCGCCGCCGGACATCGATCGGCACCAGATGCCCTTGCTGCCGGACGAAAAGGGCTAAGCGCCGACCTGGCTTTGCGCCGATATTTCCAGCCCCATGGTAGCAAGCAACAATTTGCTGTCTATGGGTTTGGGCAGACAGGCATCGGCACCCGCCTGCAGGATGCTGTCGATATTGTCCTTGGTGTAATAGCCGGTCATGGCGATGATCTTGCTGTGTTTGGTCCGGGGATTACTGCGTAAATGCTTGCAGACTTCAAATCCGCTGAGGCCGGGCATCATCAGATCCAGAAGTATAGTGGTGGGTTTGAATTGGATAACCTTCTGACCTGCGTCAAAACCGTCTTTAGCTGACTCGATGCTGATCTTTTCGTCGTAGGAAGTCAGCAGACTCACCAGATAACGTACCAGTTGCTCATCGTTGTCGACGATCAGTACGCGCATCTCCTGCGCGCTTTCCGCGTATGGCGGCAGCTTCATCTGCCGTTGCTTGGCGAACTCCGCAATATCTTTGTAGAGGAAACGCCGGTGCCCGCCTGGCGTGGTCAGCGATTTCAAATCACCTTTGACGGTCCACTGGCGCACGGTGGCAGGTGAAACCATCAGCAGGTCGGCCACCTCGTTCGGTGTCATATAGGCTTTATTATTGTTTTTGCGTTTCACTCGATTCCTCTCAGGCGAACCTGCGGCGCTGACCGCGCCTGGAACAATGCATTCTCTTTATTCACTACGCATCCTGGGGAAAAACCCCGCCACTGTTCTTCGCCGCGATGGCGGGGCACAGGCGAAACCGTGAATAGATCCGAAATAATTTAATATTTATAACGTGTTAATGCAAAAAATAAAAGAAATAAACTTGTGTTAGGTGTTTAACCGCTGCGCACGCAAAGCCGTTGCTATGTGATTCAGACCGTTTTCGTCCGCCCTGCTTCCTTTCCTTACGAATCCCGCAGTCATGAAATGTAAAGATTCGCAACGCCCACCGGTAACCCCGGGTCGTGCATCGAGGAGCCTGGCTTGCCAGGCGAAATTCAAATCATCTATAACTCAACACATGCTGCGTACAGGCGCTTATCGGCGAGCGAGGTTGCCGCTAACAGTGCGGTCGCCAGCAGGACGGGATCATGGATAAATATAAGAGGCGATAGATTCCAGTGCCGGCGGCGGGGCGGCGCTATTCAGTGGGGCACGGTGCCGGTCAGTTGCTGCACCAGCTGCAGCAGGTTGCGGGTGTCGATAGGTTTGCTGCAGATGGCCTGGATGCCGATGTCTTCTATTTCCTGGTCTGGGATCGCGCCCAGGTCGCCGGTGCACAGGATCACCGGGCAGTCGGCCTTGATTTTCTTGACTTGCCGGCACAGTTCAACGCCTGAAATTCCCGGCATGGTCTGATCGGAAATCAGCAATTGATAGTCGTCAGGGTTGCTCTGAAAGGCGGCCAGCGCTTCGTGGCTGTCGGTTTCGGTCGCCACCTCGTAGCCATGAGCCTGGATCAATTCGCGCAGGAAGCGCGCGACCGTGACTTCATCATCCACCACCAGGATACGGGGCAGGACGGTGCTGGTGGCGACGGCGCTGGCAACATGCGCGGTTTGCGCCTTAGCGCTGAGAAGTTGCGCGCTGTCCAGCGAACCGACCGGAAACAACAGGGTGAATTTCGTGCCGCGGTTGATTTGCGTGTCGACCAGAATATGGCCATGGTGTTCATGCACGATGCCGTGCACCATCGCCAGCCCCATGCCTGTGCCCTTGCCGACTTCCTTGGTGGTGAAGAACGGATCGAAGATCCGCTGCAGAATATCCTGGGGAATGCCGCTGCCGCAGTCTTCCACTTCGAGGGTGACATAGTCACCATGAATCGGCGCACCGCAGGAAATGCACAGTGATCCGTGTTCGATGACTTTGCGGCTGGTACGGATGGCCACCGTCCCTACGCTGTTGGATGCGTCTTTTGCGTTGATGCAGAGGTTCATGATGATCTGGTTGAGCTTGACGATATCACTTTTCACCGGTGGCAGGTTTTTCGCCAGCTCGGTGCGCAACTCCAGGGAGGAGGGCAGCGACGAACGCAACAGACGTACGGTTTCGGAAACGATGGGATCGATGTTGATCATGCTCCATTCCGAGTTGGTGCCGCGGCTGAAGGCCAGCATTTGCGCGATCAGATCACGCGCCCGGCGCCCGGCGACCAGAACCTCATCGAGATAAACCGGTAGTTTGGCATTGCCGCCCGACTGGCCCATGGAGGCGCGGGCCAGTTCGGCAAAGCCGAGAATGGAGGCCAGGATATTGTTGAAGTCATGGGCGATACCGCCGGTCAACTGGCCGATGGCCTGCATTTTCTGTGATTGCTGTAGTTTCTTTTCCAGCTCCAGCTGTTTCGCCTGGTTGTCACGCATGCCTTCGATGAACTTGATGCGTTCAATGGCGGCGGAGATATGGCCTGTCATGCCGACGATGTAGTCCAGCTGCAGTTTTCCCGGCGGCCGGCAGCCCTCGGCGTCACCGAAGGTGCCGATGCCCAGGGAGCCACGTTTCTCGCCGAGGAAATACAGCGGGATCATGATCATGGTGCGGTTCTGCAATTGCTCGACGATGGCTTTGTTGGTGCGCGGATCGGTGCGCGCGTCCTCGATGATCAGCGGCACTTCGGTGCTGACCATTTCCTCGAGAAAGCGATCGCCCCGTACCGGAATGGTGGCGAAGTTGGCTTTGACCATATCTTTATTTTCACCGCCTATGGACAGGATATGGATGCTGTCGGAATACATATTGTCGTAGGTATAGACCCACACGTGGTTGTAGCCCACGCGCTCGCGCATTTCATGCTGGATCAGCCGCAGCAAATCGTCATAGCTGTTGGCCTGCTGCAATTCGCGCGACCAGGCGAGCAGATGCGAGATCAGCGTCTGTCCGTCCTGCAGCGCCAGGCTCAGATCCTCGACGGTATGGATGACGGCGAGCAGTTGATCGCCGCTGGCGCCGCCGACCAATCCACCGTCGGCGATCAGAGTCAGGCGCACCGACAGCAGTGCGCCGTTTTTCGCCCGCAGCTGGCAGTTCAGGGAGGTGATGGTTTCCGCCGTGTCGCGCTGGGCGCGGAACAGGCCCGCATCGTCCAGCAGTTGCGGGTCCAGGTACAGGCTGCGCAGGTCGAACCGGCACAGCTCGTCGCAATCATAGCCCAGCAGCTGACAGATTTTGCCGCTGGCCTCCAGTATCCTGCCCTGCCGGTCCAGGAGAAACTGGCCGGCCAGACTCGGATCACTGACGGCCAATGCGGTCGGCGACGATGCGACAAGGACTGGTGTATCACCAACCTGTTTGTGCTGCGTCGGCTGATTGTTAAACGGCATGGTGACTGGGAGCGGCTGACACGATGTTTAAGAGGCCGGCGCAAGTATCTGCGAAACCGTGTCTTTGAGTTCCTGCAGCATGAAGGGTTTGCTCAGGATGGCGTCGGCACCGACCAGCTCCGCGATCGGCAGGTAGTCGAAACGCCCGGACATGCCGCCGCCGCCGGAAATCGCTATTATTCTGCTGTTGGGCGCCTGATGTTTGATGTCCATGATCAGGTCGATACCGTTCTTGCGCGGCATCACCAGATCGGTGATCACAAGGTCGAACTGGTCCAGACCGAACATTTTCAACGCTTCTTCGCCGTTGAGTGCTTCGACGATTTTGTGGCCGTCCTGCTCCAGGGTTTCCTTGAGCATGAGGCGGATGGAGGCTTCGTCGTCGATTACCAGTACGCGCGCCATTGATCTGCTCCTGATAGCATGGATTGCATTCCAGCAGCGCGCATGCGCGGCCTTGACCAGGATACAACGCGGTTTTCAGCACAGCGGTCATAACCGGACAACCATGGTATCGGATACCCCAAGTCTGTTCTGCATCGAGCAAATGTCAAAGTTAATTAAAAAATCATAATTATTTAAGATGCTCAACGCAATGCGCCACAAGTATTAACAATTGAGACAGTTGCGCACCGGAGAAACCCTGCAGGGAATTCCAGGGTTGATTGGCAGCGGAACTAAGTGGCGCCGGAAAATTTCCGCGGCGCGACGCCCATATAGTTGATTCCGTCACAACGGATGGGGAAAAAATGTCCGGCCTCATGTTGCAGGGCGTCGGCGTAACAGCCTATGAAGCCGACACTGAAACAGTAGACGCTGTAGAGATTGAATTCCCGGGTTGTCATGCCCTGGTCCGCGGCCAGGGCCGCCATGAGGATGCCGACATTGGCCCGTAAATTCATCCCCTGGCTCTGCAGTTCCTCTTCCATGGCCATAACCAGGCGCAGGAAGGGTCCCGCGCTGTAACCCAGTCTGTCCGCCAGGCGCCGCAGTTCCGCAATGCGTTCATCCCCCTGCACCAGGGGACGGCCGAACCCGGGGAACAGTGCTACCTGACGTTCCCGGCCGGAACCCGGTCGGCCGCCCGCCCGGGCGCGGCGACGGCGGGCGATATAATCCTGCAGCGAGCCGCCCGCCGCCAGGTGACGGCTGGCCTGGTGCAGCATCGCCATCGCCGCCGTCAGCGGCTGGTGACCATAGATGCTGGCTTCGGACACTGCCGTGGCTGCGGCCGCGGCCAGGGTGGCGGTACTGCGCGCGGTGGCCGCCAGGGCCGCCACCGCGTTGTTCCAGATACGCGGGTCGGGGTAACTGGTGCATAGCACCCACAGGGCATTGAACAGGCGCAGTTGCCCGGCGTCGTGGCGGCGGTTGGTAATAGTAAAGAGCAGCAGCTCCATCCAACTGGCGTCCTGCAGGGCGTTGAACAGATCCAGGCCGCGCAGGACCACGCGCTCTCCCGGAAACCAGGCTCCCATACTGGTTTGCCAGACCCGGCTGGCCTGCTGCAAGGCGGCCAGCATCTCCTGCGGTGATTTCATCCTGGGCTTCCTCCATTGTGGGCCGGTCCGGGATCATCGAGCAACTGAACGCCGTCGCGGGCGAACGGCAGGGCGCGCCAGCCCAGGCGGCTTTGCTCCAGGGCATGGGCACCCGCGCCCGGCAGACGCAGCAGCAGAAAAACGACTTCGGCGGTGTCGGCGTCAAATCCCAGGTCGAACAGCGCGGCTGCCGCCACGGCGGTGAGGGCCAGTGGCATGCCGTGCCGCGCTTCCAGCTGCGGTCGTTGTTGCTGCAGCAGTTGNNCCGCCGGTAGAATCTGCGCCAGATGGTCCAAGGTCTGTCGTACGGGCAAAGCGCAGACGACGGCGCCGGGATGAAAGCCGGGGGGATGATCCCAGGCGGGCCACACGTCTTGTTCCGGCGCCGGGGCCTGGGTGTCCGCCGGCAGGCTCGGCCAGCGCAGTCGATCCTGACCGTGGCGTTGATAGAGTTGCACCTGGGTGAAAACCTCACGAGCACCGCCGTTGCGTCCGGCTCCCACCGCCAGGGCCGACATCAGACAGGCGGCGAAGGTGGAGCCGCCGGCGCCGCCGTTGATCGCCGCCCGTACCGCCGGTTCGCGCGGACCGGCGTTGGCCAGGGCCACCGCCAGATCCTGCAGGGCGGTGGCGTGGGGCGCGGGCGGCAGCTCGTGGCGCAATAACAGATAGAGATATTCCGGCCAGGAAATCCGCCCCAGCAAGTCGCCATAGACGTCGTAGCCGGCACAACGGCTGAGGCGGCTTTGATAAGGATCGGCGGCTTCCGCCACCTCCTGCCAGAAATGACTGGTCACCACCGGCGTATCAGGTACCATCGCTGCTGCCTGCCTGGTCGCCGAGAATTTTCATGCGGGTGGCGATGGGGGGGACGGCTTCGCCATCGATGCGCACGTCCAGCACGGTAGGTCCGGAGCGACTGAACACTGCCGCCATGTCCAGATTGCGCAATTCGTCCAGGTTGCGGATGACCTGGCCGGCGGCGCCCATGCTGCGGGCGTAAGCGGCGAAATCGATGCTTGGCAGGGAGTAGGCGGTGGCTTCGGCGCCGGCCAGGCGCTGGCCGTGTTTAACCATGCCCAGGGCGGAATCGTTCAGGATCAGGAAAATCATCGGTAATCGCTCTTCGATCGCCACGGTGATTTCCTGACCGCTCATCAGCAGGCTGCCATCACCGGTAATGCAGACAATGCGGTCGCCGCTGCCGGCCAAGGCCATGCCAATGGCGGCGCCTATCGCCCAGCCCATGGATGCAAATTCGAAAGCGCCGAAGAACAGGCCCCGTTCCACCCGCTGCTCATGCCGCAGACGCCGGTCCCGGGGGTGCAGATAGTGCACCGCCCAGGCCAGACCGTTGCCGGAATCAACGACGTAACGGCTGGCAGCAGGCAGCAGGCGCGGCAGTTCCAGCATCAGTTCCCTGGGGTGGATGCGATTGCCGCCAGGCACGGGCGACACCGTGGCGACATCCGGGCAACGGGCGGGAGTCGGCAATACCTCGAAGCCGGCGGTCGCGTGGTTTGCGGCAGCGGGCAGGTAGTTCGTCCCCGTTTCGTAGATATCCTCACTGACGCGAACAGTAGCGAAAACGTAGTCAAAGATGGCGCGCAGGTTTCCCAGTACATGCAGTTTCGCCATGGGTGAGCGGGTGAAATTCTGTACGATGTGGTCCACATGGATGAGCTTTGAATTCAACACGGCGCTGTCCCAGCCGTTGCTCGACCACTCACCCAGGCCGGCGCCAACCACGATAATGCTGTCCACCTGCGGGTCGAGCAGGCACTGGCGCGCGCTGTCGTGGCCGGCAAATCCCAGGATGCCGCGATATTGCGGGTGGCTGGCGTTGACCAGACCTTTACCGTGCGGCGTCGCCACCAGCGCGGCCCCCAGCATGCTGGCCAGCGCCTGCAGCGTGCTTGCCGCTTCCCCGCAGGATTCGCCGATGACGAAAACCAGCTTGCTGGCCTGCAGAATGTGTTTTATCAGTTCCGTCACCTTGTCCGGATCGAGCAGCCGATTGCACTGCAGCAGCTGCCCGATATCGTAGGAGCGGCCCGCCGTCGCCGGCAGTCGCAGCAAATCCAGGGGAATGCTCAGGTGCGCCGGTCCGGGCAGCGGGCCGCAAGCGGCCATGAGGGCGGACACCAGCTTGTGTTCGAATTGTTCGGGGCTGGAGACCAGGCTGTTATAACGGGTGCAATGCTGAAACATGCCGAGGGTGTTGATGCCGGTGCAGGAGGACTCCTGCAAGGCACCGCGTCCGAAATTGCGCAATGCCGTTTGCGCTGTGATCACCAGCATGGGAATGCGGTTCTCATAGGCCGAGGCGACACCGGTAATGAGATTGGTCGCTCCGGGACCCGTGGTGGCGCAACACACCCCCAGTTTGCCGCTCCGCCGGTAATAGCCGTCTGCCATGAAGGCGGCACCGCACTCATGGCGCGCGACCACGGCGCGGGGGCCATGGTCGCGGGCGCTGCGGGCCAGGGCATTGTACAGCGGTTCGATAGCCCCTCCTGGTACGCCGAAAACATAATCTATAGCCAATTCCCGTAAATACGACACGAGCAAATCACCCAATTCCATGGTGTGGGCAGGCTGGGCCTGGGGGAGCGACGTTGACTTGCTTACAACGGTTGGGATTGCCATAAAACACCTCTACTCATGTTTAACCGAAACTGGCTGGTATGGGCGTCTTGCCTATGACCGACAGGGGCGAAGCGACGGGGCGCCCGGTCATTTCCAGGTGCTCAGGATCGATCCTAGCGTGATTGGCACCAAAATCCATGAAAAACGAATAAATCATAATTTACAAATTTTTCCAATTGGAAAATGCAAATCGTCACTGAATATATGCCATTGTCCGGAGCCGATCCCTGGCGGTTGCAATCCGACAATATAAATAATGAATATTCCAACAGTGAGTTTGCGGTTCGAAGGCTAGCGACGGCTGCGCCTGCCTGGCGGTAAGCGCTGATGCGGAACATCGTCTGTCGCATTGCAGTCGATTACGTTCCTGTAAGTGCTTATGAAAGCAGGCGCGTCCGGACAGTGGAAACATGCAAAACGTTATAACTATGATATTCGTTAATTATATAGTTCGGATATATAGACACTGTAATAAATTATAAAATTTCGCCGGCTCTGCAGCTGGCGTTGCTATTGAGACCGTGAAAGAACTAAACTGCGAATCAAGCTCATATCGCAACTCATTGTTTATTTAGGCAGGTATTTTCAGAGATGGAAAGTCCGCCGCCAACTGTGGCAACCGGGACACATCGTTGCCCGCATCGGGCGGGGGGGGGCGGGTTCAAGAATTAAAGCCAGGCGCCGAAAAATTTCTCGAACTAAAAGCGAAAAATCCATAATAAACAGCATAAACAGACGGGGAGCGGGGGACGGGGAAATTCCGAGAAACAAGTGTGTTAGCGCAAGCGCACGCTCAGCAATAGAAGCAACAAGCATGGCAAAGATAATTGTAATCGATGATGATCCGGCGCTGCGCAAGCTCCTGAAAGATGGTCTGGCGGCCACCGGCCACGACATTTTTGTCACCATGTCGTTTGACGAAGCGCTGGCGCAGTTTCGTCAGGACATCAACAGCCTGATTATCACCGACCTGGTGATGCCGGATAAAAACGGCATCGACCTGATCATGCAGGTGAAAAAAGAATATGAGAAAGCACGCATCATCGCCATTTCCGGCGGTGGCGATATCGAAGGCCGGTTTGACTATCTGGCCATTGCCAAACTGGTTGGTGCTGGCAGCGTAATGAAAAAGCCGTTTTCCCTGGAAGAATTGCGTACCCGGGTGACGAACATGCTGGCGTCTGCGCCTGCGTGATACCACCGTTCCTGTTCTTTAATCCCATGTCCAACGATAATGCCCATCGGGGGTAAGCTTGCAAGTGGAACCCAGGCTATGTGAATCCGGCGACGTGCGTGACGACTCCAGGAGGGGCGCATCCGTCGCTGCCGCGGACGAACCGCAGGCTGGCGCGGCGCAATTGCTCCTCGAACTGGGGCCCCTGGGGCAGATTCGGCGTTGCAACAGCGCCGCCCGTGATCTTTTCGGTGACGACAGGATCGCCTCCGCCCAGTTTCTGCCCGATTTGTTGCCGGCGCCGGCGGCCAGCGAAATCCTGCGGGCGATGGCGCAATGCCTGGATAGCGGTTATGCCAGCGGCAGTCTGCAACTGCAGGCGGCGGATCAGGACTATCGATTTCACATGCATCGCCTGGCCGCGGCCACGATCCGGGATGAGGTCAGCGTGTTGCTACAGCTGCAGGCGCAGGGTGCCGACGACGGCGTATCCGTCGAGCAATGGTGGGACAACCTGGTTCGGCAGCACAAATACCAGTCCATCGTCCAATTGAATCGCACTCTGCTGCACGACATCAATAACAGTCTGGCCACCGTTCTGGGTTACAGCTACCTGGCGCTGGAAAAACTTAAAAAAGGCGGCAGCGAAAAAGTCGAAGAATTCCTCGCCATGGTTTATGAAGCCGGTGAAAAGGCCCGCGATCTGGTGGCAAAGATTCAGAGTATGAATTGCCATCGCAACTGGCGGCAGGGTGGCATCCTGACTTGCGCGCAACTGCTGAGCGAAACCCTGGGTCTGGCGAAAAGCAGCTTTCCCGCGACGGTGCTGTTGCAAACCCAGGAAGTGGACGAACAACTGGTGGTGGATATCGAACCGGGTGGCGTGCGCCAGGTGCTGTTCAGCTATATCCTGCGGCTGCAGGCAATGACCACTAAACCGAGCAAAGTCCTCGTATCCCTGCGCCGCGTTACTTTCACCGCCAGCCATTGCGCGAGCTGTGGCGAAGCATTTAGCGGTGAATACGCATTGCTGGCCTGCAGGGAGCTGGCGGCCGACGCCACGGCGGCGGCACCATCGTTATTGCCGGCGGTGACGCAGGCCCCGGACCCAGTCGATTTTACCCTGGGGCCGCAGATGCTGCCGGCCATCGTGCACACTTATGGCGGCCACTGTGTCCAACGCCAGGAAGGTGCGACCACCGTCTGTGAATTCTATTTTCCGCTGCTGACCGGCGACAATCTGCTGCTTATCAAGGATTGAAGCCGGCACCGGTCCCGCGGGCTTTGGCGTCTACCCGGTGTCCCCAACCCCCACCAGGGAGCGGGACAGTGGCACTAAACATATGCAAATCAAGGGGGCATGTCGCCGGTCCGGGATCCGCGTGGCAGCGGACCGATTTGCGGTCGGATGCCGACTCGGACCGACACAGGCCGGAGGCGCGCAGGCAGTCCATGCAAATTGCGGCGAAGTTGGTACAATAGGCGGCTTTCCTCCGGCATCCGCAAACGATACTGTTACGCCATGTTTTCCATCGATGATACACGCGCCATGAGCCGTGCCCTGGTACTGGCGGCGCAACCGTTGCAGAGCCCGCATCCCAATCCGCGGGTGGGTTGCGTGATCGTCAAGGACGGCGAGATCGTCGGCGAAGGCTGCCACGAACGGGCGGGGCAAGCTCACGCCGAAGTGCATGCCTTGCGCCAGGCAGGAGAACGGGCGCGCGGCGCCACCGCTTATGTGACGCTGGAGCCCTGCTGCCACACTGGCAAAACCCCACCCTGTACCGAGGCATTGATCAGCGCCGGACTACGGCGGGTGGTCAGCGCCATGACCGATCCCAATCCCCGCGTGGCCGGACAGGGCCACGAACGCTTGCGCGCCGCCGGCATCGACTGCCAGTCGGGTCTGTTGCAGGCTCAGGCCAGAGCCTTGAACCGGGGCTTTATTCGCCGCATGGAACAGCGGCGTCCCTGGGTCTGCAGCAAGCTGGCGATGAGCCTGGATGGGCGGACCGCCATGGCGTCCGGAGAAAGCCAGTGGATTACCTCGCCGGCGTCGCGGGACGATGTGCAACGGCTGCGTGCCGGCGCCAGCGCTATTCTGACTGGCGGCGGCACGGTGCGGGCCGATGATCCGCTGCTGACCCTGCGCCTGCCGGGTACCGACCCGGACCGTCAACCGCTGCGGGTGGTGGCGGACAGCCGCCTGCGCATGTCGCCGGCGGCTCGGATGCTCGCCCAGCCGGGGACGACCCTGGTGTGCTACCATGAGGATATTGCGGACCGGGCCCGGGCATTGACCCAGGCCGGCGCCCGTTTGTGTCGCCTGCCCGCCGCTGGTGAGGGGGTGGATTTACGCGCCCTGTTGACCGAGCTGGCGGAAAATCACCAGGTGAACGAGGTGCTGGTGGAAGCCGGCGCGCAGCTCAACGGCGCGCTGCAGGCGGCCGGCCTGGTGGATGAATTCATTATTTACATGGCGCCGGTGCTGCTGGGTGACGCGGCCCGGGGGCTACTGCATTTGCCCCTGACCAGCATGGCGCAGAAGGTCGCATTGCAGATAAACGACATCCGCGCCGTGGGGCCGGATTGGCGCATCCACGCAGTAGCGGCCGGAGTTTAGGCGATGTTTACAGGTATTATCCAGGCAATCGGGCGTATCGCCGCCTTTGAAGAACGCGGCGGTGATCGGCGTTATCGCATCCATATCGGTGCGCTGGCGGCCGACGACATTGCCATCGGCGACAGCATCGCCGTCAACGGTGTCTGCCTTACCGCCATCGAGCTGGGGGGCGGAGGTTTCAGCGCCGATGTGTCGCTGGAAACCCTGCAGCGCACCACCCTGGGCCGGTTGCCGGTGGGCGCGCCGGTGAATCTGGAAAAAGCGGTGACCCCCAGCACCCGTCTGGGCGGACACTTCGTCAGCGGTCATGTGGACGCGGTCGGACAGGTGCGGGAGCGGCGCAATGCCGGGCGCTCGGTACAGTTCAGTATTGCCGTGCCGGCGGAGCTGGCGCGCTATATCGCGGAAAAAGGCTCGGTCTGCGTCGACGGCACCAGCCTCACGGTCAATCGGGTGCGCGGCGCGGAGTTCGAACTGAATATCGTGCCGCACACCTTGCAGGCGACGGTGTGCGGCGACTATCAGGCCGGCACCGAGGTGAATATCGAAGTGGATATTATCGCGCGTTACCTGGAACGGTTATTATTGGGCGAACGGGCGGCCGACAGCGGGCCGGGCCTTACCCGCGAGCTTCTGCTGCAACGAGGATTTATACAGGAATGACAGGCTTGCCACCGCAGCACACTCAATCTGGATTCAATACCACCGCCGACATCATTGCCGACATCCGTGCCGGCAAGATGGTTATCCTGGTGGACGACGAGGACCGGGAAAACGAAGGCGATCTGATCATGGCCGCCGGCAAGGTGCGTCCGGAAGACATCAATTTCATGGCGCGCTACGGCCGCGGCCTGATCTGTCTGACCCTGACCCAGGAACGCTGCCGCCAGTTGCGCCTGCCCCTGATGGTGAGCGATACCAACGACAAGCACGGCACCAACTTCACCGTATCGATCGAGGCCGCCAGCGGCGTGACCACCGGCATCTCGGCCTATGACCGCGCGGTGACGGTACGGGCGGCGGTGGCGCCGGATGCCAGCGCCGCCGACCTGGTGCAGCCCGGGCATATTTTTCCCTTGATGGCGCGTCCCGGCGGCGTGCTGACCCGGGCGGGCCACACCGAGGCCGGCTGCGATCTGGCACGTCTGGCGGATCTGGAACCGGCGGCGGTCATCGTCGAAATCCTCAACGAGGACGGTTCGATGGCGCGGCGTCCCGACCTGGAGAAATTCGCGCGCACCCACGGCCTGAAGATAGGCACCATCGCCGACCTGATCAGCTACCGCCTGAAAAACGAAAAGACCATCGAGCGCGTGGCGCAGTGGCAGTTGAACAACGAGTTCGGTGAATTCGACGTTATTACCTACCAGGATCAGTTGACCAAGGGCATCCACCACGCCCTGACCCTGGGCGACATCGCCGCCGCCGACCCGGTGCTGGTGCGCGTGCATATGCATGATCCAGTGGCCGACGTGCTGCAGGCCGATCGCGAGGATTGCGGCTGGCCGCTGCGGCGGGCGATGCGCAAAATAGGCGAGGCTGGCCGCGGCGTGATCGTGCTGCTGCATGTGGCGCAGGACGCGGCGGATCTGAAGCAGCGTCTGTACCATTACCAGATGCAGGATCAGGGCAGCCCCCTGCCCAGACGGGAACAGAATCCTGACCTGCGCACCTACGGCATAGGCGCGCAGATTCTCAGCGATCTGGGTGTGCGCCACATGCGGGTATTGAGCGCGCCGAAGAAATTCCACGGCCTTTCCGGCTTCGATCTGGAAGTGGTCGACTATGTGCAATGCGATTGACGACAACGAGAGTATTAATCATTTATGACCGAGATCATCACCAAAGAAGGCAATCTCATCGTCCAGGGCGCCAGATTCGGCCTGCTGGTGAGCCGCTTCAACAGTTTTATCGTCGACAGCCTGCTGGCGGGCGCCGTTGATACCCTGCTGCGGCACGGCGCCGAGCGCGCCAACCTGGAAGTGGTGCGGGTACCGGGCGCCTTCGAACTGCCGCTGGCGGCGAAGAAAATGGCGGCCAGCGGCCACTATGACGCCATCGTCGTACTCGGCGCGGTGATCCGCGGCGGCACGCCGCATTTCGAATACGTAGCCGGGGAATGCGTCAAGGGCATCGCCGGTGTCGCCACCCAGTACGATCTGCCGGTCGCCTTCGGCGTGCTGACGGTGGACACCATAGAGCAGGCCGTGGAGCGCGCCGGCACCAAAGCCGGCAACAAGGGGGTGGAAGCCGCCCTGTCCGCCATCGAAATGGTCAACGTCTTGAAGCAACTGGGCTGATCGCCCGCAGGAAAGAATCAGCATGTCACAGGGGAGAAGCCGGGCACGGCGTGCCGCCATGCAGGCTTTGTATCAATGGCAGATCGCCAGGCACAATCTGCGCGATATCGAAAACCAGTTCGCCGGCGAGCAGGATATGTCGCAGGTGGACATCGAGTATTTTCGCACTCTGCTGCACGGCGTACCGCGCCATCTGGACACCGTGGACGCGGAACTGGCACAGGCGGTGGACCGCGAGGTGCAGCAGATCGATCCGATCGAGCTGGCCTTGTTGCGCATGGGTGTTTATGAATTCCTCTACCAGCTGGAAGTGCCGTACAGGGTGGTCATCAACGAAGCGGTGGAGCTGGCCAAGAAGTACGGGGCCGAGGATGGCCACAAGTATGTCAACGGCGTGCTCGACAAACTGGCGCAGAAGCTGCGCGCGCCTGAATTCAATGCCCGCGCCGGCGGCGGCCACTGATCCCGGCGCCGATCGCGGCGCGCGATGCCGACCATGAGCAGCGGCGAATTCGACATCATCCGGCGTTATTTTCGTGACCGGCAACCGCAGCCCGCGGCGCTGCGCGTCGCCATCGGCGATGACGCGGCGGTGCTGGACTGGCCGGCGCAGCAGCAGCTGGTGGTGACCATGGACACCCTCAATGTCGATGTCCACTTTCCGCGCTTTACTGCCGCCGCCGACATCGCCTGGAAAACCCTCGCGGTCAACGCCAGTGATCTGGCCGCCATGGGCGCGGTTCCCCGTTATTTCACCCTGTCCCTGTGTCTGCCCGCCATCGACGAGCGCTGGCTGGCGGAGTTTTCCACCGGTCTGTTCGCCGCCGCTGAAACCTGTGGCATGACGCTGATCGGCGGCGATACCACCCGCGGTCCGCTGTCCCTGAGCGTGTGCGCTTTCGGCGCTCTGCCCGCGGGACGGGCGGTAACCCGTGCCGGCGCCCGCGCCGGTGATCTGATTTATGTCACCGGCACTCTGGGCGATGCGGCGCTGGGATTGCGCCAGGCCCTGGGCGACATGCCGCAGGGGGACGGCGGCGACTATCTGCTGCAGCGTCTGCAGCGGCCAACGGCGCGACTTGCCATCGGCGCCGCGGCTGCCGACGTTGCCAGCGCGATGATCGACGTTTCCGACGGTCTGGCCGCGGATCTGGGCCACATCCTGCACGCCAGCGACGTCGGCGCCAGCGTGCGTCTGGCGGATCTACCGCTGTCGGCGCCGGCGCGGGCGACGCTGCCGACGGACGAGCTGCAGCTGCTGGCCCTGACCGGCGGCGACGACTACGAATTATGTATGACGGTGCCGCCGGCGCAGGCTGCGGCCTGGGAGCAGCGTGCACGCGCCGCCGGCTGGCCGCTGACCGCCATCGGCTGCATCGAAGCGGAAGCCGGGTTGCGCCTGCGACGCGCCGATGGCAGCCTGCTGCTGTTGCAGCGCGCCGGTTATCAGCATTTCAGCGCGGATACCGCCGGAGAACTCAAGTCATGAAGACCGTCGATCGCGCGCGGGCGCGGGTGTTGCTGCGGCAGCCGGTGCATCTGCTGTCCCTGGGCCTGGGCAGCGGGCTCAGTCCCTGGGCGCCGGGTACCGCGGGCAGTCTCCTGGGCGTCGCGCTGTATCTGCTGTTACGCCCCTTGCCGCTGCCTGTCTATATGCTCCTGACCACCACCGCCATCGCGGTCGGCATCTGGGCCTGCGGCCGCACGGCGCGGGCGCTGGGGGTCCATGACGCGGGCGTGATCGTCTGGGACGAAGTGGCGGGTGTGCTGGTGGCGATGACGCTGGCGCCCGCCGACTGGCGCTGGACGGTGGGCGGTTTCCTGCTGTTCCGCTTTTTCGATATCGTCAAACCCTGGCCTATACGTTTGATCGATCGCCGCGTACATGGTGGCGCGGGCATCATGCTCGATGACGTGCTGGCCGGCATCTACACCCTGCTGGCGCTGCTGGGCCTGTCCGCAGCCGGCGTCTTCACCTGAGCGGCGGCCGCGCCCGACGCCGCACCTTGATGCGGTGCAGTACGCCATACTCCGCCCGGGATGCGGGTGTGAACTCCAGCGCCGGGTGATCCTGCCGCAGTTGCCGCAGCAGCGCCGTCACGTCCACCGCTTCACAGCGGCTGTCCGCCACCAGGCTGTTACCGTCGCGGTACAGGGGAAAATCACTGCAGTTTTGCGGTTTCAGCGGGCTGTGGTACAGGGCGCAGGCGCCGGTTGCCGCCTCGTAAGCCGGGCAGGGCTGGCCGTGGGTGTAATAGATGCCGTCCATTTTGCGCACATAGGCCGGGCCGCTGCCGTCGGCCAGGCTGCGGTCGAAATCCCGTTGTGAACTCTGAATGTCATAGATCCGGGCGAACTCACGCCAGTGGAATTCCAGCACCACATCGGTCAGACGGCAGCAGGGACGGCGGCAGGCGCGGCAATGGGGAATGATGTTGCGCGTCTGATAGTCCGCCGCCATGGCTTGCAGGTCCGGCCCCGGTGCGGCCGGCCGGCGGCGGCTCATGCCGTCCCGTCCTTGCGTATTTCCTTGATCAGGTACAGGGGGCGCTGCTTGGTTTCGCCGAAAATGCGCGCCAGGTATTCGCCGATGATGCCCAGCGTGATCAGTTGCACGCCGCCGAGAAACAACACCACCACCATCAGCGAGGGGTAACCGGGAACCGGGTTGTCGTGCAGCAGCTTGTCGAGAATGATATAGGAGCCGAAGATGAAAGCGGCGGTCGCCGTCAGCATGCCGATGTAGGTGGCCAGTTTCAGCGGCCGGGTGGTGAAGGAGGTGATGCCTTCGAGGGCGAATTCCCACAGCCGCCAGTAGTTCCACTTGCTGTGGCCGGCGAAGCGCGGATCGCGCCGGTAGCCGACCGACGCCTGCGGAAAGCCGATCCAGGCGAACAGGCCTTTCATATAGCGATGCTGCTCGCGCACGCTGTGCAGGGCCTGCAGCGCGCGCCGGCTGAGCAGACGGTAGTCGCCGACATCGGTCGGAATGTCGATCGATGCCAGTTTGCCGATGATGCGGTAAAACGCATAGGCGCTGAATTTTTTCAACCAGGGCTCGCCCTCGCGCTGCAGGCGCCGGGCGTAGACCACATCGAATCCCTCGCGCCATTTGGCCAGCAGTTGCGGAATCAATTCCGGCGGATCCTGCAGATCGCTGTCGATGACGATGACGGCGTCCGCATCGGCCTGATCCAGACCGGCGGTGAGGGCGATCTCCTTGCCGAAATTGCGGCTCAGGTCGATGAGTGTGATCCGGTTGTCGGATTCGGCGAGCTGCTTGATGATGGTCAGGGTGTTGTCCGAACTGCCGTCATTGATGTAGACGATCTCGAAGTCATAGGGCTGATCAGACAGCACGCCGGCGAGAGCCGGGTGAAACCGAGGCAGCATGGATTCTTCGTTGCAGGCGGGTACGACGATCGAGATCAGCTCGCTTTGGGCAGTAGTCAACCAGGCTTACCCCAGGCTTTTGAGCACCACTTTAGCGGCCTCGATTGTGCGGTCGAGATCATCGCTCATGTGCGCGCCCGAGATAAAGCCGGCCTCGTAGGCGGACGGCGCGAGGTAGACACCCCGTTCCAGCATGCCGTGAAAGAAGCGCTTGAACTGCTCGATATTGCACTGCGTGGCCTGCTCGAAGCTGTTGACCTGCTGCTCGCTGAAAAACAGGCCGAACATGCCGCCGACCCGGTTGCAGGTCATCGGGATGCCTGCCGCCTGCGCCGCGGCGAGCACGCCGTTGGTCATGTACTCGACTTTTTCGAACAGCACCTCGTGAAAACCCGGCGCGCATAGGAGTTCGAGCGTCTTCAGCCCCGCGGTCATCGCGACCGGGTTGCCGGACAGCGTGCCGGCCTGGTAGACCGGGCCGAGGGGTGCGATATGTTCCATGATCTCGCGTTTACCGCCGAACGCGCCGACCGGCATGCCGCCGCCAATGACCTTGCCCAGCGTGGTCAGGTCGGGGGTGATGCCATAGTGCGCCTGGGCGCCGCCGAGCGCGACGCGGAAACCGGTCATGACCTCGTCGAAAATCAGCACGACGCCGTGCCGCGTGCAGAGCTCGCGCATGCTCTCGAGGTAGCCCTCGATCGGCGGGATGCAGTTCATGTTGCCGGCCACAGGCTCGATGATCACGCAGGCAACCGTATCGCCGATGTCGTTCATCGCGGTGGCGAACGCGTCGAGGTCGTTGTAGGGCAGGGTGACCGTGTGCTCGGCCAGCGAGGCCGGCACGCCGGGTGAACTCGGCGTGCCCAGCGTGAGTGCGCCCGAGCCGGCCTTGACCAGCAGCGAGTCGGCGTGGCC
>DKAS01000059.1 GCA_002448875.1 Proteobacteria bacterium UBA6920 | reverse complement strand
GTCGACGCCGACACCATCCTGGTGATGGACCAGGGTCGTATCATCGAGCAGGGAACCCATCAGCAGCTGCTGGCTGCCGGCGGCGCCTACCAGCGCATGTGGGATTTGCAGCAGCGAGAGAAAAAACAGCAGCTGGCGGCCAAACAGGCCGTTTGATCGCTGCCCCACCCCGGCCGTCGCGCCTGTCACCCGCTCCCGGCGGCACCCGTAAGCGTTCGTTAAGCAATCAGTCAGGGAGAAATAATCTGAGAGGTGTTTAATACGCCCATGCATGCCGTCATTACCGTTTTTTAAGTGAGTTTATGTGAGCACGCCAGGTCGGAAGGCATCGACTCGCCCTTACCTGCTGGACCGCAGTTTGCGCGCCAGTCGCCTGATCAGCAGCGCCGCCCTGATCGGCACCGTGATGCTCTCGCCGGCAGGTATTCTGGGCTGGTACAGCGTGCTGCCGCTGCTGGCGATCTATCCCCTGATCACCGGCGTGACCGGTTGGGACCCGATCTATGACCTGCTGGTGACGCGCCGCGGCGACGATGACGACAACCGCCTGCACCCACTGAGCCGGATCGAACAGGCGATCATCGGCAGCAGCCTGATCGCCAGCGCGTTTATCGTGCCACCGGCGGCGCCCACCTTGTTCGCCGTCTTCTCCCTGGCCGGCATCTTCCCGGCATTGAGCGCCTGGGTGGGAGAAGACCTGCTGCAAAACGTCAGCAGCGCACCGCTGCCACGCACCGTCCGCGCCATCTTGCCGCGCCGCGTGGTAAGAAACGTCAGCTTTTCCGGGCCGGACCGCCGGCAGGCGGGCAAAGCGCGCCGGGCCGCCTGATCACCTCTGTACACAGCCCTGTACCCGGGCTGTGATTGCCAACAAGCGCGGTTTTCACCGCGCTTTTTTTTACCCTCCTCGGCAACCAGCGCTGAACTCAACCACTGTACGGAAGGCTCCCCGACCGGTCAGTCCTTGGTACGGTAGTCCTGATGACAGGCCTTGCAGGCCTTCAACAGACGATCGTACTGCTGCCTGACCTGCTCCAGGTCGCCGGCGGTAGCCACTTGCCGCAGACCATCAGCTTCCTTTCGGAAATCCGCGAACAACTTGCGCACTTGGTCGGGCTGACGGAAGAACTCCGGTTTTACCCGCGTGTCCTTCCAGCCTTTGCCGGTGGCCGACTGCTCGCTGAACAGCGTTTCGATGCCGGAACCGGCGGTGGCGGCGATCACATTGGCCGCTGCCAGCACCCGCGCCTGATCATAGGATTGCGGCTCATCGACCACCTGCTGTTTGATCACCCCCATGTTCCAGCGCATGAACGTGTACCCCGACTGACGAAACGTGATCTGATCCTCCGGCGTGACCGCGGCGAAGGCCGGCGTGATCAACAACACGATGACACATAACAGCATAGCTTTCTCTTGCATAGTTACCTCCGTGGGAAAGAAACCATAGAATCCAGCCAGCGCGCCGGTGTCGGCAGAAAGCTGGCAAAACGCGAATAGGTGCTGCCGATGAAACCCCAGACGAGGCGAAACACCAGCAAAGCCACGATGAACTCGCCGACCCGGCTGTGCCAGGGCAGCCACAGACCGCCGGCCGAACCGCTGGCGTAAGCGGCAACCATGGCGCCGATCAGTAACAGGTGAAACACACGCAACGGCAGGTCCCACACCGGCATCAGGGCGCTCCGGCGAGAAATGCGTCGATGGCGTCGACGGCATCATCGGCGTTCAGATTACGAAAAAAATGATCGGAGTCGGCGATCACACGCAGCTGCCGGCGGCCCCCCGTCAGCAGCGGCTCGACCCGTGGCGCCAGGCCGGTGACGAGTTCATCGCCACCGGCCACCAGTACCAGCACCGGCTTGTGGATCGCGGGAAGCAGCGACGGCGTATCGTCCTCGTCGCCGCACGCGTAGTACGAAACAAAGCTGGCGGCGCTGACGCGGCTGTCGGAGCACTGCATCATGCCGACGTGTTCCAGCAGTTCCGCACCGTGCTGTTTGTCGATCAGGGTGCGCGCCCTGGTCAGCAGCGGCGCCAAGTCGTGGCCATAACGGGCAGCGTAACCCGCAGCGCCGTTGTTGCGGGTAGCAGGCGCCAGCAGCACGACCGCATCGAACAGATCGCTGTCGCGCCGGGCCGCATACAACGCGGTTTGCGCGCCGCCGCGCGAATGCCCCAGCAGCACCACATGACGCGCGCCCTGCTCATGCAGCCAGTGGAGCCAGACCCCGATTTCATCCAGCGCATCGTTATTGGTATGGCGATGGGGTTCGGCGCAGTCATACATGCCATGGCGATTGTCCAGGCCCAGGCTCAGGGTAATGGCCAGGCTGCTGCGGCCTTTGGCCGCCAGCAGCGCCTGCAATTCACTCATCAACTCCATACTGCCGTGGGCCAGACCGCCGTGCGTCAGCAGAATCACACCATCAGCCGGTTGCCGGCCGGCAGCCAGCTGTAGATTGGCCACCAACCGCAACCCCTTGAACAGAACGGTTACTTCATCGGCCGGCGCCCTGCCCGGCCATAACCCGCAGACCAGCAGCAGCAGTACCCCCGCGCGGACGAACGCGGCGCGCACGGATTGCGTATTTACACTTCCCCGCCCCATTGGCTAATCTCCCGTCGTTAGCTGCCTGCCAGCTATACGCCGGTGCCGGCGGAATGTTATGAACGACGGATGAATTTTTTCTGACTTTGCGATAACGTTTTTCACGATCAAGGATTTATCGCAGGAGCACGCCCATGACCCCAGGCCAGGAACAGAGCTCGGCCGCCGCGCCGTTTCTCCTCAATGATTGCCTGGTCGAGGCGACGGCCAACCGCATTCGGCGCGACGGCGGGGAAATCAGGCTGGAGGCGCGCATGATGGCGCTGCTGGTCTATCTTGCCGACCGTCCGGGTGAAGTGGTGACACGGGAGGCGCTGGAACGCGAGGTCTGGCAGGGACGTTATGTCAGCTACGATGCGCTGACCGTCTGCATCAGGAAACTACGCAAAAGCCTGGGCGATGACCCGCGCCGGCCGCGCTTCATCGAAACCATCGCCAAACGCGGCTACCGTTGCATCGCCACGGTGCAGGTGCAGGTGCAGGCGCCGGCGGCCAGGCCCGCGCCGGCAGCATGGCGTCACCCAGCCAGCGGCGCGCTGGCCGGCGCGATCCTGCTGGCCGTCGGGGCCTGGGCCCTGCACACCCTGCCCGCCGATTCCCGGGACGAGACCGCCGGCGACCATGAGCTGGCGACGCTGGCGGTGCTGCCTTTTACCAATCTGAACCAGGAAGTAACGCAGGACTATCTCAGCGCGGGTCTGACCGCCGATATCACCACGGCCATCGCCGATCAGGCTGGCTTGCAGGTGATCGCCCTGCCCGCGGCTGGCGACACGGTAGCCGCGAACGATGGCCGCGGCGACCCGGGCGTTCGTTACCTGCTGCGCGGCACGGTGCAGAGCACCGAGCGACGCCTGCGGGTCAACGCGCGCTTGTATGACCAGAACACGGGCGCACAACTCTGGGCCGAGCGCTATGATCGCGCGCTGACCGATGTATTCGCCGTGCAGGACGACATCGTCGGCCACATCGTCGACGCCCTGCAAAGCAAAGTCGGCACCGCGGAAAAACTGCGGGCGGCGCGCCGCTATACCGTAAGCCTCGACGCCTACGATGCTTTTCTGCGCGGCCAAGCTCTATTTTCCCAGCGCACGGCGGAAGACAACCTGCTGGCGCGCACCGCCTATGAACAGGCCGTGGCGCTGGACGGCAATTTCGCCCGCGCATACAGCGCCCTGGCGCTGACCTACACCACCGAATTCCGCTATGGCTGGAGCACTGCCACCGCCCCGGCATTGCAGAACGCCTACCGGCTGGCCCGCCGCGCGGTGGAGATCGATGACCAATCGCCGCAGGCGCAATGGGTGCTGGGACATGTGCATCTGTACCGGCATGAGTTTGCCGACGCCAGACGCGCCGCGCAGCAGGCAGTGAACCTCAACCGCAATTTCGCCGACGGCTACATGGCGCTGGCCAATGCGCTGATCTATTCGGGCGACGCCGGCGCCGCCCTGCCGTTCATCCGCCAGGCCATGCGGCTGAATCCACGCTATCCGGCGCAGTACGCGGAGATTCTGGGTCAGGCCTACTATTTTCTCGACCGGTATCAGGACGCCGTCGCCACCCTGGATGATGCCACCGCGCGCAACGCCAACCTGCTGTCATCCTATATCTTCCTCGCCGCTGCGCTGGTCGGCGAGGGTAACCTGGATGACGCGCGCTGGACGGTCGAGCAGATTCGCACCCTGCAGCCGCGTCTACAAACCGCGGACCTTGCCACTCTGTTCCCCTTGGAAAATGACGAACGGCTGGCCGCCCTGCAGGGACAACTGCGGCAGGTGGGTTGGTAAGGCTTACCAGTCAAACTCCACCGGCGCCAGTTGCTGGCTGCCGCGATCGAAGCGCGCCCACAGCTCGGCATAGGTTTGCTGCAACAGCGGGTGGCGGACCTGCGGCGCCAGCTCCGCCAGCGGCCACAGGACAAAGGCGTTGTGGATGATTTCTTCCCGCGGCAGGCGACAGGGAACGGTCAGCACCAGCTCATCGTACAGCAGCAGATCCATATCCAGGGTACGCGAGGAAAAACGCGGGCCGGCGCGGTTGCGCCCGAAGCGGTCTTCGATGCCGCGCAGGATGGCCACCACCTGCGCCACCGGCTGGTCGGTTTGCGCCGCCGCCACCAGATTGTAGAAAGCGTCGCCCTGGAAGCCGACGGCGGCGCTTTCGTAGACCCGTGACAGGCGCAGATCCGTAAAGCAGCGGCGCAGTTCGGCGACACCGCCGCGAATATTGGTGGCACGATCGATATTACTGCCGATGCTGATGTAGATGCTGGCCATCGCCGCTCAGGCGCGCTGCCCGCGTTCGATAATCACCCCCACGTCCCGGGCAAAGCGCACGGCGCCTTTCTTGTTCAGTGTCACCCGTACCCAGGGCACCTTGAACTCGCCGATGACGATCTCCGCCACCCGCTCTGCCAGGGTTTCCACCAGCTGGAAACTGCTGCCGGCAACGAACTCCTGCACCCGCTTGGCCACCGCTTTGTAGTCCAGTGTATCGGCGATTTCGTCGCTAGCCGCCGCCCGGCGGATATCCGCCCCCATGTCCAGATCGAAGCTGACGGTTTGCCGCACCTGGCGCTCCCAGTCGTAGACGCCAATAATCGTGTCAATCTTAAGGTCTTTGAGATAAATTATGTCCATGCTGCACCGCCGCCGCTTGCGGGTGGGAAAGTCTGTTTTGCATTATAATAGCGCCGCCCGGAAAGGGAAAAAAATCAGTCACCGTTCAGCGAGCCCGCACCCGCATGTTAAGTACCGTCCTGATGATCATCGCCTATTTGTTCGGCTCCATTTCCACCGCCGTCATCGTCTGCCGCCTGATGGGCCTGCCGGACCCGCGCACTGTCGGCTCGCACAATCCCGGCGCCACCAACGTGCTGCGCCACGGCGGCAAGAAAGCGGGCGCCTACACCCTGGCGGGCGACGCCATCAAGGGCGTGATTCCACTGCTGCTGGCCCGGCTGTTCAGCGACGAACCGCAACTGCTGGCGCTGGTGGCGGGAGCGGCGCTGTTCGGTCACATGTTTCCGGTGTTTTTCGGATTCAAAGGCGGCAAAGGGGTGGCCACCGCCTTCGGCGTGCTGCTGGGCTGCAACTGGATGATCGCCCTGGCCGTGCTTGCCATCTGGCTGACCATCGCGTTCGGTTTCAAACTGTCGTCCCTGGCCGCCATTGTCGCCGCCTTGTGCCTGCCCCTGGTCACCTGGGCGCTGGACGGCCGTGCGCCCTACCTGCTGCTGTCCGGCTTCATCACCGTGCTGCTGCTGATCCGGCATCACAGTAATATCCGTAACCTGCTGACCGGCAAGGAAGACAAGATCAGCGCCGGTGGCGACGACAGCCCGCGCTGACGACCGGCGGCATGCATCTGCCGCGACCGGCCGGTTTACGGTAAAATAACCCCTCGATTCACTCAGGCAGCACCCGGTCAGACGCAAACCATGGCGAAGCAACAATACAAGGCAGTGGCCCTGCTCTCCGGCGGCCTGGATTCCACCCTGGCGGTGCGCGTGCTCCAGGACCAGAGCATCCATGTGGAAGCCATCAATTTCTACACCGGCTTCTGCGTCGAAGGTCACACCCACGCCATCCGCCGCCAGGATCAGAACAAGGTCAAACGCAACAACGCCCTGTGGGCCGCCGAGCAGCTGGGCATCAAGCTGCATATCATCGATGTCATCGAGGAATACAAACCGGTGCTGCTGGCGCCGCGCCACGGTTACGGTAGTCATCTCAATCCCTGCCTGGACTGCAAATCGTTCATGGTGGGCAAGGCGCTGCACTGGATGCAGGAACACGACTTCGATTTCATCATCACCGGCGAAGTCATCGGCCAGCGCCCCATGTCACAGCGCCGCGACACCCTGCCGGTGGTAGCGCGCGAATCCGGTGCCCAGGACCGGCTGCTGCGGCCGCTGTGCGCCAAGCTGCTGCCCCCCACCCTGCCGGAACGCGAAGGCTGGGTCGACCGCGAACGCCTGCACGCCTTCAACGGCCGCAGCCGCAAACCGCAAATGGCGCTGGCGCAACACTATAAAATAACGGACTACGCGCAACCTGCCGGCGGCTGCTGTTTTCTCACCGACGCCAGCTACAGCCACAAGCTGGCGGATCTGTGGCAGGCGCGCCATCGCCGCGACTATGAGCTGGACGACATCATGCTGCTCAAGGTCGGCCGCCACCTGCGACCCAGTCCGGACTTCAAAATGATCATCGGCCGCGAGGAAGGGGAAAATAATTTCCTCGAAGGTTATCGTCACGCCTTCATTCATCTGCGCACCCCCGACTGCACCGGTCCGCTGGTGTTAATCGACGGCCAGCCCAGCCACGCCGACCTGGAACTGGCGGCGCGCATCACCGCCCGCTACTGCAAAAACCGCGACCAGGCGCGGGTGCGGGTACAGATCACGCCCCCGGACGCGGCCGCCTGGGAACTGGACGTCGCTCCCCTGGCCGCCGACGCCATTCCCGCGGAGTGGCTGCTGTGAACCGCCATACCCTGGATGCCCGTCGCCTGCTGTGCCCCATGCCGGTGATCCGCGCCCAGGCGCGGGTGGCGCAACTGCAGGCCGGCGATATCCTGGATGTCGTCTGCACCGACCCGGGAGCGAAGAACGATATCCCGGCCTGGTGCCGCATGCACGGTCACCGGGTGCTGGCCATAGACGAGCACAATCGGGAGATAACCATCAGCCTGGAGGTGGGAAGCGGTGAGTGAACAGGATCCGTTGACCAATAACAACGCCTTGGCGCGTTATCCGGAAATCCGCAAAGTCACCATCGTCGGCGCCATGATCAACGTGGTGCTGGCCGTGGTGAAAGTCTGGGTGGGCTACGTCGGCCATTCCCAGGCGCTGATCGCCGACGGCATTCACTCCTTCTCCGACCTGGTGACCGATGTGCTGGTGCTGATCGGCGCCAAACACGGCAGCAAGGATGCCGACGAGGACCATCCCTACGGCCACGGCCGGATCGAAACCGCGGCCACCGTGGTGCTGGGTGCGATCCTGATCCTGGTGGGCGGCGGCATTATCGTCGATGCCTACAACCGGCTGGTGGTGGACGCGCCGACGCAAGCGCCGCACCTGCTGACGCTGCTGATCGCCCTGTTGTCGGTGCTGTCGAAAGAAGGCCTGTATCACTACACCCGGCTGGTCGCAAAGCGCCTGCGTTCCAATCTGCTGCACGCCAACGCCTGGCACCATCGCTCCGACGCCATCTCCTCGGTCATCGTCATCATCGGCTTGGGCGGGGCCCTGCTGGGCTGGCCGCACCTGGATGCGGTGGCTGCCATCGTCGTCGCCATCATGATCATCCACATCGGCTGGAAACTGGGATTTCACAGCGTGCAGGAGCTGGTGGATACCGCCTTGCACCCGGAGCGCATCGACGCCATTCGCCAGGCCATCCTCTGCACTCCCGGCGTGCGCTACCTGCACATGCTGCGCACCCGCAAGATGGGCGGCGACGCCCTGGTGGATGTGCACATCCAGGTGGATTCAAAACTGACCGTCTCCGAAGGGCATTTAATCGGAGAAAAAGTCAGGGAAACACTGCTCACGGAAATCGACGAGGTGACCGATGTGACGGTGCATATCGATCCGGAAGACGATGAAACCTCCCGCCCTTCGGCCATGCTGCCGCCGCGCCAGCAGATTACCGACCAGCTGCAGCAATCCTGGCAACACCTGCCGCAAGCCAAATCCATTAAGGATATCCGGTTGCACTACCTCAAGGGCAGCATCGAAGTCGAACTAACACTACCCCTGAAGGCGATGAAAGATATAGAATCAGCGCAATTGCTGGCCAGCCAGTATGCACAAGTGGCCGACCGGCATGCGGAGGTACGAAGGATCCGAGTACTTTTCGAGTGATGCATCATTATTGTGCACGGAAAGCAGTATCGCACCAATTTAGTGCTACCGTATCACACCTCACTCTGCAGAATTTCGTTAATCCTTTGAAAGTAAACATGAAATTTCTATGGCATATTTCATGCTGATTGGTTCAGCACACACTTTTTAAATCCGCTCGCAAGGGCGGCAACCTATAACTCTAGTTTTTGGAGGGGCAGATGTCTGCTAAGAAAGTTCTACAGTTGATCAAGGATAAGGAAGCCCGGTTCATTGATTTGCGCTTCACCGACACCCGCGGCAAGCAGCAGCACGTAACCTACATGACCAAGGATCTGGACGAGGATTTCTTCAAGGACGGCAAGATGTTCGACGGTTCGTCCATCGCCGGCTGGAAAGGGATCAACGAATCCGACATGATCCTGATGCCCGACGCAGAAACCGCGCTGCTGGATCCGTTCGCCGACGAGCCCACCGTGATCATCACCTGCGACATCGTCGAGCCCTCCACCATGCAGGGTTACGAGCGTGATCCGCGCTCCATCGCCCGTCGCGCCGAAGCCTATCTGAAGTCCACCGGCATCGCCGACACTGCCTACTTCGGTCCGGAACCTGAATTCTTCATCTTTGACGACATCCGCTGGGGTGCCGATATCAGCGGCGCTTTCTACAAGATCGATTCCGAAGAAGCCGGCTGGAACACCGAGCGCGCCTACGAAAACGGCAATATGGGCCACCGCCCCGGCATCAAGGGCGGCTACTTCCCCGTGCCGCCGGTCGATTCCCTGCACAACATCCGCGCCTCCATGGTTCTGGCGATGGAAGAAATGGGCCTGAACGTCGAAGTGCACCACCATGAAGTGGCCACCGCCGGCCAGTGCGAAATCGGCGTGGTTTTCAACACGTTGATCAAGAAAGCCGACGAACTGCAGACCCTGAAATACTGCGTGCACAACGTCGCCCATTCCTACGGCAAGACCGCCACGTTCATGCCCAAGCCGCTGGTCGGCGATAACGGCAACGGCATGCACGTGCACCAGTCTCTGGCCAAGGGCGGGGTCAACCTGTTCTCCGGCAACGAATACGGCGGCCTGTCCGAAACCGCGCTGTACTACATCGGCGG
>DKAS01000075.1 GCA_002448875.1 Proteobacteria bacterium UBA6920 | reverse complement strand
ATAGACCACCACGGTGCGGTCCGGATGCGCGTCGCAGAAGCGGGTGAACTCGTCGGCGGGACAGCCCTGGTCCAGGGAACAGTCCGCTTCCAGGGTGGGCATCAGCACGCGTTTTTCGGGGTTGAGAATCTTGGCCGTTTCGCCCATGAAACGCACGCCGGCCACCACCAGGGTGGTGGCCGGATGTTCGTGGCCGAAGCGGGCCATGTCCAGGGAATCGGAGACGTAGCCGCCGGTTTCCTCCGCCAGCATCTGCAGTTCGTGATCGGTATAGTAATGGGCCACGAGCACGGCGTTTTCCCGCAGCAGCAGCGCCTTGATGCGCTTGATCAGGCGAGCGCGGGCCATGGGGGTCAATGCGGGCTGCGCTGCCGTAATGGCTCGCGTCGATGGCACCGAATACACCGGCAGGGGCGGGACGGGACGGAATTTACTGCTCATAGCCTGGTTCCTGAAAACTACACCGTATCCATTACCACTACTTAACCACAATTCGCATACAAGTTGCCAGTGATCCCGTCACAATACCGGAATAACTTGTAGATTCACAGAGTTACTCTCTGACTGGCACTGTTTGAACTTGGCTTCCCGACGGCCGGTAGCCTCGATGTAGCTGCGGCATTGCGACAGTTCCGTGTGCACAAAACCACAGGAAGACTCCGCCTGGCGGATGGCTTCATCCAGATAGGCCACGCCGCGCCAGCATTTGCTCAAGTCCTTGCAGGATTCGTCCTTGCAGGAATCGTCGATGCGGGCCGCCAGGCCGGTAAAACAATCGCTCAGGTCGTTGGCGTTGGGGGTGATGGAGCAGAGATTGGGGGCCATGGTCGATTCCATGGTTTTGACCTTGGCGACGAACTGCTGGCTGGCCTTTTGCCAGGCGGAGAACAGACGGGCTTCGTCGGCGCATTGTTGTTTGGCCTGTTTGCCGGCTTTTTCCGTGCAAGTGGTCAGAGATTGGCAGGACTCGGCCACGGCCGCGTACAGAGCTTTTTGCGCATCCATCCATTTTTTATGTTCCGTGGCGTCGCGGAAACCGTAGCCGAAGCGGCCGGCCTGAGTATCTTTCCAACCCTTGGCGATACCGTCACGGGCTGCCTTCTCTTCACTGACAAAAGACTCCTTGCCGCAGCTCTGGACTACATGGAAGGCATCGTCGGCGGAAGCGGGTTCGCTTTTGGCCGCTGGGTTGCTGCTGGTGGTCGGTACGGGCAATACCGCGGACACCGGTTCACTGGCCGGAGCGGGGGCGCTGGCCTGGGGTTCGCTGATGGCGGGCGCGGATTGTGCCGCGGTGGTTGCCGGGGCGGTGTTGCCGGCGGCCGGGGTGGCGGCGGCCTGGGCCGCCGGTTCCGCGGTCGAGGCGCAGCCCGACGTCATCAAAGCAACCGACAACAGGGTGGCGGCGGTATACAAAGCTTTGCTCATGTGTTTCATCCCTTTATCCCCCTCTTAAAATACATTTAGCTATCTAATCATTCGAATTTATACCGCCAAGTCCACCTCTTCATCCAGAAATCGAATGGGGTATTGAGCAACCTCAGGTGTGTATTCCTTTTGGGACGGCTCCGGTCCGGCCCGGCGTTGTTCGTCTAAACCTTTGAAGTCCCAGTGATTTTTGTCCATTAATTGGCTGGGAGAAAGGTTGGCCATGGCGGCCAGGATATTGCCCGGCACTTTGCGGTTTTCCGCCGCCAGATCGGCGATGAGTTGCTTCACTTTGCGGCGGGTGAGATTTTCCTGTGAGCCGCATAGATTGCAGGGAATTATGGGGAAGGCCTCTTCTCGCGCGTAGTTGATAATGTCTTTTTCCTGGCAATAAATCAGGGGGCGGATCACCATATTGCGCTTGTTGTCGGTGAGTAGCTTGGGCGGCATGGATTTAATGGCGCCGGCGTAGAGGATGGACATCAGCAGGCTTTCGATGGCGTCGTCCCGGTGGTGGCCCAGGGCTATTTTGTTGAAGCCGTTCTTTTCGGCGTATTCGTAGATGTTGCCGCGGCGCATGCGCGAGCACAGGGAGCAGTAAACCTTGCCTTCGGGAATTTTTTCCTTCACCACCGCATAAGTATTGCGGGTCATGATGTGATACGGGTAGCCTTTGCCCTCCAACCAGGCGCGCATGGCGCGGTCGTCCCAGCCGGGCTGGGATTGGTCCAGGGTGAAAGCGAAAACCTCGAATTTATTGTTGGTTCGTTGCCGCGCCTTGTGCAGCAGGCGCAGCAGGGTGTACGAGTCCTTGCCGCCGGACAGACAGACCATGACGCGATCGCCGGTCTGAATCATGTTGTAGTCCGCAATGGCTTTACCCATGTAACGGAGCAATTTTTTTTCCGTGGTGGTTACTGGCACAATGTTTACCTTAATGTTTCTTCACGACTGCCGATGAATCCCAGTATCGCCTGGAAAAGCAAAAGGCGCGGGAAAGCCGTCTATTTTCATGTATTTTTGCGAAAGATGCCACTGAATCCTATGCGTTGGACCTTGTTGCTATTAGTTAACTTCTTGATATTTCAAGCGGTTGCCGGATCGGCCTGGGCGCAATCCGAGGCCGGGGACGAGGCGACGCCGCCGGGGTTCAACGCCTGGCTGGTGAAGCTGCGCGCCGATGCCATCGTTGCCGGCATCCGCACCTCGACCCTGGATGAGGTGCTGGAGGACGTGCAATACCTGCCGCGGGTGGTGGAACTGGATCGCAAACAGCCGGAATTTTCCCTGACCTTCGCTCAGTACCTGGCCAAGGTGGTGACCGATGGCCGGGTCAGCCGCGGCAAGAAACGCCTGCAGGAGCACAAGACCTATCTCAACAGCGTCGCCCGCCAGTACAAGGTACCGTCGCGTTTCATCGTTGCCCTGTGGGGCATCGAAACCGACTACGGCAATTTGACCGGTGGGTTTTCCGTGATCAGCGCCCTGTCCACCATGGCCTTCGACGGCCGGCGGCCGGATTTCTTCCGCGACGAATTGCTGCGCGCCCTGCGCATCATCGACGAGGGGCATATCCGCAATGCCGACATGACCGGCTCCTGGGCCGGCGCCATGGGGCAGTGCCAGTTCATGCCGTCGAGCTTTCTGCGCTTCGCGGTGGACGCGGACGACGATGGCCACGCCGACATCTGGCGCAATCCCAAGGATGTCATGGCCTCCGTCGCCAACTATCTGCACCAGTCCGGCTGGAACGACAAGATTACCTGGGGGCGGGAAGTACGTCTGCCGAAAAAATTCGATGCCAGTCTGGTGGGCCTGGAAACACGCAAGACCCTGCGCGACTGGAGCCGCCTGGGCGTACGTGCCGCCGATGGCAAGCGCCTGCCAGCCGCGCCCCTGAAAGCGGCGTTGCTGCAGCCCGACGGACCGGGGCAGAAAGCGTTTCTCGTCTATGACAACTTCGATGTGATCCTCAAGTGGAACCGTTCCTTCTCCTTCGCCCTGGCGGTGGGGCACCTATCCGATCGCCTGGCGGGGTCGGACCACGGCAACTCTTTGGTGCGGAAGGAAAGTGTTGCAAAAAAGAGCCGGAATTAAGCGTTAAAAGGCTGTTTTACCCCATGAAAAAGCCGCTGTTGATCAAAAATTTCCTTGCGGCCGTTTTTCCGTTTCGGAAGTGACCGCCCATTGACGTTCATTGGCGATTGTTCAAGTCACCTTCTGGGCAAGGGACTCATTTTTTACATCAAAAAGCCCCATCTAAGACCAAAACTATGGCCGAATTTTGTCAAGTAATTATTTAACTACATATAGTTGCTGCGGTCCGACCCCGTTGCCCGTGCAGGTCATGGTGCGCAATGGTTGATTCTGTTGCATATGTACTGGTGAATATTCCCTTGAATGCAGCTAGTGGTACGGTGTAAATGAAAAGGCAATTCATATGTAATAGCCTGTCCTGGCGTCATTGGACGTTACGATGAAGGTGGAGACGCTTTCCCATCTATTGAGGATCACCGTCATGAAAAACACTTTTGTTGCGACAGCGCTGTTTGTCGTGACTGCCCTGTCCGGATATGGCTGCATGGATTCCAGTTCCGGAAATCACTCGTCACAGAATTCAAGAAACGATGAGTTCGATCCCGGGCCTGAGCCGCCACATGAATATCAGTTGTCAGGCTCGGTCAGCGGCCTGTTCGCCGGTAACAGCGTCATCCTGGAAAACAACGGGCAATCGTTGACGGTGGCCGCCAACGGCCAGTTCAGTTTTTCCGGGACGTTCCCCCAGGGAACACAATATAACATCAGGGTGGCACACCAGCCGGCGCGGGAGAGATGCGAGATTGCCAATGCCAGCGGTACGGTGGAAACGGTAGCCCAGGATACGATTGTGGTGCAGTGCCGGCTCAATTTATTGCTGGCCGCGGTCGACCACAATGCGCCGGCCAATAGGGGATTGGAGCCTTATCGCAGCGACGGCAGCGCTGTCGGCACCGCGCTCGTCAAGGATATTAATACCGGAAATGACGACTCCATATCGCTGGTTACTCAGTTCGGCGACGCATTGTATTACTCCGAAACCGACGGCGATTACGAGGCGCAGCTGTGGCGGCTGGACGCTGTCAGCAGCGTGGCGCAGCCGGTGAGGAGTGATAACGGCAAGCGATTGCTGCGCAGCAGATGCCTTTTTACCTTCAAGAGTGAGTTGTATCTTTCCGCCGCCGAAGAAGATCCGGCGGTTACCAGTTGGCTGCCCACTCCCCTGTGGAAGATCAGCGATAACGGTCTGGTTGCCGTGGCCGCCTTGCCCAATCCGGGTGGTGATGACTTTAACGTTACGACTTGCCCTGTGGTGGCGGGGGATGTGATGTATTTCTTCACCGCCGGGAGCAATGGCGGCTATCTTCTGTGGCGCAGCGACGGCAGCACCGCCGGTACTGCCCGGGTGCAAACGGCGGCCGGTCTGCGGCCGGCATCTCCTTCCGGCATGCTGGCGGGCCATAGCAAGTTGTATTTCGAGGAATACACCTCGCAGGGCAGCGTACCGTGGAGCAGTGACGGCACCGATGCCGGCACCTATCGGCTTGATGCGCATAATCTAGGGTTGAAAACCAGTCCCGAAGAGTACGCTTTTGTCACCCTGGGCGACGAATTGTACTTCCTGGCGACCAGCGATCTGACGGCAGCTACGGCCCTGTGGAAAAGCGACGGTACGCCATCGGGCACCGAATTGGTGTCGGAAGCGGCTGCTCGCTCCATGCTGGCTGCCGACTCGCGTATTTTCTATTGGATCAATACGCCAGGCGGAGATACGCTGTGGGTTACCGACGGCAACGATCCGGCGGTCGCCGTCGCGGTGCCGGCGGGATTTCACCTTGAGGGCGAGGCCGCGGACGGATCTGGCACCTGGTTCTATGGCAGCGATGCAACCGGTCCTCTGATTCTGCACGTCGCTGCGACGCTAACGACCGCGTCGGTCGCGCGCTTGCCCGCGGGTGCGGCGCATGACAACGTCGCGTTCACGCCCTTCGCGGGCAAGGTTTATTTTTCCCTTGTTACAGAGCAGCTTGGCAGCGAGCTGTGGCGCAGTGACGGCAGTGATGGCGGTACGCAGATCGTCATGGATATCGTCGCCGGCGGCGGTTCCAGTCGTCCCGTCGTCCTCGCATCCACCGCCACCGCGCTGTATTTCAGCGCCAACGATGGCGTGCACGGCCGGGAATTGTGGCGTACCACGGACAGTGGCGCGGAAATGCTGGCGGATGTCAATCATAACACCAATGGTGGCCTGTTTCCCTTCCCTTATGAGGCGCCGAGTGTCACCGTTGGTGAGGTGAGCTATTTTGTTGCCGACGATGGCATTCACGGTTACGAGCTGTGGCGCAGCGACGGCACCACCGAGGGGACGCGCATGGTTAAGGATATCAATGCCGGTGCGGATACCAGCGATATCAATTGTCTGACCCTGGTGGGTGATGTTGTTTATTTTTACGCAACCGACAAAGGCACGGCGCCGCAATACTACCACCAGGAGGATTACCGACTCTGGCGCAGCCAGGGTACGCCGGAGACCACCGTTCCGGTCAGTGACAAAATCGCGCCCGGTGATCCGGCGCTGCACAGCCACCAGATCTTCCCCGACAGCTGGNNCTTTGCCCGGCGGCGGCCGGCGGGCTGTTATATTTTGCCGGCCACGATGGATTGTGGCGCAGCGATGGCAGCGATGCGGGTACCGTGCAATTGAGCGATGCAAATACGCCGGAGCTGGCGATTTCGCGGGCCGACAGTTTTATCAGCGCCGGTGACAAAGTCTTTTTCATGGCTACGCGCGCAGATACCGGCCGGGAATTATGGCGCAGCGACACTGGTGCCAACGGTTTTCAACTGGTCAAGGATCTGGTTCCCGGCGCGGACAGTGGTATTGTCGGATCGCTAGTCTCCATGGGTGGTCTGGTGTACTTCAATTATGCCGATCCGGATGCGCTTTCCTCCGATCCACCGCACCGTTATAGCCTGTGGCGCAGCGACGGATCCGATACCGGTACCTTCGCGCTGTACGATGCCGCGGCGGCGCAGAATACTCTTTCATCGGTAATGACAAACGAAACCCTCACTCCCGCCGGTGAGTTTCTCTATTTCGTGCTACGCAGCGATGACGACAGTTATTTCGAGCTATGGCGCACCAAGGGCAGTGGGGCTGATACACATAAGGTGACCGCAATTGACTCCGGCGGCAATCCGGGCATCGTCCTGCTGGGCGGCGACGCGCACTCCTTTTATTTCATCCAGGACGATGTCGGTTCGGGACTGGATCTGTGGAAAACGGATGGCAGCGAAGCGGGTACCGCCATGGTGAGCAAGCTGGTGGGTCAGGATACACCCTGGTACCGGCAACAGTTGATTGGCTACCCCGAAACCGAACACGGCAAGAATCATTTCACCATTGTGGATAACATCGCCTATTTCAGGGTGTGGACGGCCCTCTATCCGCAGCTTTGGCGCAGCGATGGCACAACCGATCGTACCTCCCGGCTGGATGGTATCGAGTTGGAGAGCATTCTTAATCCGTGAACCGCAGGCGTGGGAAAATACTGCGGCGAGCTACGGAAGGCGCGGAATGATTCGGCTTGGCGTTAACCATGCGGAGAGGTGGCGTCGGTGCTTGAATAAGATGGCGCGTAAAGCGCACCCTGCAGCGGGGAACGCGCTGGTATCCGGGGTGGTGAAGGGCGGCGAGGGTTGGAAACAACCCCCCGTCACCTTTGCTTCAGGAAAGGCGGCCTAGAAGACTTGCCGTGCTGTCCTGCAGAAACTGCCCCAGGCGCTGCGCCATGCCCTTGTGGGCGCTGTAGCTGACTTCGTACAGGTCCGCTTCCTCGCTGCGCGAGAACAGGTAGTCGTCGCTGGTGAGCAGCTCGTCCACCAGTTTCAATTCCAGGCACTGGCTGCCGTACCAGTGTTCGCCGGTGGATACCCTGGCCATGTCCAGTTGCGGCCGGTTGTCGCTGACGAAGCGCTTGAACAGTTCGTGGGTCTGCTCGATTTCTTCTTTGAACTTGTCGCGCGCCGCTTCGGTGGTTTCACCGAACAGGGTGACGGTGCGCTTGTACTGGCCGGCGGTGAACTGTTCGAAGTCGATGTCGTGTTTTTTCATCAGGCGGTTGAAATTGGGCAGTTGCGCGACCACGCCGATGGAGCCGAGCACGGCGAACGGCGCGGCGATGATGTGGTTGGCGACGCAGGCCATCATGTAGCCACCGCTGGCGGCCACCTTGTCCACCGCCACCGTCAGCGGGAAGCCGCGGCTGCGAAAGCGCGCCAGCTGCGAGGCCGCCAGGCCGTAGGAATGCACCAGGCCGCCGGAGCTGCTCAGACGCAGAAACACCTCGTCGCCGCTTTGCAGCACGGTGAGCAGGGCGGTGATTTCTTCGCGCAGGTTCTGCACCGCGCTGGCTTTGATGTCGCCGTCGAAGGTGAGGACGAAGATGCGTTTGCGCGTGTCGTCTTTCTCTTCCTGCTTGTGTTTTTTCTTGGCTGCGTCGGCGGCTTTTTTCAACTGCTGCTTGTTCAGGGTGCTGGATTGCAGCAGTTGACGGATATCCGCGTATTTGTCGTTCAGCTTCTTGATGTCCAGGCGATCACGGCGCGCGGGCACCTGTTTGCCGGTCAGCATAATGAGAACGACGCACACCGCGATGAAGGCCGTTACCAGGGTCAGGGTTTTGGCGAGAAACAATCCATATTGGAAAAGGAAATCCGACACTGCCGCTCCTTGAAGTCGTAGGCTGTAAATTCCCGCGGCATTATACCCGACGCCGGTGGCGACGGCACAAGGCCTGACGGCCGGCGGCGGAGACGATTGCTGATGGATTGCGCGCCCGCAGGGTGGGGACGGATAATACTTCGTTAAAAACAGGGAATAAGAAAAAATTTACTGTTTTTCAGGTAAAGGCCAGCCGATAACTACTGAAAGGGCGGGGCAGGGGAGATTAATCCCTTAATTTAAGGGCAGAAAACACTAATCTCCAATTAAGTGTAGCAAAATAAAGTATTTACAAGCAGGGTATAATGCGCGATCGTTACCGGTTGCTGATTGGAAAAAATAACTAAGAATCGGATTTATCGGCCGCTTTGTCGCTGGGATGGCTTCCCGCGGGCCAATGCGCCGCTAAAACTTGTGCGAGGGGTGCACTTTGAGTGTTGGTACGCAATTAGATGTAAAGACCCTGGGATGGTTAAAGCAGCAGGTTGAAGAAACCCTGAATCCCGCCAGTCACGCCCTGGAG
>DKAS01000147.1 GCA_002448875.1 Proteobacteria bacterium UBA6920 | reverse complement strand
GAGCTACCAGACTGCTCCACCCCGCACCAGAAGCCGGGCATTATACGGTAAATAAAATGCAATGCAAGGCTTTACCCTCCCTGTCGGCACTTTTTTCTTGGCAGCTCAAACACTTGTTATCCGCAGGGCGGCGGCAACGGAAACCCACGGGGCGCCGGGCCTGCGCCAACTTGCGAGCCAGCTTCCGATATCTGGGTATCTGTTTGAAAAATATGATTTTATTAAGGGTTCGCAGAACTGATCTTAACTCTAAAATTCGCGGCGTCAATGTGGCTAATTAGTCGCCAATCCGGCAATGACCCCAAATCGCGGGAAGACCCGGAGCAAGCGCAGCCCGTTCGGGAGCTGCAGCACCGCAGCCGCCTCCGGCCACCATGCCATGAGGCACAGCTGCGCTCAGGCGCGGGCCGCCAGCATCAAACGCTTCATTTCACGCACCGCCTCCTCCATGCCAGTGAACAGGGCGCGGGCGACGATAGAGTGGCCGATGTTCAGTTCGCGCAAGCGGGGGATGGCGGCAATGCTCTGCACGTTCTGGTAATTCAGGCCATGACCGGCGTTGACCTGTAAACCCAGGTCGCTGCCATGATCGACCGCCGCGCGAATTTTCTCCAGCAGCCGGTGCTGGCTGGAGGCGTCGGCCGCATCGGCGAAATGGCCGGTGTGAATCTCCACCACCGGCGCGCCGACGGCGACGGCGGCATCCAGCTGGCGCGGGTCGGCCTCGATGAACAATGACACCCGCACCCCGGCCGCGCGCAGGCGGTCACACACTTGGCGCAGGCGTTGCTGATTGTTGGCCACATCCAGACCGCCTTCGGTGGTGCGTTCCTCGCGTCGTTCCGGTACCAGGCAGCAATCGGCCGGACGCAGGCGTTCGGCGATGGCCACCATGTCGTCGGTCACGGCCATTTCCAGGTTCATCCGGGTCAGCAGCACTTCCTTGATCAACTCCACGTCGCGCAGCTGAATATGGCGGCGGTCTTCACGCAGATGCAGGGTGATGCTGTCGGCGCCGGCCTGCTCGGCGGCGATCGCCGCCTGCACCGGATCCGGGTAACGGGTGCCCCGCGCCTGGCGCACGGTGGCCACGTGATCGATATTCACTCCCAGCAACATTTGTCGCTTGATGTCCATGCGCCACTCCCGCTCTGTGTTATTCCCGGTATTCCAACTGCTGCAGCAGGCTGCGGCTGAGCAGGGGCTTGTCGCCGAGATAATGCCCCAGCACCGTGCGCATCAGTTTCTTGCTCTCCTGCAGACCGTCCGCCGCCGGCATGGTATCCGTGGCCAACGCCAACAGGCACTGGCCGGAAACTTCGACGCCCAGCGCCGTATTATCTCCGGCCACCGGTCCGATTTCCAGCACATAGCGATAACGGCCGGCGGCATCGATGGGCGCACCGGTATCGGCCGCACGATCCAGAATCAGACCGTAACCGATTTCACGCAACAGGTATTTTTCGAAGATGCGCAGACAGAGCTGATGGCGCGGATCCGTCCCGGCCGTTGCCGGCGGCAAATCGGCCAGGCGCGTCATGGCCTGCAGATAATAGGCAAACAACTGCGGATGCGGATCCAGCGCGGGCAATAGACGCAATACGAGCTCATTGAGATAGTAGGCACTGAACAGCAACCTGCCTTGCAGCCGGTGCCCGGGAGCCGTGGCCTCCACATCGCACAAAGTGCCCAGCTCATGCCGACCGGTCCACGACACCAGCAAGGGGCGAAACGGCTGCAACAGGCCATGCCAGCGGGAACCCATGCTGCGGGCGCCTTTCGCCACCAGACACAAGCGCCCCCGGTCCCGGGTCAGCACGTCCACCAGCAGGCTGGTGTTGCGGTAGGGCCGCTGGTGCAGCACATAGGCCGGCAGCAGTTGCACCCGCTGTTCAGAACTCATCGTATCCCAGGCTGCGCAGCGCACGCTCGTTATCCGACCAGCCCTCGCGCACCTTCACCCACATTTCCAGATATACCTTGCCGCCGAACAGGTTCTCCATATCTACCCGCGCCTGGCGGCCGATTTCCTTGATGCCCTCGCCCTTGCTGCCGATCACGATTTTTTTCTGGCCCGCCCGCTCCACCCAGATAATGGCGTGGATGCGCCGTAAGGCGCCGTCTTCGGCGAAGTTTTCGATTTCCACCGTCAGGCTGTACGGCAGCTCCTTGCCCAGATTGCGCATCAACTTCTCGCGGATAATTTCCGCCGCCAGAAAGCGTTCGCTGCGATCGGTAAACTGCTCGGGCGGATAATGCGGCGGCGACAGTGGCAGCATGCCGGTCAGCGTCCGGCGCAAATCCGCCATATTGGTACTGGTGTAGGCGGATATGGGCAGCACCGCGGCAAACGGCATTTTCGCCGCATACTCCTGCAACACGGGCAGCAGCTCCTCTTTATTTTTGACCGTATCCACCTTGTTGACGGCCAGCACCACTGGCCGGCCGGCCTGCGCCACCCGGCGCAGCACATAGTCGTCCTCGGCGGTCCAGCGCTGGCAATCGACCACCATGACGATGATATCGACATCCTGCAGTGCGCTGCCGGCGGTGCGATCCATGTAACGGTTGATGGCTTTGCCCCCGGCGGTATGCATGCCGGGGGTATCGATGAATATCAGCTGGGCTGCATCGTCGGTGACTATGCCCGTGATCCGATGCCGGGTGGTCTGCGGCTTGGGGCTGGTAATGCTGATTTTCTGCCCCAGCAGAGTATTGAGAATGGTGGACTTGCCGACATTGGGCCGGCCGACGATGGCCACGGTGCCGCAGCGAAACTCCCCGCTATTCATCGCGCGCCGTCAATGCCCAGTTTGCGCAGCGCGGACTCGGCGGCTGCCTGCTCCGCGCGCCGGCGACTGCTGCCGCTTCCCGGCACCGGCTCCGCCAGGGTTTCTATCTGGCAAAGCACCTTGAATTCCTGATGATGGGCTTCTCCACTGACCGAGGTTACCTCGTATACCGGCAGGGGTTTGTGCAGCCCCTGCATGTACTCCTGCAGGCGCGTTTTCGGATCCTTCATCTGCGCGTCGCGCGGTATCGCATTGATGCGCTCGACGAACATCGGCAGCACGAACGCCCGCGCCGCCGCCAGACCGCCATCGAGATAGATGGCACCGATAATGGCTTCCAGGCAATTGGCCAGAATGGAATCGCGGGTATAGCCGCCGCTTTTCAATTCACCGGGACCCATGATGAGAAAATCGCCCAGTTTCAGTTCGCGCGCCAGCAGCGCCAGGGTATCGCCCTTGACCAGACTGGCGCGGTAACGACTGAGCTCGCCTTCCGTGGTCTGGGGAAAGTGGTGATAGAGTTCGTCAGTGATGAGAAAGCTGAGAATGGCATCGCCGAGAAACTCCAGACGTTCGTTGTTGTGGTGTCCTTTACTGCGATGAGTAAGCGCCTCGGTCAACAACGTCGGCTGGTTGAATTGATAGCGCAGTGTCCGACACAGCAGCGCCTGATCAGGGATCAAGGAATATCCACCTCTTCGTGAAAACTGGCCACCAGGTCGACATTGCCCATCAGACCTTTGCGCGTCTCATAGTCCACCACCACGTGGATGCCGGTGGTGGATTTCTGGATATCGACGTTTTCCTTGGTGATCGCCTTGATATCGTTGACGCCCATCAGCTTGCTCATGGTGTGCCAGACTTCCTGCGGCGGCTGCTTCGATAACTCGCGGTCATTTTTCAGGGACTTCAACACCGATTTGATCTGGAAATGTTCGATATACACGGGTAACAGCTTCAATCCAACCAAGGTCACCAGGCCCACCAACAGCAATACCATCATGATCCCGACAGCTGTCATACCACTTTGTGTACGCGCAGTTCTCATCGTTAGCCCTCGATGTCAGTTTACTCGGAGTCTACTTAATGGTTGATCCCAGGCGCCCCCATGCGATCCCGCTACCCGCGGTATCCCAATTCATCCAGATCAGAAACGCCTTGCCCACCAGGTTTTCGTCGGGTACCGTGCCCCAGAACCTGCTGTCGTTGCTGTTGTCCCGGTTGTCACCCATCACGAAATATTGACCGTCCGGCACGATTACGTCCACTTCTCCCAGCATTTTACGCGGATCCACCAGAATGCTGTGCTCCACGGTTTCCAGGTTTTCCTTAAGATGGTTGGTGCCCGTCATGCCGACCCCGGAACCCACGCCGTGGTATTTCTCCAGCATTTCTTGTGCCATAACTTTATCATTGATAATCAATGTCTTGTTCCGATAGACGACATGGTCACCGGGCACACCGATCACCCGCTTGATATAGTCCACGGTCGGGTCCTTGGGATAACGGAAAACGATGACATCCCCGCGCTTGGGTTCGGCGATTTCAACAAATTTCTTGTTCCATACAGGCAGGCGCAGGCCATAACCGAACTTGTTCACCAGGATGAAATCCCCTGTAAGCAAGGTGGGCATCATGGAATTGGAGGGAATGCGAAAGGGTTCGACGAGAAAGGAACGCAGCAGCAGCACGACCAGTATCACCGGGAAAAACGAACGCGCGTACTCGACGATCCGCGATTCCTTCAATATCTCCTCGGCCTTGTCATGATCCACGACCGCGGCAGCTCTGACCCTGCGCCGGGGCAGAAGAATCCAGTGATCCAGAGCCCAAATCAGGCCGGTGGCGAAGGTCAGGAGAACGAGTAACGCCGCGAAATCCACATTCATTTATTTTTTCCCACTTGTAGAACCGCAAGAAAGGCTTCCTGCGGAATTTCAACACTGCCCACCTGTTTCATGCGTTTCTTGCCGGCTTTTTGTTTTTCCAGCAGCTTGCGCTTGCGGGTGATGTCGCCACCATAACACTTGGCGGTCACGTTCTTGCGCAAGGCCTTGACCGAGGAACGGGCGATGATATGCGAGCCTATGGCCGCCTGAATGGCGACCTCGAACATCTGCCGGGGAATCAAGTCCTTCATTTTCTCCACCAGCTCCCGGCCGCGATAGAAAGCCTGATCCCGGTGTACGATGGTGGACAGCGCGTCCACCTTGTCACCGTTGATCAGAACATCCAGCTTTACCAGATCGGCGGGCTGAAAACGCAGGAAATGATAGTCCAGGGACGCATAACCCCGGCTCACCGATTTGAGACGATCGAAGAAATCCAGCACCACCTCGTTCATGGGCAACTCGTAGCCCAGCGACACCTGATTGCCGACATACTGCATTTTCTTCTGCGCGCCGCGCTTTTCCACGCACAGCCCGATCACGTTGCCCACATACTCAGACGGAGTCAGGATGTTGGCCATGATGATGGGTTCGCGGGTCTCCATGATTTTGCCCGCTTCGGGCAGCTTGGCCGGGTTGTCCACGTGATGAATGTTGCCTGCCGAATCCACCACTTCGAATACGACGGTGGGCGCGGTGGTCACCAGTTCCATACCGTATTCCCGCTCCAGGCGTTCCTGGATGATTTCCATGTGCAACATGCCAAGAAATCCGCAGCGGAAACCGAAGCCCAGTGCCTGCGATGTTTCCGGCTCGTAAAACAGCGCCGCGTCGTTGAGCTTGAGTTTGGCCAACGCGTCGCGCAGGTCTTCGTAATCATCGGAGGCCACCGGGAACAAACCGGCGAACACCCGCGGTTGCACCGGTTTGAAACCCGGCAGGGGCTTGTCGGCCGGTTTGTCGTGGGTAGTCAGGGTATCGCCCACCGGCGCGCCGTCGATCTCCTTGATGCCGGCGATGACATAACCGACCTCGCCGGCCAGCAGTGCCGGCTGGTCAGTGCGTTTGGGAGTAAAGATACCGACATTGTCGGCCTCATAGGTCCGGCCGGTGGACATTACTTTGATCTTCTGTCCCTTGTTCAAGGTGCCGTTCTTCACGCACACCAGGGACACCACACCGAGGTAGTTGTCGAACCAGGAGTCGATGATCAGCGCCTGCAACGCCCCCTGGCGGTTGCCTCGCGGCGGCGGAATGGCCTTGATCAGAGCTTCCAACGCATCGGTGACACCCAAACCGGTTTTCGCGCTGACCCGCACCGCGTTCTTGGCCTCGATGCCGATGATATCCTCTATCTCCTGCGCCACCCGATCCGGCTCCGCCGCCGGCAGGTCGATCTTGTTCAAGACCGGCAACACCTCCAGCCCCTGCTCGATGGCGGTGTAGCAATTGGCCACGCTCTGCGCCTCGACGCCCTGCGACGCATCCACCACCAGCAGCGCGCCTTCACAGGCGGCCAGGGAACGGGATACCTCGTAGGAAAAATCCACATGCCCCGGCGTGTCGATGAAATTCAACTGGTAGGTATTGCCGTCCTGGCTCTTGTAATTCAGGGTAACGCTCTGCGCCTTGATGGTAATGCCGCGTTCACGCTCCAGATCCATGGAATCCAGCACCTGGTCGGCCATTTCCCGATCGGTCAAGCCACCGCAAACCTGGATAAAGCGGTCTGCCAGGGTGGATTTACCGTGATCGATATGGGCAATGATCGAAAAATTGCGTATGTACTTCTGATCCATCGGAATTCTTACTGGCTCCTGGTCCGGGTGGGACTGACATAAAAAACGGGCGCCCATGTACTGGGCGCCCATTTCGGTAAACGACAGAAAATTTCGGAAATCGTCTCGTTATATTCCATCGGCTGGACTGTTCACGCCGCGCCACATTTTAAATCATCTGCCACGGCGAGAGACCATATTTTTTGTCTATTCCCGATTTAATCCTTGTCATCGACTTTCAATGCCAGAAAAACCGGGCCACCACGTCGCTGCACCAGCATCGGCACCGACTTGCCCTGCGGTAATCCATCTACTATCTTCTTGAATTGTTTAACATCTTTTATTTCATTATTGTTTATCATGACAATAACATCACCCTTGCGCACGCCGGCCTTGGAGGCGGGACCGCGCTTGATCTCGGCAACGACCACGCCTTTGTTTTCGATCTCGAGCTCATCCTGCTGGTCCTTGGTGAGATCGGTAACGATGACGTTGAGCTTGTTGTCGATCGTGGGCACCGGTCCGCTTTCGCCGCCACCACCGGCAGCGGACGCAATCTTCTCTTCCGCCGGCAACTCACCGATTTCCACCGACAGGTTGACCAGTTTACCGTTGCGTATGACTTTGACCGGCGCTTTCTTGCCCACCGGGGTAATGCCCACCAGGGGCGGCAGGCTGCTGGAGGTCGTCACTTCGTGACCATTGAATTCGACGATGACATCACCCAGCTGGAAGCCGGATTTTTCCGCAGGGCTGTCAGGCAGCACCTTGGCCACCAGCGCGCCCTTGGGTTTATCCATACGGAAGGATTCGGCCAGTTCGCGGGTGACATCCTGGATCAACACACCCAGCCAGCCACGGATCACATGCCCGGAAGCCTTCAGCTGATCGACGATGTTCATCGCCATATCGATGGGTATGGCGAAAGACAGGCCCATGAAACCGCCGGTACGGCTGTAAATCTGCGAGTTGATACCCACCACTCTGCCGTCCAGATCGAACAGCGGGCCGCCGGAGTTGCCGGGATTGATAGCAACATCCGTCTGAATAAACGGCACATAGTTTTCCCGCGGCAGGTTGCGGCCGATGGCACTGACGATACCCGCGGTCACCGAATGATCGAAACCGAACGGCGAGCCTATGGCCAGCACCCATTCACCGACCTTCAACTCCCCGGATTTGCCTATCTCCACCACCGGCAGATCCTTGGCTTCGATTTTCAGCAGGGCCAGATCGCTGCGCTCGTCGGAGCCGACCACCTGCGCTACCAGTTCCCGACGGTCGCTGAGACGCACAATCACTTCCTTCGCGTCCTTGATCACGTGGTTGTTGGTCATCACGTATCCGTCCCGGGAGACAATAAAACCGGATCCCAGCGACTGGGAATCGAAGCGATCATCTCCGCCGCCACCGTCTTCGTCACCGAAAAAGTGTTTGAACAAGTCACCGAACGGGCCTTCGGGACTGTCCGGCGTGTCGGGCGAATCGGATTCCGGACCTTCCTCTTTGGGAAATTTCCTGAATTGCGGGTGCTTCACCTTCTGGGTGGTGCTGATATTGACCACCGCGGGGCTGTACTTCTCCACCAATTGGGTAAAGTCCGGCAGCTCCCTTGCTTGCGCGTATAAAGCCGGGAAAAACGCCAGGCTTACCGAGAAGATGACAGTGGAAAGGAATTTCATTCGATTCTCCAACTAGGGTTACTTGTAATAGACGAGCCGTGCCCCGGCCACGAGGGGCTGCTCTACGGCCGTGATTTCAGCTTGATACAGCAAATTGTGCGATTGCCGCGCCGCCAGCCAGCTGGCCAGCCGAAAACCCAGTAGCAAACCAGCCGCCGACGCCAGGATGGTGATCAATTCCGCGAAATCACCTGCCAGGCCGTGAGCCAGCGCGCCAAACAGGAAAAACAGCAACAACGGGATCAGATACATCACGATGGCGCCGCGCAGCAGCGCCTGCTCAGCTATCGCCACCGTAACCTGATCGCCGGGTTGGGCGTTGACGGGATTACGTACCTTGAGGCGGGTAAACCGGCCGCCGAACACCTTGCTCAAGGTACCGCTACCGCAGGCACTGCGCGCATCGCAGCTGCCGCAGGCCGAGCGGCGGCGAGTGCTCACCCAGGCCGCATCGCCATCGACCGCCTCCACCACGGCGCTTTCACTGAGCACCGGCATTACTCTTCATACTTCACGGATTCCGCCACCATCTGCACCGTGGCACGCGGCACCTCGCCCAGCACGGTTATTTGATACTCATGGACAACGGTTCCGTATATATTTGTGGCGCCCATGAACGAGGAGCCAAGAAACTTCTGACCATTGCCGGTGAGTTTTTCTATGTAAACCGATACCGAGGCCAAACCATCGGACAGGATGATATGCTGCACGCTGTCCTGCTCGCCGCTGGCGTTGTGCTGGTTCTGGTGGCTGGTCAGGGTGAAGCCCTGCGGCAGGCTGCTGATCTTCCAATTCTGCAACACCCCGCTGTCGACCGCCTGCTCCTGCAGATTGTCCTGGTGGGCAAACTCGCGCGGCGCTGTCGTGGCTTTCAATTCCGCTTCGGGAATATCCTTGACCACCTTCATTTCGGTGAACATTATCTGCTCCACCACCCGCCCGGACTCGTTCAGCAGTTCCGATTTGAGCAGCAGGCTGTTTTCACTGTCCAGCCACAGCCGATAACCGTAGCGCAGTTTGTCGCGCGGAGCAACCTTGATCAGCACGCCGTCCCGCGCAGCGACTCGCTCCTTGCCTGCGAGCTTTACCTCATAGTAGCGCGCAACCCTGTCCAGGTCTTCCGGGATAATGGTGAATAACTGGTTTTCCGCCTGCCGTTTGTTGATGACCACGGATTTGTTATCAGGCAGGATGCAGGTGACGACATCATTCTCCCGCACCACTTCGCGGGGCACACCGTTAAGGTGCAGGATACGCTCGTAATCACCCGCTTTGTCGACCTTGTGGTAAATCTTCATCGATTCCAGCTGACCGTCATGCAGGTAGACGAAAGTACCCTCGTAGTTGATTTCCTTCGCCGCTTTCTGCATCTGCCTGAGATAGGTATACGCCGACGGTTCGTTGCCAGCGGCCAGACCGCTGATGGGAATTAGCGCGACGAGCACATACTTGATCACAGGATACCTCTCCGCTGTATAACGCTATTTTTCCTGGCTGTCCGGGCGATAACCGATAATTCTCACATACGGCAGCACACCCTGCACGCCAGCGGCATGCTGGTTGTGATATACCATGTATTTATCCACGCTGGATGGAAAGGGTTGTTGCTGCGGCAGCGCAATGCGCTCGAAATTGTTGCTGGCTGGCATCTGGGTCTCGACGCCGGCCGCCGCCAGCGAAGCAGCGGGCATTTCACCACTGTTCATGTAGTACTGCGTTCCCAGGATAGCCACCGCGGTGACCGATGCGGCGACGCCCAGACCGGCGATCTGGCGCATCAGGGGAGTCAGGTGGAAGTTGCGGCGGCGTGGAGCGAGAATGGCGGGTTCGTTGACTAGGGCGGCGGAAATTCGTTGACAGAAATCAGTGGAAATATGTGAGCAGAGGTTCTTTTTCAATACATCGCTGACCAGATGATAACGCTCCCAGGCTTGCAGCATTTCGCCGTCATCGCGCATTTCCGCGATCAAGCCACCCAATTCATGGTGATCCAGCTCACCATCCACCATGGCGGAGATTTTCTCTCCAGATTCCATTTTGTCATCTACCATTGTGCGTCACCTTTGTTCCAACAAGTCTAATGTTCCAGGAGCGGTTTTAAGTTCTTTTCTATCGCTTCCCGGGCGCGGAATATCCGCGACCTTACTGTACCCACCGGGCAAGACATGGCCTCGGCGATTTCCTCATAGCTCAAGCCATCGATTTCCCGCAATGTAATGGCGGTACGTAAATCTTCAGGCAGAGCTTCTATCGTTTCCGTCACCACCCTCTCAATATCGTCCCTTTGCAGCAATTGTTCAGGTGTTTCATAGTTCTTGAGGTTGGACTCGCCTGCGAACTGCTCCGCTTCCTGCGTGTCCACGTCCGCCAGCGGCAGCCGCCGTCCCTTGGCCACCAGGTAATTCTTGGCCGTATTGATGGCTACGCGGTACAGCCATGTATAGAACGCACTTTCCCCGCGAAAGTTCGGTAATGCGCGGTAGGCCTTGATAAATGTTTCCTGGGCCACATCGAGGGTTTCAGTGGGATCATAGACATAACGGGAAATAAGGTTTGTCACCCTGTTTTGATACTTGCGCACCAGTATGTCAAACGCCTTCTTGTCCCCTTTTTGTACTCGACCTACTAACTCTTGATCAACACTGTTATCGCCCATTCGGGCCAGCCCCTCCTGTCACAACCGCGCGGAATCCATACCGAGGAATCCTGACGGATAGACATTGTCTGGTTCATATAGTTCTCTTAGTTTTTAAATTGATTCTGTTTTTTGGACGGAAATGATACGTCCATCCCCTGAGAATAAAAATAGACACTCCGGGATTTTCCCTGAATAATAGCATTCGTTAGCTAGGAATATAAATACAAACGATTGAATTTCAGGGGGAAAAGCAGGGAGTGCAGGCACAATTCCGCTACGATGTCCTGATAATTGGTGGTGGCGCGGCCGGACTGACCCTGGCCTTGAAGCTGGCCGACCAGATCAAAGTAGCCATCGTTTCCAAGAAGGCCCTGACGGAGGGCAGCACCCTGTACGCTCAGGGTGGTATTTCCGTGGTCATGGATCCCGAGGACTCCATTGATAACCATATCAACGACACGGTAAAAGCCGGTGCTGGACTGTGTGACGCCACCGCCGTGCGCTACGCCGTGGAACAAAGTCGTACCCTGGTGCAATGGTTGATCGATCAGGGGGTGGGCTTTACGAAGGAACCCGCCGCCAACGGCGAAACCCGTTACCACCTGACTCGGGAAGGCGGCCACAGCCAGCGCCGGGTCATCCACTCGGCGGATGCCACCGGATACGCGGTGGAAACCACACTAGCCGCCCAGGTGCTTGCCCATCCCAATATTGCCGTCTTCGAGCGCCATATCGCCGTGGATCTGGTCACCGGGAGAAAACTGGGGCACAGCACCAATGCCTGCCTGGGCGCTTATGTCCTGGACCGTGAACGTGGACAGGTCATTACCATGGCGGCCCGCTTTACTGTACTGGCCACCGGTGGCGCGAGCAAAGTCTATCTCTACACCACCAACCCCGACACCTCCACCGGCGATGGCATCGCCATGGCCTGGCGGGCCCAGTGCCGGGTGGCGAATATGGAATTCAACCAGTTTCACCCCACCTGCCTGTACCACCCCAACATCAAATCGTTTCTGATTACCGAGGCGGTACGCGGCGAAGGCGGCAAGCTGCTGCTGCCGGATGGCAGCCGGTTCATGGACCGGTTCGATCCACAGGCGGAACTGGCGCCGCGCGATATCGTCGCCCGCGCCATAGACCACGAGATGAAACGCCTGGGCATACCCTGTGTTTATCTCGACATCAGCCATAAACCGGCGGATTTCGTCATCAGCCATTTTCCGACCATCTACCAGCAGTGCCTGGAACTGGGAATAGACATCACCAAACAAGCCATCCCGGTGGTGCCGGCCGCCCACTACACCTGCGGCGGCGTGATGACGGATTTGCACGGGGAAACCGATGTGCCCCACCTTTACGCCATAGGCGAAACTTCGTTCACCGGCATGCACGGCGCCAATCGCATGGCCAGCAACTCGCTGCTGGAGTGCATGGCCTTTGCCCAGGCCGCCGCCACGGACATCATGAACAAGCTGCCCACCACCCACCTGGTCAACACGCTGCCGGCCTGGGATGAAAGCCGGGTTACTGACTCCGACGAGGAAGTCGTAGTGTCGCACAACTGGGAAGAGTTGCGGCGTTTCATGTGGGATTATGTCGGGATCGTCCGCACCAACAAGCGCCTGCAGCGCGCCAAACACCGGGTGGACCTGCTGGCGCGGGAAATCGAGGAGTATTACGGCAATTTCCGCGTCACCAACGACCTGCTGGAACTGCGCAATCTGGTGGTGGTAGCCGGCCTCATCGTCGAATCGGCCCTGCGCCGCAGGGAAAGCCGCGGCCTGCACTACACCTTGGACTACCCGACATTGGACAGCGGCGGCACCCCACACAATACGGTGCTTACTCCCCCGCTTTTCCAAAATGCCAACGAGCTAATACACGCAGGCGCCTGAAATCGTCGATCGCCAGGCTGTCGGCGGTGAGCAGGCAGGACAGTTGGCGCCAGTCCTGCAGGCCACGGAAATTCAGAATCAGCAGATGCCGGTGCAGGTAGCTGTCGGCCTGCAGCCGCGCCTCGCAGGCGTCACCGCCGGCCAGCAGCAACAGCCAGGTCTCGCCCTGCCGCCACTGCAAATTAACGATGGCGCGGCGGCCAACTCGCAAGCCATGGGTACGTATCACCCGCCAGGCGCTGGCGGCAATAACCGACGCCAGTAGGGCGCGCCACGGCCAGGCCCAGGACAGCAGCCACACGCTGGCGCAGGCGGTCGCATGGGCAGTGGCCAACAACAGGGTCAGACGGCGCGAGGCGCGCAGCTCAAGGTTGATAGCTCTGGCGAATACGCGTGATGACATGTACCAGTTCCCCATCCGTGGGTGTCTGTTGCTGCAGCAGGCAAGCGAGCAGTTCCTGGTCCGGCAGGCACAGCAGGGCATGGAACGCCTGCTGTTCCCGGACATCCAGCCTTGCGTATTCCCGGGCGACAAAATCCTGCAGCAGTTCGTCCAGCTCCAGCATGCCGCGGCGGCACCGCCAGTACAATCGCTGCTTGTCCGCGTCGTCGCCCATTTATACCAGATGCTTGAGCATCAGCTTCTTGATGTTGTTGATGGCCTGGGTGGGATTGAGCCCTTTGGGGCAGACATCGACGCAATTCATGATCGTATGGCAGCGGAACAGCCGGTAGGGATCTTCCAGGTTGTCGAGCCGCTCGCTGGTCGCCTGGTCCCGTGTATCGGCAATGAAGCGGTACGCCTGCAGCAGGCCCGCGGGCCCCACGAACTTGTCCGGGTTCCACCAGAA
>DKAS01000209.1 GCA_002448875.1 Proteobacteria bacterium UBA6920 | reverse complement strand
CTGCTGCTTGAACGAGGCGTCGTGTTCCTCGTCGACCACGATCAGGCCCAGGTTCGCCGCCGGCGCGAACACCGCCGAGCGGGTCCCCACCAGCAGGCGACTGGCGCCAGTGCGAAACGCTTCCCAGTGTCGCAGCTTCTCACCGTCCGCCAGGGCCGAGTGCAGCACCGCCACCGGCCCGGAAAAACGCCGGCGTACCCGCTGCAGCAGCTGTGGCGTCAGATTGATCTCCGGCGTCAGCAGCACCACCTGGCGGCCCGCCGCCAGCACCTGCTCGATAATGGAAAAATAGACTTCGGTTTTGCCACTGCCGGTCACCCCCTGCAGCAGAAACACGCCGAATCCCTGCAAGCCGGCGCACACCGCCGCCACCGCCTGCGCCTGCTCGCTGCCCAGGGATAGAGCCGGCGTCGGCACCGGCACCGCCCCCACCGCTTCCGCTGCGTCGGTCCAGACCATCTCCTCCACCCAGCCCTGCTGCACAAAACGGCGCAGGACCGGCCGCCAATCGCCGGCCTGCGCCGCCAGGGCCGACCGGTCCAGGCCCTGGGGCGTCTGCTGCAACAGGCGCAACAGCTGTTGCTGGCGCGGCGCCCGCGCCAGACTTGACGCGTCGACCGCGCGGCCGGCGACGGTCAGACACCAGCGCACCGCGGGCGGCGGCAGGTGGCCAGGCAATTTACGCAAGGCGGGAGGCAGGGCCAGGAAATACACCTCGCCGGGGGCGTGGTGGTAGTAATTGCAGGCCCATTGCAGCAGCTTGAACAAGCCCTCCTTGACCAGAGCATCGTCGTCCAGCAGGCGGCTGACGGCTTTGAGCCGGGTCGGCGCCACGGACGTCTCGTCCTTGACCCGGCACACCAGGCCGATGGCTTGCTGGCGACCAAAGGACAGGGCCACCCGCCGCCCCGCCAGGGAATCCAGCGCCAGGGACTCCGGCGCCTCCAGACGGTAATCGAATACCTGGCGCAAGGGACCGGCGACGGCGACTTCAAGTATCAACGGTGATGACATGGCGCTACTTTACCATCATCCGTCGCGGTAAAAAAAAGCCGCCCCGAAGGGCGGCTTGTGGTTTCTAAATAAACGCCGCAGTGTTTATTCGTAGACCAGGATGGCCGGGAAGGTGGCCCCGGTCCAGCCGTAGGCAGTGGTGACCGTGATGGACAACTCCAGTGGGGGTACGGGCGGGTTGGCGTAAGGATCGGTTATGGTCCCCGGAGGAGCGGTCAGGGCAACGCCGTTGGCCGCCGCATAGGGGGTAATACCGTTGCTCGCCGATATACACACGCCGATCAGATTCCCGCTGAAATCCACCGCCAGCGGATTCAGGTTGCTGCATCCCAAGGTCCGCACCAGGTAGGGAGTACCGGAGCCCACGGGGACATTGATTTCATAAATATCGCCGCCGGCCGAGGACGCGTGCAGCGGCAGCTTGAACGGCGAGGCCAACACCAGCCCCTGGGCGACCTCGGTGCGCAGCACTTCGGGTACGAAATAAACGGTCGAGGTCAGTTCCGTGCCCAGAACCTTGGTGGACCCCTTGATGCGCACCTCCACCCAGCGGGCCATGGACTTGAGGTAGGTGTAGTCGAACGGCCCGGTACCATCCGCCAGGGTCACCACGTAGGACGGCACCGCGCCGGCATCGGAATTCTTGGGCGTCAATTCCATATCCTTGTTGACGTCCTCATCGACCACCGCAGCCGGCGGGCGATCGAGAATCAGGTCTTCGTCCAGGTCTTCGTTGGCATAGGGGCCGCCGGAAATGTACTGGCGCCAGTCTTCATCCGCGGTGGGATCGGCATCGTACCAGACGCCGGTGTAATAGTTCTTCGGCCAGGCTTCCAGGGTAACCTTACTGCCGGCCACGCCCGCGCCCGTGCCATCAGCAACGATGACCGACATGTTATAGATGTCCACCGACAGATTGCTGGTGTCTGTTTTGATCACCACCGGCACGCCGATGGACACGGAGCCGCCGGTGCCGCCGATTTCGATCATCAGACTGTCGGCGCCGGTGCCGCCTACCACCGAGCCGGTGATCTGCACACCCTTTTGACCAGTGGCAGTGATGCCAGATGTGAATTTCACTACAAGCTGACCGTTGCTGTCGGTCACGCCATAGCTGTTGGACAGGCTTTCCCCGCCGCCGGTGGTATTGGCCAGGGTGAATGCCACCGGCACACCGACGATGGGATAATTGCCGGAGGCGTCATTGGTTACCACGGACGCGGTGATGGTTGCCGAATATGCGGTAGTCGCGGTGCTGGGTGGCAGCGTCTTCACGTCGGACTGCAGGAACACCAGGCTGGCCGCGCTGGTGGGCGGCGACATCACAACGGTCATTTTATCGAACACGGTCGCATTTGCCGCGTCCGCGGCCACCACCGTGGCGAAACCGTAGTCACCGTCACAGGCGTACAGATTTGCCTGCGGGCTACCCGCTGGCACGGTGACTGCTGTCACCCGCGGCAGCACGCCGCAGGCGGACCAGCTGCCCACAGAGGTGGACAGGGTAATATTGGCCGCAGTGGCTGGATTCACTTGGACCAGGGTCGGCGGCGTCGCATTCTGGGCGTACATGACCGTTAAATCGGTGATCGGATCAGGCACCGGAGCGACAATATGGAACGCGCTGGCAGCGTCGGCGACGGTCAAGTCCACCGTCGCAAATGTACCCAGACCGGTGGCCATCAAGGTCGCCGCGCCACCTGCCGTGGCGGTCAGCACAGCGTTGATTTCACCGAAGGTATCAGTGGTTGCCTGCGCGGGCGACACCTGTGTGGGCGACACGGGCGGCGGGTTGACTGCAATGGGCCCTAAGGACAGAGTGATCGGCGCGTTGTAAACCAACTGCCCACCGGCATCCTTGGCCACCACCTTGACTTTTTGCTGCACCTGCGTTGTGCCGGTCGCGATCAACAGAGCAGTATTTTCGATCACTATTTCCAGCGTCGTACCAATGATACGCACCGGGATCGAGGCGCTGCCCACGCCCGCCACGGTGGCGGTGATAGTAGCAATCTGGTTGGTCGGGTCGGCGCGGCTGGCGGAGAACAGCACGGCGGCCTCGCCAAACTCGTCGGTAAATATGAAGCGCTTGCTCAGCTTGCCCACATCGGCGCTGAAATCCACCTGCACGCCTTCGATCACGGCGTTGTTCTCATCCAGCACGGTGGCGGTGACCGTGGCCGAATCGGAACCGTCGGATTTGATCTCCTGCTGGGACAGGGTCAGATAGACCCCGCTGGCCGGCACCTGGCATTGCGGCAGGGTTGGATCGGTGGCGCACTCCGCGGGCAGGGCCTGGGCGCTGGGACCGGAGCCCAGACGGTCACCGGTACAGGCGGACAACCAGGCGGCGAGAAAAATCGCCAATACCGTAAACAGACTGCGTGGAAGCCTGACGCCGTCGACATGAGATTGATAACGCATAGCGGTAATTCCTTACGTTTTGTTTAGCTGCCCGCGCGGGGAGCAAGCCACGGTAAACCGGGATAGCACTGACCTCATCTTTACATAAAATAACACTGTTTTATGAGAGTGATATATATGCGATTCCAATATTCAAATTGCGTGTCGAAATAAAGAAACCGCCTGTCAGCCTCTATCGGTTAAGTTCATTGTTTCTTTAGGTTTCCTCCCGCCACGGCAAACCGGCGCGAACGCAGGCCTGATCAGCGAGCGCGCTGCCAATCCCCTTTTATATAGTTAAACACCGCAGCAATTCGTGACCCGGTTGGCAAACCGGGCCGCAGGAGCTTTTCCACAGCGGCTGTGGATAAGCTTGTGGAGAAGCTTGTGGGCGAAGGCGGAAAAGGGCCGAAGGCGGCCCACTTACAGTAGAATGCGCAGCGTTCCGGCAAACAAACGGCGGGGGGTTGCGTTTTTTTCCCGGACCGGAAACCGGCGCAGAACTTTGCTCGCCGCAAAAAAAAGCCGTCCTGCGCGCGCAGGACGGCTGGAACGAAACGCGGGTTGACGTCGCCGCCTACCACCAATTGGTCAGGAAGTAGCTATCATTCTTTTCGGTGGTAAAACGCGAGTCGGCGGCGGCGCCGACGGAATCGAAGTCCTGATTCAACAGGTTGCCGCTGGCCCCGAGGTTACCTGCAGCGTCGATACTGGTAATCAGCAGATTATCCAGCGCCACCGCTTGACTCACGCGCAGCAGAATGGTCTTGCTGTCAGCCAGCGGATTGGTAAACGCCGGATCATAGGTAGCATCCAGCGAGAGCTCGGGCACGGGTTCGAAGTTGCTGCCGTCGGTGGAAATACTGACCTTGATGCTGCTGGCGGTGAAATCGATGCGGTAGCGTTGCCAGGCGCCGTTGAATGCTTTGGGCGTATTACCGCTCTTCCAGTTGTTATAAACGTAGGAATAGGAAACCGGATCACGGTAGTAGTTGTATTCCATATAGGACCAGTTGTTCAAACGCAGGTTGGCCAGGATCGCGCTGTAGGTGTAGGCATGGGCGGCGAAATCCGTGCTATCCCAGAGAACGACGCTGATGCCGTCCCAGCCGAGATTGCGGGCGGAAAATTCCACGCGCGCCCCGGCGCTGATATTGACCTGCATGTCATAGGTTTCCTTGGAGTAGGCGATGGCCGGTCCAGCGAACTTCGCCTCGACGCCGCCGCCCAGGGCCAGGGGGGCGCTGGCCGTGCCGTCATACCAACCCGACAGCGGCCGGGTGCGGAACGACTGATTGCCGTAGCTCAACTCATTGCCGAAACTGTCGCGCACCGTGGCGCCGGCCACCAGCTGCAGACCGTAAACGGTATTCATCTTCAACGGATCGGTGCCATAGACTGCCAGGCCGTTGAGGTCCGGAATCAGATGCAGGGTATTTTCGATCCACACCGGATAGGCCGGCACCGGCAGCGCCAGGCTGGCGGGATCCTCCAGCAGGGCCAGGCCGCCTTCGACGCTGGTCTTGTTCATTTCCTTGTCGAAGTCGAAGCTGATGGAATACAGGTTGTCCGGGTCCGTGTGCGTAGCCAGCACGGTCGGCAGCGTCATGGGATCATAGGTCTTGGCCACCGGCTTCAGCACCTCGATATCCTGAACCGCGCTGATGGCTCCCAGGGCCGAGGCGGTTTCGGTAATCGTGGTGTAGCTCTTGTAGGAAATACCCGGCGCCACCTTGCTGGTATCCAGCTTGCCGGTAATGACAGTATTGGTGGCGTTGTTCAAACCGGAGAAATACAGAATGCCGTTGCGCAGGCTCCAGCTGTACAAGGTGTACTGATCGAGGGTTTCCGGCGTCGCCGGATCCATGGTGTGCAGGGCCGATACTTTGACGCGGTCGGAAACACGCACCATGCGGATCACGTCACGCACGCCGTAAAATGCCCCGTTCATGATCACTTCCTCGGTTTCCTTGTAGAACAGGTAGCCGTTGGCCACCTGGAACGGAGTCAAACCCATCCAGTCCCACCAGCCCACATCGGCGCGATTGACGTTGGTGCTTTTCAACTTGAGCTCGAGTTTGGGAATGCCGTTGTAGGGCAGCATCTGGTAGACCGTCAGCGCGGTCTGGTTGCTGCCCATGCCGGTGGTCGGATCGACCACCCACATATTGGATTCGAACACACCGTACATGCGGCCGTCATCGGCGATGATCAGGCGCCGCGGCATGGGCGAGCCGCTGTTGTTGCCGCCGAACAGCTTGGTATCCAGGGTGACACGATGGGTGGCGTTGCCACTGCTCAGCGGACGCGCGAACTCCACGCCCGGACTGGCCGGATCCCAGGTACCCCAGATCACGGAATTGCCGCTGTCGCGGGTGAAGAAATTCACTTCCCAGGCGCTGTCGTTGGTGAGATTGATCTTGCGGGTCTTCTCCACGCCGGCGGCATCGAAGTAGGGTTGCAAGATAAACAAATCACCCGGCGTC
>DKAS01000151.1 GCA_002448875.1 Proteobacteria bacterium UBA6920 | reverse complement strand
GATCGGCTATTCCATGGACATTACCGCGCGCAGGCAGGCCGAGGCGGCGCTGCGCGAACAGAAAGATGCCCTGCTACTGGCCAACCAGGAGCTGGAAGCCTTCAGCTACTCGGTATCGCACGATCTGCGCGCGCCGCTGCGCGGTATTTCAGAACTGCTGTCATGGATCAAGTCGGACCTTGACGAAGCGGGCAATGCGACTGCGCTCAAGAACCTGGAACGCGTCGAGTTGCGTGTGTCGCGCATGGAACAACTGATCACCGACCTGCTCACCTACTACCGTGCGGGATCGGCCAGCACGGAACCCGTTGAATTTGCGCCGCGCGACATCGTTGACCGCATTCACGAATTGCAGTCGTTACCGGCCGGGTTCGAACTCAAAAACGACATACCCACGATGACGCTCAAGGCCTCGGTTACGCCGCTCGAAACAGTGCTGCGCAATCTCATCGGCAACGCGGTCAAGTTCACCGACGCGGGTGGCGAGGTGGGCGTACAACTGACGGAGGCGAGCGACAGCGTGCTTGTACGTATCGCCGATACCGGATGCGGCATTCCGGTGGATCAATTGCCCCATATATTCGATCCCTTTCGTCAGGTGGACAGCGGAAACAAGGTTCGCTATGCGGGTACCGGTCTGGGTCTGGCTATCGCCCGCGAGTTTATGGTCCTGCATCACGGGGAAATAAGCGTTGTGAGCGAACTGGGGAAAGGAACGGTATTTACTCTCAAATTTCGCAAAGGCAGCGATCATTTCGTGGCTGATGAGCTTGTTGACGGGCAAACGGAGGGGCGCGAGGAGCGCAGAAAAGGCGAAAGACGTCAGGTCAGTGACAACAAGTTGCTGCACGGTGAATTACACATGATGGAGCAGGTCGCGGAAGCCTCCCGCAATCATCACTACCGGCAGGTCAGTACACACGCCATGGTGGGCGAACGCCTGTTGATCGTCGAAGACAATATCGATCTTTCGGAAAACATCGCTGACATGTTCGCCAAAAAATTCAGCGTGGCCACAGCGGAAAACGGCCAGCAGGGGCTGGAGGCGGTGACGCATTTTTCCCCGGATATCATTATTTCCGATATCATGATGCCCGTGATGGATGGGGTGGATATGTGCCGGCAGCTGAAAGTGGAGGAAAAAACGAGAGATATTCCCGTGATTCTGCTAACGGCGAAGACCGCAGTAGCCGATCGGGTGGAGGGTATAGGCTCCGGCGCCGATTACTATCTGGAAAAGCCGTTCAATCCTCTCGAGCTTTACGCCGTGGTCAGGTCGTTGCTGGCGAAGAAGGAAATGAAGCAGAAGCTGCTGGAGAAAAATCGCGAACTCCTGGTCGCGCATCAGGATATACAGAAGACGATTCTGGAAGCGGAACGGGCCGGCAAGGCGAAAAGCGCGTTTCTGGCCAGCATGAGTCATGAGTTGCGCACGCCATTGAATGCCATCCTCGGCTACGCCGATCTTCTGCTGGAGGAGATCACGGCGACGGGCAGCAAGGTCTATGTGGAGGAGCTTAGGGCCATTCACGCCAGCGGCTCCCATCTGCTGGCGCTGTTGAATAATATTCTGGATATTTCCAAGGTGGAAGCCGGGAAAATGCAATTACACCTGGAAGATGTCGATTTCAGCGAATTGTTGCAGCAAATGGTCGATATCGTCATGCCTCTGGCGATGAAGAACAAGAACAGCGTCAATCTGCATATCGAGGGTGATATCGGCGTGGTCTACACCGACATCACTAAGTTGCGGCAGATTATTTTCAATCTGTTGAGCAATGCCTGTAAATTCACTCAGGAAGGTGAAATCCAAATTGCCGCTTGCCTGACCCGTCGCGGCGGGAAGCCGGCCGTAAAAGTCGTGGTTAGCGATACAGGCATAGGTATCGCGCCGGAAAAGCAGAACAGCCTGTTCAGTGAATTCACTCAGGCCGGCAGCGAAATCGCCAGTCGTTATGGTGGTACCGGGCTAGGCCTGGCGCTCAGTCGCAGAATGTGCGAGTTGCTGGGGGGCGAAATCTCGCTGGTTAGCACGCTGGGCGAGGGGGCGATATTTACTTTCACGATTCCCACGGTCGCGGGTGAGAGTGAGCAGAGTGTAGAGCGGAATACCGCCTAACAAATTTGCGACGCGCAAACGCCAAACAGCCCGCCGCCGGAGGGCGGCGGGCTGTCAGCCAGAGAGTTAAGCCGCGCGGGCCGATACCTTGTGTTCCTTGCTTTCGCGTACTTCGTCGATCGCGGCGATCGCTTTGGCTTTGCTCTTGGTCGCCTGCGGCACGGTCGATTCGACCTGCGGGATCACCGGCTGGTAGTGCGGGGTCACGCTCTGCAGCATGTCTTCACCGATGATGGCGCTGATCATCGGGAAAACGCCGGACAATGCCAGCAAGGTGCAAACCGGCGCATACTCAGGCAGAACGAATACGGACCCGACCAGCGCAGTGCCGGTAATTGCCAGTTCGCTGCGGCTTACCGTCGACAGGTGACCGCTTTCGCTGTCACCGAGATCAAACATATCGTACACCGGGTCCCAGCCGATGAAGGCGGTAACCAGGGGGTAGATCGCCGCCAGCGGCAGCACACTCATCCATCCCAGGGCGCCGGAAGAAACCGTGACAGTGATTCCAAGCAGGGCAAAGGCCATGATGAAGCGGCTGAGGCGCTGGCTGCGGTCCAGGTTTTTTGCGTTGTTGTAAGTTCTGGTCATGGCGGTTCTCCTCTCACAGTGTTTGCTTTGGTTGGCTGGAAGGTTTTTGCTTCAGCCATGGGATTATTAAACGCCCGCCAAGTTAACCCTGCATTACTCGAATCTTACCCGCGACTTACAGTTTTCTTGCTATTCTTTAACTTAAAGTAAGGAAAAAAGCGTCCAGGTTTTAGAAAAAAAGTAGTGTAAAATCAATCGTTGAGGCGCTGAGATAGGGAAGGAAATCGGAGGCGCGCGCGAAGTCGCCAGTAGCGGGGAGGAATTTTATGAAATCCTTGGCTATGATCGCCGTCGTCGGACTGATTCTGCTGGCGTATGGCGCAATTCACTATTACACCTATAGTAAGTTGTTGCCCGTTTTCCCATGGGGCCGCTGGTCACTGGCGGTGGCGTTGGGAATCTTGGGGGGATCGATCTTTATCGTCATGGCGATGGCGAATAGCGGCACGGTCCACGGCTTGGCCCGATCGCTGGCCTTTGCCGCTTTCTCCTGGATGGGGATAGTCTTTCTGTTTTTTTGTTTTTCCCTCTTCGTCGACGTCGTGGCCAAGCTTGCCAGTCTGCCTTCCTGGCCTGGCTTGTCGACCGCGCTGGCCTCGCCCTTGCGCAGTATCGTCGTGGCAGCGCTGGCGGTCGCGGTCGGGTTCTGGGGCTATGTGGCGGCGCAGGATTTTTCGGTGTTAACCACCACACTGACCTCGCCCAGGCTCATTTCGCCCGTAAGAGTCGTGCAGATTTCGGATTTGCACCTCGGTTTGCTCAGCAATACGAAATTCCTGCGGCGCATGGTACAAACCATTAATGGGCTGCAGGCGGACATCATTGTCTGTACCGGCGACCTGGTGGATATGCAGATGGACCATCTCGATGGTATCGGCGACCTGATGTCGCAGCTGCGCGCCAAGCATGGCAAGTATGCTGTTTATGGCAACCATGAGGCTTTCGCCGGTCTGCGCAGCGCGCGCGAATTTTTCACCCGCAGCGGATTCGAACTGTTGAGCAATCGCGGGATAAATCTGCCGCAACTGATCAATATTGTCGGCATCGATGATCCGGCCGTGGCGCGCGCCGGGGGGCCGCCGGTGCCACGGGCGGAAGACCTGCTGCGGCCTTTTGCCAATGATCTGTTCACCGTTCTTCTGAAACACCAGCCCACGGTGGAAGCGGCGGGCGTTGCCCTGGTCGACCTGCAACTGTCGGGGCACGTGCACGGCGGGCAGATTTTTCCGTTCGGCCTGCTCACCCGTTTGTTTTATCCCGCGCCCTACGGCTTATCCGCGCTCGCTGACCGACACTGGCTGTATGTCAGTCGCGGCACNNCACCGGCACCTGGGGGCCGCCGATGCGAGTACTGGCACCGGCGGAAATCGCCGTATTCGATTTGCGGCCGCTGGTGGATAAATAGCCATACCCGCCTCGACCGCGGCACCAGGGTGTCGCAGAACACTGGTCATCTATCCTGTGGCGATTGTCAGCGCGCGCGGAGCGTGTGACTTAATTACATTTCAACAAAAACAGGGCTCGGCCATTTGCCAAAAGCATGGTGCGTTGGCTACTTTTAGTGAGGCCCCTGTTTATGCGCGGGCGCTACCACGTGACAAGACAAAAATCGCCGGGGGTCGTCAGCCTCCGGTATTTCTTCTGGAACTACGAAAGGGTATAACAATGACAAAAAATATCGTATTTTGCGCGGATGGAACCTGGAATGCTCCCGGCCAGGACGAGGATAAAGACGGAAAAGCGGATCCAACCAACGTCTATAAACTGTTTCAACTTTTGCGCGGCAGTCTAAACGCCGAGTGCTCGCCATCCGACCATGAGCAGGAAAAGAAATACGATTCCGGTGATGGCAGGGTGCAGGTGGCAAAATACATACACGGCGTCGGCGATTCAGGCAATCCCATCATGAGCGTTCTGGGAGGGGCTTTTGGCGCTGGCCTGGTGGCGCGTATCGTCCGCGGCTATACCTTCATTTCCAGAAACTATGAAAGCAATGCAGACATCCACATCGTCGGCTTCAGTCGCGGCGCATATACCGCCCGCGCCCTGGCCGGCATGATCCTGTCGCAAGGCCTGTTGAGCAAGGAAGCGGCGGCAGACAGGCAACAGGCATATCGACTGGGCATGCAAGTGTGGATGGACTATAAGAAAAAGTGCGATACAAGATTTACTGTCGAGGATGTTCTGGATATCGTTCCGAAACTGCAGGAGCTGCTGTCCTTCCGGCATCTGCGTGACAGCGACAAAATCAAAGTTGAAACCATCGCCTCGGTGGCGGTTTGGGATACCGTAGGCGCATTGGGCATTCCGGACTACGGCAAGGGTGGTCGGCGCACCGACAAATTCAAGTTTGCCAATAATGTGCTCAGTGAACGCGTGCGGCATGGTTTTCAGGCTCTCGCCCTCGACGAGCAGCGCCAGGACTTCACTCCCAGCCTGTGGCGTCCCGCGCCCAATGTGAATCAGCGCTTGTTTCCCGGGGCGCACGCCGACGTCGGTGGTGGCTATCCGGTGGCGGAAAATCAGAGCGGTTTGTCGGATCTTGCCTTGCATTGGATGCTCGATCGATTGGCGGAAGTGGGCGTCGATCTGGACCGAGACCAGGGGGTGGGAATCCGTCCGGATGTGCGCGGTGTCGCCCATAAACCCTGGACCCATTCACCCTGGAACGTCAAGGGGATCAAGCTGGGGAAGCGAAAATTTCCCGCGGAGATTCCGCAGGACGAATCCATAGGTCAACGTATGCAATGTGAGGCGGTGGTCTCCGAACCGGGAGAGCCCGCCGCGCCTTATCAACCTGTGAATCTCCCTGCCTAGGGAGAAGGAAGGCTGGCGATCAAAAAATATTTTCGGTGCGCGGGAATAGACTGCCAGCACCGGTGTTGACGCTTCTGAGCTCGCCAGAATTCGCGGTGGCAATTCCACCGCGAATTTTTTTGCGAGTTATTCACCACAAATCAGGAGGGACTCGCCGTGCGTTTCATGCAAAACCTATGTTTACCGAGCATACTTTTGGTATTTTCATGCCTTACCCTGCCCACACAGGCGGCACCGCTGCCCCAGGGCACGGTGTTGACCATTGATCCCGGGATTGCCGATGCCAGTACGGGGGCCTGTGTCAGCGGCTCGTGTTTCACTTTCACCATCAGCGGCATCATCGCTCCCGCCAGTTATTTCACGATGCAGCCAGGCGCGGATGGCGGTATGGTTATCGGCCGCAACCAGGCGGCCGGGATCAGCCCCGACGCGGGTGAACTCGCCGGTTTTACCAATATCGCGGGTAAATACGCGCCCGGCTCCGTGTACACTACGCCCTATGCCTACGACCCGGTATCCGATGCCACCGCTAATATTTTTGACGACCATCCCTGTAACAGCTCCAGCGCATGTGCAGGCAAGACGATGCTGGGTACCTGGAATCTGGCGGGCAGTCCTGGTCGCGGCGCCGCCCTGGGAACGGCATCCAGTCAATGCACTAAATTCCCCAGCCTGTATTGCCCCGGAGTCACCCGTTGGGAGCTCACGCCCGCCGGTGCGCCTGGCATCGATGGTGACCACTATATATTAGAATACACACGCATCTTTCCTGACTACCTGGATGGCATCTACGATCACAACTTCAAGTTCCATCTTGAGGGCACGATCCGGCTGGCGAAAATCGACGGCGTGGATTTGATCGCAAGTCTGGTTGCCGCGCCGGATCCCGCCACCCAGAATCAGCCGCTCACTTATACCGCGACCGTTTACAACACCGGTTCGCAAACCGCCAGCAGCGTCATTCTCAATGAAAATCTGCCGGCAACGGTCAGCCTGATCTCGGTGGCGGCAAGTCAGGGATCGTGCAGTGGTTCGGCCGTGGTGTCCTGTGCCCTGGGAGATCTGGCCAGCGGCGCGTCCGCCACCGTTACGATCAGCGTGTTACCCGCCAGCAGCGGTACCCTCGATAGCAGTGTCAGCGTCAGCAGCATCGAGAGCGATGCCAACCCCGCGAACAACACCGCCAGCAACAGTCTCGTTGTCAATGCGCCGCCACCGGTGGCGGATGTCGCAGTGAGCGCAGGCGCAAGCGCGACGACGGTCAAACGCCTGGCCACCGTGAGCTATAACTTCAAGGTGGTGAATCAGGGCCCGGACGCCGCGCAGTCGGTGTTTGCCTACAGTATCCTGCCGGCATCCATGACGCTGGTTGCCGTCACAGGCAGCCAGGGAACCTGCGACAGCACGCCGTATTTCGTTGGTTTCAGCCTGACAACGCTGGTCTATTGCTCGCTGGGTGACATGCCCTATCAGGGGGTTGCCACCATGACCGCCGTTGTGCAGCCCACTAAGCGCGGTACCTTCACCACCACCGTCAACGTCCAGAGCGCCACGATGGATAACAACACCAGCAACAACCAGGCGAAAGTGTCTACCCGGGTTAACTGAGGTAACTTCCCGTCGCTGAGACAAGCCTGTTACCCGCCGCGGGTAACAGGCTTTTTTTTTTAGTCGGACTGATTATGGCACCGCCGTATTTTCCGACTCTCGTTCTTGGTTTTGCTCAGCGCTTGCCGAAATTTTCAGCAGAATATTCGGGGCAGCAGACCCGCTGCCGCCAATGAGCAGGTCTGTCACCGGTCGGTGAATTCACGGCAAAAGCAGGGTAGTATCTCCGGCAACAGGGTTATAGTACCCTAAAGCAACGGATGTTTCCGGTGTGCGCAAGAAAACCGGCGATAACGCTTGCCAGGTTGAATAGGGAGGATGTAGGTATGCAGGGGGGGAAGGCAAGTCGTTTGGCGCGTTATTTCGGACTGGGCGCGCTGTTGCTGCAGGTCGGCCAGGTCTTGGCCGCGGACCAGGCGCCGACAGGCGAAGAAGATGAAATCAGCATGATCGTCGAGGCCTGCAAGGATAACGGACCGTTCGACAGGCGCATGTGCCTGGAGCGCAATCTGCGCGACACGCCCTTTGCTCTGGCGCCGTACAAACCCAGTTATTTTCTGGTGTCGTACGTCAATGGCCTGGACGATGGCGACTCGATATACCAGGATCAGGAGATCAAGTTCCAGATCAGTTTCAAATCGCCCATCTGGCCGCGCAAGGTAAAGTCCGACTGGCGGCTCTATTTCGGTTACAGCCAGTTGTCGCAATGGCAATTGTTCAACAAAAGCGAATCCGCGCCATTTCGCGAAACTAATTACGAGCCGGAACTGATGATTTATACCTTTCCGCGCTGGAGTTTGGCTGGCTGGAACTTGCGCCTGATCAATCTGGGCCTGTGGAAGCACCAGTCCAATGGCCGCTCCCTGCCGGAGTCGCGCAGCTGGAACCGCAGCTATGTCGAGATGGTCGCCGAATCCGGTCGCTTCTATGTCGACCTGAATGTGTGGAAACGCTGGAGCGAGCCGGCGAAGACATCGGCAACCGATACCAAGGGCGACGACAATCCCGATATCCAGGAATATTACGGCCACGGTGAGCTGCGCCTGCTATATGCCGGCGAGGACAACAATATCGGCTTGCTGCTGCGCAATAACTTCCACCCGAAGAACCGCGGGGCGGTGCAGGTGGACTGGTCCTATCCGCTGGAACACTCGAAAAAACTGCGCACCTACATCCAGTATTTCAATGGCTACGGCGAAACGCTGATCGACTACAACATCCGCCGTCAGCGTATCGGGGTGGGTATCATGCTGGCGGACTGGTTGTAAGGGGCGGGAAGTTTATGGCGCACCATGAAGCGGCAAACCTCCCCGCTGGTGGAATCGGCGATGCCGCGGGTCGAGTTCACGCAAGGCTGCGGGACGCGTTTCGTGTCGCCAAGGTGTTGACAACAGTGCTTTGCCTGGCGGGGTGTGGGGCGCAGCAGCACTCGGGCGACGGTCAGGTGAATGGACAAGCCCTGTTCGAGAATTACTGCGCGGAGTGTCATATAGTCGGTGCGGCCGTTGGTGCCCGGGGCGGCAGCACGATGGAAAAAACGGTAGATATCCATGGTCGTGCCGTCAATGATATCTACGCCGCCATCGGCGAGGTTCCGCAAATGCAGTTCCTACAGGACTATTACTTTAGCGAACGCCAGGTGCAGGCGATCTCCGTGTATCTGGCGCAACTGCCGCCGCAGATGGACAGCACGGATTGCAATCAATGTCATGGGCTGGGTGACGGCACGGGAAGCCTGGTTCCTTTTGACCATGCGCAGATGGTTGGCGTCTGTGTGGACTGTCATGACGGCCAGCTGGCTACGGGGAAATCCGCAAGGCATATTGTTACCAGCGACAAATGCGAATCCTGCCACTCCACCCAGTCCTGGAGGCCGGCTATTACAATGGATCATGGTGAAGTTGTTGGCGCATGCGTGTCTTGTCACGACGGCAGAAGCGCTCAAGGTAAATCCGCCGGGCATGTCTCTTCCGGCGATGATTGTGCGGGTTGTCACTCATTTCAACATTGGGTGCCCGCACTGGTTGACCATAGTCAGATAGCCGCCGGTTCATGCGCGTCCTGTCACAATGGGGTAAATTTCCTGGGAAAATCCGCCACTCATATTCCCTCCAACGACGAGTGTGACGCTTGTCATACGGTCAGCGCCTGGTTGCCGGCCAGGTTTACGCATGTTGGAGTAGTGACAAATTGCGTATCCTGTCATGATCTGGGAGCTGCCGTTGGTATGCCGATTCCCCATCTTCCCACCTCCTCGCGCTGCGAGGCCTGCCATCAGTCGTTCCTGAGCTGGTTGGTGGTATCGGTGGACCACGGTGAAGTGGTGGGCGCCTGCGCCTCCTGTCATGATGGCGTCAGCGCCACTGGCAAATCACCATCTCATCCGGTGACCAGCGATGACGTCGGCTGCGATGCTTGTCACAATACCGCGGCGTGGGTGCCGTGAGTTTATCTCCAGTAAATCATGGGGGAAACGTCGACGTTCTGTCACCACAAAGCGGATTTGCCGGGATTTATTGGCCAATAGGCCGGAAAATCAGCGGATGTTATTGACACCATAAAAAAGAGTTGTCTACAAAGACAGTGGTTCGGTTATTATTGCAATGAAGCAGTGACCTCTTTTGATGAAGGGGGAACTATGCAAACAACTATGCGAGCTGAATCATTCGATAATCGTTTTACATCGTTTAAATTCCGGGTGTCGATGCTGGCACTGTTGCCATTTCTCATGGTGACAACGGTCGTGGCCTGGATCAGTTTCAAGGAAATGCGCTCTCTATCTGATGAGCAGATTCGATTATTCAGCGAGAAACTGCATCAGGTAAGGCAGGACACCCTCAAGGACTACCTGGATCTGGCGCTGGCTGCCATCGCGCCGGTGGTGGGTAACAGCGATCTTACGGATGAAGAGGCCCAGCGTGAAGTCAAACGCATACTCAACGGGCTGAGCTACGGCAAAGACGGTTATTATTTTGTCTACGACCAACAGGGTACAAATCTCGTTCACCCCATTCAGTCCGAGCTGGTAGGGCAGAATCTTTACGATATTACGGATCGCCAGGGTGATTTGGTGATTCGAGCCCTGCTGGAATTGGCAGTGACCGGCGGTGGTTACCACCAGTATTACTGGAACAAACCCTCTACGGGCTCCGACGAATTAAAAATAGCCTACGTGGTGCCCATTCCCCGCTGGCACTGGATGCTGGGCAGCGGCTTGTATCTGGATGATATCGCCGCGCAGGAAGATATCATCCGCGGCCAGGTAGATGCCAATATCCGTGCCAATATATTCGTGATTTTGTTCATCGTAGTGGCGACTCTGCTGCTGATTGTGTTGCTCATGGTGTTCAGTAATCTGCATGAAAGCCGGTTGGCGGATAAGCGTTTGCGCGGCCAGGCGCGTAATTTCGTCAAGCTGCAGTTGCAGGAGCGCCGGCATTTCGCGCGGGAGCTGCATGACGGCATCAACCAGCTGATGGTGGCCGTCAAGTTTCGCGTAGAGCTGGCGGCGGGGCAGGTCAGCAAAGGATCGAAGGGCGAAACCGTCGTGCACAACCTGGAGGCCGGGTTGAACATACTGGGGGACGCGATCAAGGAGGTGCGGAGAATATCCCACGCTTTGCGCCCGGTGCTGCTGGACAAAATGGGGCTGGATGCCGCGCTGCTGAACCTGCTGGATCAGTTTGAGGAACGTACCGGAATAAAGGTGGAACGATACCTGGACCTGAGGGCAGCGGACAGACTTCCCGATGCGGTCGAGGTGACCTTGTACCGCGTGCTGCAGGAAGCGCTCATGAATATTGAGCGTCACGCCCATGCGGGGACCGTCGTTCTTCACCTGGAGAGAACTAAAGAATGGGTGAAACTCGTTTTACAGGATGATGGCCGCGGTATTCCGGTCAATACCAGGATTACGGAAAATTCCCCGGGTATTGGTTTGACAAACATGCGTGAGCGTGTCGAACTGATGGGTGGGCAGTACAGTCTGGAGAGCGGCAGAGGACGGGGTACACGGGTATGCGCCATGTTGCCCTGCGCCACGACGATTGCGAGGGGGCAGCCATGAACACCATACGTTTGCTGATAGCCGATGATCATCTGTTGCTGCGCGACGGTATTTCCGCCATTGTCCAGGAGTGCGGAGGTATCGATGTCGTCGGGCAGGCACAGGATGGCGCGGAGGCGCAGGAGAAAGTCGAAACACTGCAACCTGATGTCGTGCTCATGGATATCGCCATGCCGATAATGGATGGTCCCGCGGCGACGCGACAGATCAAAGCCTCCTGGCCGCACATACGAGTGCTGGGGTTGAGCATGTACGACGAGCCGGAATACATCCTGGATCTGATGCGCGCCGGGGCGTCTGGTTTTGTGCTTAAGGACGTGTCTGCAAATGAACTATTGCGCGCCATCGTCACGGTGCACGAAAATGGCTTCTATTTCAGCGCCGGCGTCGCCAGTCAGGTATTGTTTCCGGCGCAGGACGCAGCGGTCAATAGTGATACGACTTCCGCGTTGACCGCGCGCGAGATCGACGTTATCAAATTGATCGCCAAAGGTATGTGCAATAAGGAAATTGCGAGTCATCTGCAGATTTCCATCAGGACGGTGGAAACCCACCGGCAAAATCTGCGCAATAAGCTTGGCATCCAATCCGCTGCGGGTCTGATGCGCTATGCACTGGAACACCATGCGCAGTGATAACTGGAGATCAAGACGAGGCTAAGGACCAGCGCGGACAATGGCTTTTGCCCCCGATGACTGGTCATTCGCAGGTCACCGGCCGGGCCTGGTAAACCTGCCACCATAGTGGCGGCAAGAGACCAGGCGCCCTGGCAGCTTAGTTCGTCTCGGCTGCGCCGCGCAGATCCGTCAACGGGTAAATCAGGGTGTCTTCGCTTTCGCCGTTACCGTCGCTGTCGATATCTATGCGTGCCTTGAAGGCGTAGGGGATGGAAAGCTGCGCATTGGAAGTATCTTTTCCCTCGATGCGTATCAAGCCGCCGATTTGTGGATACACATCAGTCATGTTCGCATAGGTCAGGGGTTGTTCCGTGTAAATTTCAAAGGTGCCAAAGTCGGGATCAGAGACCGTTCCGGTAATCCATGTGCTGTAGCCGGATGCAAAATATGCTTCGTCGAACAATGTTGTAAGTTCCACATTTTGCCACCTGAAAGTCTGTGCCAGCACACTATGGCCAAACACCATGTCAACGATCAGTTGTTCTGATCGCTGTCCTACGAATGCATTGCGATAAATGGATCCATCAAAGCGCCAGGTAACATAGCCGTCGTTGAAAGTGAATTTGTCATAAACCATGTCTCCTTCCATGATTTCGTCGCGCGTCATGTCGTAGACCAAGGCATTTACTGTCACCCGTCCATTGGAGATCGTACCTGCGTATTTGCAGTTCTTATAGTAAAAAATGATTTCACCCGTACCGTCGTTACGGAGTTTATCGGTCACGGTCACACTGCCGCCGGATTCGCATGAATATATTTCCGCCGTTGCGGCCGTAATAGAAGAAGCGGCTTGCCCGCTTGCGCTGAGTGGCTTAGTTTGTCGTAGAGTGACAAACACATTTGCCGAAATTTCGTGAAACAACCCGCCGAGCAGTCTGGCGTCGCGCGTCACCGCTGCATCGCCCAGGTTGTCGCTGGCGGCGATAGGCGTGTCGGGGAATAAAAACAGATCGGCGAACAGAATATTGGCGTTTGACCGGTCGATTCTGGCCGGTGAATTATTGCCATGGTAAGAAAAATTCCTTGAACTGCTTTTTTCCTTAAATGAAGGGTCTTCGGGCGAGCCGCAGCCTGTCAAGATCAAACACCCGCCAAACAGCACGCAACCCGTTCGCGTCCCCAGTTGATTTGCCATATATGTCCCCCTTAGATATAAATTCTATACTCCTGCCCAATCGCTGATCAAACCTACCATGCCAGGCCCGGCACTCCCATCACGTCCACTACGTAAGTAATCCAGAGACTCTGGCTAGGTAGACAGATACAACAAATACGAAAAAAACATATTGAATCAGGGTTTTGCCAAGCGGCCGGGGTCATTGCGACCGGACCGGAAAGACCGCTCTTCGTCATCTGCATCGATCAAGAAATAGGCGATTCGCCCGTTGTGATGAAATAGTGATAATTTCGTTACTCTTCTGTTAAGTCTCTGCGCCATCGTAGTCGTGGAAATTTTCAGCTAATCACGATGGGGGAGGTCATATGATTCAGATGCGACACATGCTGACCAGCGGAATGGTACTAACGCTTTCCAGTACGCTATGTTCAGCACATAACGTCAGTACATCTTCAGAGCAGCTGTTGCGCAATAACATCGCGGCGCTGTCTGTTCCATTTATCCAGAATGTAGGGCAGCAGGATTCCCGGGTGGCGTATTACGCCAGGACACTTGCCGGCACGGTATTCGTGAGTAAACAAGGCGGTCTGGTCTACTCGCTGCCGGTAGTGAATCCGACTCAGGGCGGTCGCTGGGCCTTCGAGGAAAATTTCCTTGGCACGGGTAAACTGGAGCCCAGGGCTGAAACGACAGCGCCTACGCAGGTGAATATTTTCAAAGGCAAGGCGGAGCAATGGCGCTACCAGGTGCCGGCGGCGAATGATCTGCAGCTGGGCCAGGTGGCGCCAGGAATCAGCATCAAGCTAAAGGCGCATGCCAACAACGTCGAAAAACTGTTTCATGTGGCCCCCGGCGCGGACCCTGCGGGGATCAAGGTGAAGATAAGCGGAGTCGATAGCATGGCAGTTGCCTCCGACGGGCGCCTGCAGTTGCAGACCGGGCAGGGTGCAGTGTACTTTACCGCCCCCGTCGCTTATCAAATGAAGGAGGGGAATAAAGAGCCGGTGCGGGTGGCCTATGAACTGCAAGGCAGCCACTATGGATTTCAGGTCGGCGCCTACGATACCCGGCGGGAATTGATTATCGATCCGTTGCTGGCCTCTACTTTCCTCGGCGGGACTAATGCCAATTCGCCGACAAATTTTCAATACGACCAGGACATTGTCAACTCCGTCGTCGATGCCGGTGATTCCATTTATGTCGGCGGTGTTACCCAATCCACCGATTTCCCCATCGTGTTGGGTTATGACGACAGCGCCAACGCCAGTGGCCAGCCCGACGGTTTTATCGCGCGCATCAGCAGTGATCTGGGCACGGTGTTGAGCTCCACCTATATAGGCACCGAATATTTCGACCGGGTGACCGCCATTGCCAGGGATGCGGATGGCAGCATTGTCGCCACCGGCCAGGCCGGCTATGGTTTTCCGGTGACGCCAGGCGCTTACAACTATTCCGGCAGCGAACCGGTCGGCGGTGGCTTCATCGCCCGTTTCAGTGCCGATCTGTCGACGCTGCTGACGTCCGCCGTGGTGACTCCCGGCGATTATCCGCTGCAACTCGCCTTGGGCAACGGCGCCATCTACTTCGCGGGGCGTACCAACAACCCGGGCTTTCCCATCACCGACAACGCTTTGTTTACCACCTGCTGCCCGGTTGTCGGCGGTTATGGCCTGCGCGGTTATGACGACTATATAGGCAAGTTGTCTGGTGATTTGACCACCTTGTACACGCTGACCTTTGCCGGCGGTGATCAGGTCACGGGACTGGCGATTGGCCAGGACGGGACGGTGTATCTGTCCGATGGGGAAGAAAGCTCCATTAGCGGCTTTCTCGCGCGCTATAACGCGGATTTGTCGGCGCTGCTGGGTTGGACGAGTTTCACCTCCACTTCCGGAAGCTCGCGCGTCTATTTCAAGGATGTTGCAGTTTCAGGTAATGATGTTGTCGCCGTCGGCCAAACCTATTTGAACGACATGCCGGTCAGCCAGACTGCGTTTGATAGGACCTGCGGCTCCGACGGCAACTGCGACAATGCCAGTGCCACGCTGTATCTGCCGCAGCCCGATGGTTTCATCGTGAAATACAGCGCGGACCTCCAATCCATTACCGCCTTGACCTATTTCGGTGGCAGCAGTGCGGACAAGATTTCCCGCGTGGCACTCGATGCCGATGCCAACGTCTATGTGGCTGGAACGACGGCGTCGGTCGATATGCCCACCAGCGGCAATGGCTATGACAGAACTTTTTCTGGTACGGTGGTGGACGCGTTTGTCGCCAAACTTTCCCCGAATCTGGATACCCTGCTGTACGGCAGCTACCTGGGCGGCACGAATAAAGACACGCCCGAGGATATCGCGTTGCAGGGCGCTGACCGGCTGTACGTGGCGGGGTCGACCAATTCCAGTGATTTTCCGACGACGCCCGGCGCCTTTGATCGCAGCTACGCGGGTGGTGCCACCGGCACGATCTACGATACCGACGCCTTCATCAGCCTCTTCGATACCGGTGGCAACGGCACGCCCCCCGGACCGGACCCGACGACGAATACGGCGCCGACGGCTAATGCCGGTGGCGATACTACGGTGAAATCCCGCAGCAAGGTTACCTTGGATGGTACGACGTCCAGCGATCCCGATGCCGGCGACACGCTGACTTTTCAGTGGCGCCAGGTTTCCGGGAAAAGCGTGAGTTTGCAGAACGCCAGTAGCGCCACCCCGTCATTCACCGCACCGCGGGTGCGCAGTGGTCAAACCGTTCTGGTTTTCGAGCTGACGGTCACGGATACGCACGGCGCGATGGGGTCGGATCAGGTGATTATTACGGTTGTGCCCTGACAGTAAAAAAACGCCTGTGAGAAAGCCGGACCTGGTCCGGCTTTTTTATTGGGGTGGCATCGCAACCTGCTGATTAAACGATACTATTTAATAAGAAATTGCCCCGACTCGGCCTATTTGCGGTTTCTTAAATGAATCATTCGAACGAAAATGTCGGCGTGCAATTGAGTTATGTCCGGCCTGCCCGCGGGCTCGCGCCAGCGCGGAAGGTTCGACCCCGTAGACTGTCGTGGCAGGCGAGCGCGAGCTATTAACATTTAGACACAATCCGTCGCGAACATTTACCATCTATTACGTCAGCATATTGTTTTGGCGTGTTTGTGACGCCAAAGAAATACTTCTGTTGCTACCCGGTGCGCCGATATAATTCAGGAGGCCAATGGCAAGCGTAACGACGTTTATTGCCTCGCCTTTGGGATAGAGGATACGTTGTCGCGACCGGGTAAAGAACATGGGCGAAAAAATCAGGAGTAAAACCAGTGTTCCCGTAAAACTCGGTTTGATGCCGCCGCTTACCGGTCTGGTAGGCATCTACGGCAGTGAAATATCCCGCGCCGGCCGTATCGCCTGCGATGAAGTCAATGCGGCGGGCGGCGTGCTGGGCCGGCCCTTGCACTTGGAGATCGAGGACGACGGCAGTTTGCCGGAGAGCGCGGTCCAGGCCGCGCGTAAACTCGTAGACCGCGGCTGCACGGCCATCATCGGCAATCTGTTATCAAATTCCCGAATCGCGGTAGCCTACAACGTTGCGGAACCCTGCAAGATTCCCTATTTGAACTTTTCCTTCTATGAAGGCAGCATTCAAAGTCGCTATTTTTTCCATTTCGCGGCCCTGCCGAATCAGCAAATCGATCGCATGATTCCCTATATGCGGCAAAAGTTCGGGCCACGCATGTTCTTTGCCGGGAATAACTACGAGTGGCCACGAGGTTCCATCGATGCCGCCAAGCGCGCATTGCTGCTTGCAGGCGGGGAAATCGCCGGCGAGGAATATTGTCCGATCGGCGTGGATGAAGCAGCATTGGGACGGCTCCTGGAGCACGTGGCCACGGCCGCGCCTCAGGTGTTTGTGCCGTATTTCGCCGGGGTCGATCAGGTCAATCTGCTCACCCAGTTCACCGAGCGCGGCTTGAAGCAACGCATGGCGGTGGTGATGGGTCACTACGATGAGCTGATGGCGAGCAAGTTGCCGGCAAAGGTGCGCGAGGGTTTCTACTCGAGCAACAGTTATTTCATGACGGTCGATAGCAAGGAAAACCGCGACTACCTGCAGCGCCTGGACAAAATGCCTGGGGTAACTGGTATCTGGCCAAAGGGCAACGGTATTCTGACCAATTTCGGTGAAGGCGCCTACCTCTGCGTCAAAGCATTCGCGCAAGCGGCCAATGCAGCCGGCAGTCTCGAGGCCGAGGCGCTGGTGGATGAGCTTGCCACTATTTCAGTTACCGGTCCGCAAGGCGTGGTCAAGATGGATCCGGTGACGCAGCATGCCACGGTCAATACCTATTTGTCGTGTTGCGATGCGGCGGGAGTATTCCATATCACAGAGAAATTCGGCGCCATTCCATCGGTTATGCCGGAACGTTACAGCCACCAGCGTATAATCAATCGCTCGAATCTGGAAGGGGATATTCGCCTGCAGGCGCGCATGCTCGAACAGATGTCGGAAGCGGTGATTCTGGTTGACTTAAAAACGGGAGAAATTGTCTATGTCAACGGCGGGGCTGAACGGATGTTTGGCTATGCCGACAATGAAATGCTGGGTTTGAATATTTCGACACTGGATGTGCAGCACAATGGGGACGAAGGAAAAACATCGTCACAACTTGCCGCCATACTCGATCACAGCGGAAAGTGGGAAGGCAATACCAGAAGTCGGCGCAAGGATGGCGGGATACTCTGGTGTCATGCCATGATGTCGCTGTTCACTCATCCGGCCTACGGTGAGGTGTGGATGGGTGTGTATCGCGATATCACCGCGCTGGTCGCCAGTGAAGAGCGCATCCGCGCCGGCGTGGAGCGTCTGCGCATGGTTATTGACGCCACCAACGACGGCATCTGGGATTGGAATCCGGCAACCCATGAAGACTATTTGTCGCCTCGCTGGAAAGCCATCCTTGGATACCGAGATGACGAGTTGGAAAATGTCGAATCTACATTTTTCAATCTCGTTCACCCGGATGACCGGGCGAGCGTCAATGCCGCCGTCGCCGCCCATTTTCAGCATAATGAACCATTCAACATCGAACTGCGCATGTCACACAAGGACGGAAGCTACCGCTGGGTGTTATCGCGCGGCGAGGCGGTGCGTGACGACAAAGGCAAGGTTATTCGCATGGTCGGATCGATATCCGATATCACCCGCCGCAAGTTGGCGGAGCAGGAGTTGATCCAACATCGCGAGAATCTTGAGGTACTGGTAAGAGAGCGGACCCTGGATCTGGAGGCGGCGAAAAACGAGGCCGAAACGGCCAACCGGGCTAAAAGTGAATTCCTGTCACGCATGAGCCACGAACTGCGCACGCCGATGAACGCAATACTGGGTTTTTCCCAGGTATTGGCCTGCGAAAAATTGACTATTGACCAGCTGGAGCATGTAGATGAAATCTTCAATGCCGGATCGCACCTGCTCGAACTGATTAACGAATTGCTCGATCTGTCGCGCATCGAGGCCGGCAAGCTGGTGATCGTTCTGGAACCGGTGAATGCAAATCAAGTGGTCAATGACGCCGTACAGATCGTGCAGTCTATTCTTGATCAGAAAGATCTGACTCTGATCAATCAATGCGCGGAGAATCTATTGGTGCTCGCCGATACCACGCGCCTGAAGCAAATCATGCTCAATCTGTTTTCCAACGCGGCGAAGTACAATGTAACAGGCGGCCGGATTCACATTACCAGTGAGACCATCGGTGATTCCAGCGCGCGTATCGTTGTCACGGACAATGGACCGGGGATATCCAAGGAGAAACTCGGCAGGTTATTCAATCCGTTTGAACGCCTGGGGGCGGAGTATGGGCCTATCGAAGGCACCGGTATCGGACTGACCTTGTCCCGACAATTGGCAGAGCTGATGGGTGGAAAGCTGGGGGTGGACAGCCAGACCGGCGTGGGCTCCTCGTTCTGGGTGGAGTTGCCCCAGGCGCCGGGTTACACCGTGCGGGCTGCGGATCCACGTGGGCCGCAGTTGCCTGGCGGTCCCACCACGCAAGTGCTCTATATCGAGGACAATGCATCCAATTTGCGCCTGGTGGACGCGATGTTCCGTTACAATCCGCACCTGCGACTGCTTAACGCCACCAATGGGGAGTACGGCGTCGAACTGGCCAGACGTTACCTGCCGCAGGCAATTCTGCTCGATATCCACCTGCCGGGGATGGACGGCTACTCCGTATTTGCCGCCCTGAAAGCGGACCCCGCCACCCGGGATATTCCCGTCATCGCCCTGTCCGCGGATGCCATGCCCATAGACATCGAGCGCGGACTGCAAGCCGGCTTCGTGCGCTATCTCGTCAAACCGGTGGTGATGGAAGAGCTGATTCAGGCCATCGATGACGCTGTAAAGCAGGGCGCGGGCCAGGCCAACACAACCCATTGATATTTTGACCTTGCGTCCCGAAGTCGAGGCGGTCAGTTCGCGGAAAAGCGGCATTTTCAGGTTGCAATACACCGCCAGAAAAATTCCGAATACACCCCCTTCCCAATTTGCGTGAATGAGGAAGGTACTAAGGGTGCTGGCTGAATTTACCCGGCCATGCGCTGGATTTTGAACGGGTGGGCAAGTTCAGCGCCTATCGCTCTAATCTTCGCTTATCGTCTTTGTTCATGCGAAACACGGATCCTTAAACGCGATTACCGTATATCAATATAACTCATTTCATCAAAATCGGCGTACTCGCAGGGAGTGTTGTCGCTGCCAGGAGGGTCGCGGTTAAGAAAAAGCTGATGCTGGTTCGTTTCCGCAACAAGAATCCCTGCCCGGTCAGCCCGGGTCGCCAGGTGAAAAAATATATAAACAAAACAATTGGTTATAGATATCAGGCTAAGGGCTGGAGAGAAATCGGCAAAAGATCGTTTTTCCGCCATAACTATGGAGACCCGCGTTGCTAGGGTTGGCGGTGTCGATGCGTCCGCCAGTGATTCGATGCACCAACCTGTACATGTGCCAGCGAAAAGCCGGTCGTTGTTTATGGGTGCGTCGAGGCTGGCAATGGTCAAGGAGTAAACATGAAACAAATCAAATTCACGATAGTGGCGGGCATTGTGCTGCTGGCGCTCGCCGGTTGCGGCGGGGGAGGAAGCGGAAGCGGTGAGGCACCCATTACGAGTAACAGCGCCTGTGTCTGGGGTGGCAGCAACTGGAGCCAGTGTAACTGGCAGTAGAGCGCAGCAACGAATTTCATTTCCAATCCGAAAGGGAAACCGTCATGAACAAAGCATCAAAGACCACACATCCATCCCTGGCTGAGGGCCGGTGGGCGGATGACCGTCCGTTCACAGTTCGCCGCAGCCAGTGGATCGCCGGTGCGATCATCGCTTCCAGCTGCATGGTTGCCATGCCTGCCACTGTGCCCAATGCCTTCACCTCCGGTTCGCCGGCCGTGGCGGAAGATGTGAATGCCAATTTCCAGGCACTGGTGACGGCGCTCACCACGGCGGAAACGAATATCGCCACTTTGCAGAGTACGGTCACAAATTTACAAACAGCGCTGACCACCGCGCAATCTGATATTACTGCCTTGCAGGCCAGCAATACGGCCCTGCAGGACAGCAACGCTAGTCTTCAGGCCAGCAACATAGCATTGTCCGACAAGCTTGCCAGCGTTTCGACGCTCACGGTCAACGGCCAGCCTACGGTGCGCTTTTCCGGCGTCAATGTGCAGGTGGTGAACGGCGCCGGCGCGACCAATACCATCAATGGCACAGGCAATCTGATTATAGGCTATGACGAGGCCGATATCTCAGGAACGAGCCGTTGCCCGATAGGTATGAACGGTGCGGTCCAGGTGACAGCGGCAACCTGCTTCGACAATGGAGGTGGCTTGCCGTCCACCACAGGCATGAAAACCGGATCGCACTATCTGGTGCTCGGGTCCGAGAACAATTATGCAAACTACGGCGGCATTGTGGCTGGTTACCGTAACTTCAGTAACTGGAATTACGCTAGTGTATTCGGTGGCAGCTATAATGCCGCCAGCGGTCAGTATGCCAGCGTGAGCGGTGGTTTTGGTAACAGCGCAAGCGACAGCAACACCAGTGTGGTCGGCGGCGAGGGCAATACCGCCAGTGGTCAACGTGCCAGTGTCAGCGGCGGATCCAATAATGAGGCGAGTGGCCTCTTGGCCAGCGTGAGCGGCGGTTCCTACAATACCGCCAGAAATATTCAGTCCAGCGTGAGTGGGGGAGCTTACAACCTCGCCAGCGGTGAGGGTGCCAGCGTAAGCGGTGGCTACAACAATACCGCCAGCAACGCTTCTTCCAGCGTCAGTGGCGTNNGGTAGTGGAAACACCGCCAGTGGGGCTACTTCCAGCGTCAGCGGAGGTCAGGGCTGTGATGTTTCGGTCACCACTGGCTGGGACGTGGGCACCGTATCCGGCGTCACCGCAGATTGCAGCGCGAATGTTGGTCAGTAGCGGCGAGACTGCTGGGGCTTGGGTCGCACTTTCAGAGGATACTGAAGGTGCGCACCCTGCGCCCCGAATGCCTTCTCTACAGCGGCGGCGGAGCATCCCGCTGTTGATGGTCGCGGCTGGTTGCGTCGGATAATTTTCTGATGTTGTTTCTGCGTTCTACCGCGGGCTTGTTGCCTGTGCAGGGCACTAAGTCCTGAGTATTGCTCTCGGCGTTGTCTCGCTCAACAGGCCGGCTTGCCGCCACCCCGCGGGCCGTGCTTTTTGTGATGGCCGGTCACTTTTTTGCTAAACTACCGGATATCGAAAGCTTGCAGGCATCCTACGTCCATGAAATGATCGATTCAGGGAGAACCCACCATGTCCATGCTCCGTCTATTCTTAAGCGCGTTGGCGCTGACGCTTTGCGCATCCCCAACCCTAGCCGCCGCGCCCAGTCTGCAGCCCGGAAACTGGCAAGCCTCGATTCAGGTGCAGATGCCAGGCTTGCCGGAAATGCCGCCCATCAGCACCACGTATTGCCTGACCCCGGAACAGGCCGCCGATCCCGAGAAATCGCTGATGGACAAGATCAAGCAGGGTCAGAGCGAGGGTAAAGAGCAGTGCAAGACCTTGAGTCATAGCCTGTCGGGCCAGACCGCCCGCTGGTCCGTGCAGTGCACCGGCACGCAGAAGGTCAAGAGTAACTTCGAAATCACCTATGAGGGGTCCACGGCCTACCATGGCACCATCATCAGCGAGATAGAAACGCCGGACGGCGCCATGACCATGAACCAAAGTATCGACGCGCGCCGGCTGGGTGACTGCAAGAAATAAGTACCGCCAGGGCGCGGGCGAACTCAAGGCGACTTTCCGTCAGGTAATGCACACGATTTTCGAAGTCGTTGCTGCAGGATATTTCGTATGGGTGCTTGTTTAAATAGAGTGAATTTAGTCGCAACGGCTTTCGCTTTTTGGCTATTGTTCCCGGCGGCCGCCCATGCCAGGTTATCGCCGGACTACAGCGGTGACCTGTGGTATCTAATGCTATTCCCACTGATCGCTCCGACTATCGCGTTGGTCGCGGTGAAGATGTACGCCGGCCGCTGTTCGGAATGCAAACGTAGAGGGGGGCTGATTCTCACTGGCACGGTTGAACACCGGGGCGGCGGCCGGGAGTGGGAGGAAAGCCGGTGCAAGTACTGTGGTACACCCCGTTGGCGTGAGCTCACAGATGAAAATCCGGGCGGTAGTGGTGGCGGTGGTTGATCTAGCGCTTCGCCTGTCTCAGGTGCGTATATCGCCACCGCATCGGTCGTATGTAAACTAAGTAAGAAAAAATACGCTGAACAAAGGGGCTCTGGGCCAAATCTCTATTCGCTATATTTTTTAAAAAATGAAAATTGCTAGGTGGTGATGGGGGTCTGATCTTGGAGACCTTCAACCTCCGGGCGGTGGTTTTTGAGTTTTTGATGAGCATGTATGATAAACATTAGTCCTACGGCGTTAACAAGAATATTAAACGTTATTGATTTTACCGACACTTCGTGTCCACCAGCTTCGACTACTATCAGTCCTGACTCTTGCATCAGTGAACCAAGAGCCCACAGACCCCCAAAGACTATGCGAAGCGACTGTGCAACTCCTAACAGTAATAAGTAGACGGATGAGGGTTTGAGCATGTATCCAATCAGCCCAATACCGGTTATAAAAATCAAAGCGCCATCAACCCATAAATAGCCCGAAATATCGCCTACAACAATTGTTACAGCGGTTTGTGTCACCGCCACATAAAGGAGAACTGAAAAAGCAGGTATGAAATAGATTCGCTTCGGATCATGAACGATTTTGCGCGTTACCCATACGACTATGGCAATCGCAAAAAAAGGTATCAGAAACATTCCACCATAATAGGTGCCAGCCACACCGCCTATAATCCATGCCACGGTTCCTTTCGTGGTCAACTTGCTTCTTTTAGAAGGTGTTGTGCTGGCTTTCGACAGGTTCTCGACAGGCGTTTGTTCGCTATTCTCAGTCATATGGTCTCCCCCGGTCGTGTAAAGAAAATCATGCTGTCTGAATTGCATGCGATCGTGTGCAAAGATCTGCAACAATTCAATACAACTACCGGTTGCAAAAAACCAAGAAAGCTGGGTCTCGTCCGGTAACTATCGTCGATAAAGCGTGCGCTGATACAGTTGGTCGTCGTCGGTCATCCATGTGCCGTCCAGGCCAGGGCCGACGCGATGTTTTATATCGACACTGGCGGAATCCGCTGTAATCTCGGTGGAATCGATTGATGCGATTGGGTCATCGTTGGTGAACCATGTGCCGTCTTCACCAGGGTTGAGGTAGAATCTCATTACCGTAGCAGTGGTGCATTTACCGGCGTACTCGTATGTGCGGTAGCCGTCAATGATATTTTCGGAGGCGGCTGCGTCCGTCGACCCGCCTCCATTAACGCTACCCATCCCACTACCCATCCCGTCGCCACTCCCCCCGCCGCCACCACCACCACCCATGCCACCACCACCACCCATGCCACCCAGGCCACTGGGCGCCGGCGCAGGCTCGGGTGCAGGGAAAGGGCGTTGCTGCAGCGCACCGTAGTACGTCCGCTTGATCGGTCGATTTTCTGCATCGGTTTGTGTGGCGACGCCGTGTACTTGGGACAATGCGTCGTCCGCGGTGAACCAGACACTATCGGTACCGGCGCCGTCGTAGACGTAAGTCCAGCGGGTAGTGGTGCGTTTATGTGCCTGGGTCTTGAATTTTTCGTAGGAATAGACTTCTTCGTCCCCGGTGAACCAGAGACCGTCGTTACCCGAGCCAAGATAATAAATCAATGTATCAAGTGTGCCGCTGACGTCATAAATATACTGAAATGCGCTTTCGTTTTTGTCGGTGGGTCGAGAGCCGCCATAGGTATACTGATTCTGCAGCAGTTGACGCGCGGTGCTTCCATCAGCGTTGTATTGATACTTGTCGGAAACTTGCCAGACGTCGTCCGCGGTAAACCAGACGCCGTCCGCGCCAGGGTAGCCATATTGAGTTTTCTCCAGCAATTCGCCATTTTCCCCTTTGTGATATATGGCGTAGTAGCTCAGACTTTCAATATCGTCTGCGGTGTCCAGCGTGCCGTCGGGGCCCGTGCCATCGTAGAATTTATCGATTACGGTCGAACCGCCGTCATTGTATTGCGAACTCTTGTAGCTCTGTATTGGGTCATCCTGGTTCAGCCATATTCCGTCGTCGCCGCTGCTGTAATCGACGCTCAGGGTGTTGCCGTTTTTGCCTGCTATTTGCCGCGAATACTCGGAAATCACATCGTCGTCGGTGAGCCATTGTCCGTCGTCGCCCGCATCGACGTAATACGCGGAGGTTACGCCGTTTTTCGGGGTAAGGTATTCTTGCATGTAAGACAAGACAAGCCCGGTAGTGTCGTAATTGACAGACAAGCGGGTATTGAAACGTGAAGCCAGCGCATCTGGTGAGGTGTCAATGCAGTTGCCGCCGCTATTCTGCAAGCAGCCTTCCAGGGCAATGGCGGCAATTCCGCCGCAAAATAACAGCTTGAAAAATGCTTGCAGATTTTGCGATGACATAAAAGAGAGGGCTCCTTCCAGGGGTATGGCCACCCGCCGCCGGACTCGGATAGTCTCAAAACAATCCGTTTGCATCGTGAACCGGGTTTGGTTCTGAGTGTACGAATAAGGCCATGCGCCAACTTCGATGGGCATTGGTCTAGCACCAAGCACCCAGGCAAGGATCTCCAGCATTGTTTTTTTATGATGGCGCACTCAAAACGTGATTAGCATAGCACAGCTCCCTTGCGGCGTTTAACAACGGCAAGGTCTTGCAGCCCGAGCGTAACGTATGATTTGGGAAATTGATCGAGAGAAAAAAAATCGTCAATGGTGAGGGCTTTTTCGCCATTTATTTTTTTGGCGTCGCTCGTTGGTGAAAAACATACGTTAACGATTGGGTGCGACTTTCCCGGCATGTTTGCACTAGGTGCCAGAAAATTGGCAAGCATTCGATCCGAGTACGGAAGCCAGGGTTGTCGAACCGGCGCCGTTGGCAAAGGCGCACGTCCGATGGTGGGACGGGATTTCTTGCTAAACTAAAGCTTATAAGATGGTTGTGGAGGTCCAACCCCGGAAACCCATGAAAAACAGGAATATTGTCGCCACGGCGGTGTTTTTATGCGCCATAGCCACCCGACCCCTGCTGGCGCAGGAGGCATCCGAAGCGCTGACGGTGGATTTGTTGCTGCCGGCGATGAGCCCGCTCAGTCGTCTGGCCGGCGAGGATTCCAGGTTTGTGCCACTGAACGTGATGTACCAGCGTGTTATCACCGAGCATCAGGTGTTGATGCTGAAAATGGGGGTTAACTATAACTGGGACACCGCCGGGCAACGCAGCGTGGAGTTGTATCCCATGCTGGCCCTGGACTGGCACCCCTATGACACCGGCCTGCAGGGTTTTCACCTGGGGCCCGCGCTGTTTTTCAGCTATGCCGCCTATGCCTATTCCCATTCCGCGTCCTCGCCTGCCTCGGATCCGGACTACGCATATTGGTCGGCGGTCGGCGGCAATGTGGGCTACGGATTTCTGTTGCGCGACCAGAAAATCATCGATGTAGTTTTCGGCCTGGGCTGGGGATATTCGAAAGAAGTAGCCAGGAACGGCGAAATTACGTCCCACTACCAGGTGGACGAGACCCTGGGCGGCGTTTTTGTCGGCTATCGATTTTAGCTACTAGCACGCGGGCGGGAGTCCGCTGTCTTGGCGCGAAAACAAAACCGGGCACGCTGCGTTGCCCGGTTTTTTATTGTGGCACTACCAATCTAGTTCCACGGATAAAAGAACCACATACTCAAGTTAGCGCCTTCGTCACCGAATGCCACATCCGCCCGGTAAACGCTGCCCGATTGTGTCACCAGGCGTACGCCTGTGCCATGCACAAACCGGGCTTCATTCCATAGATCCCTGGTGGTTTCGGCGACGGTGCCGAGTTCGGCAAAGAAAGCGAATTGAATGCCGGTGTGGGTGCCTTTCCAGATGTAATAGTCAAAGGGCGTGGCATCATGGGACAAATTCAGGCGGTATTCCGCGCCTATGGAAGAAACATGCGCGCCATTAAAGCGTCCGCCGGGAAAGGCCCGCAGCCGATTGTCGCCACCGATTCCGGTAGCGGTGCCGTGCCGTCGTTCATTAACAAACTCATCGACCAGGTTGGCTTCAGTTTCCTGGCACCGCGTGTCGCCAGGGTCGCAATTCAGACCGAGCTCGCCTGTAATCGTCGCCCGATCCGTATTGCCTTTTTTCGTGACATGCGCATCCGACTGGAAAATATTGAACACCAGGGTGTCGGTGCGGAACATGGGGGTGAAAATGGTGGAATTGATTTCCGTAACGTAGTAATCAGGATCATTGCTCGTCTTTGCCGAATTGTTCTGATAGTTAAAGTTGACGCGCACACCCTTATGAGCATCGTGGTAGTCGTCCGTCAAATCAAGTTTGGCTGACCACCGGGTAGAGTACTGCTTGAACTTGTAAGGGTTCGTAAGATCGCTGATGATGACGCCTTCGGCGTCACGTATGGCGGTGATTTCGCCTTTGCTGGTGTAGCGATCCGCGGTAAAAGTGAGGCGGCGTGAAAAAAAAGTCAGATCCAGGCCGCCGGACAACCCTTCATAAGGCGATATATCCAGCAGATTGTAATCGTCCTTTCCCGTTTTCATGCCGCGTGAGTCATAACTGCTGTATTGAAATCTGTTGATCCGATCCAGCTCCACGTGGGCAAGCAAATAATTGTTTATCAGTGGGATCTCATCGACATGCGCGATAACGCCTTGCACGTCACCGGCAAAAAGCAGCAGTGTCGGATCGGCGGTGGTCGAAAAAACATTGGTAAAATGTCCGACCACCTGTATGCCCTCACCGATACCCGGAAGCGCATAGGGCAGCGGCGCCAGCAAATAGCCGGAATCTGTCGGAAACTGATCGTTACGACGCTCGATCAGGCTGCTGTCCGCCACGGCGGTTGATATCAGGAGCAGCGAGACGATGCCGCCGTAGACCACGCCACGCAGCGCATCAACAATAATTCCGGTACGAGTCTCTCTGGTATTCATGATTAGGTATCCTTTTCGTTCGTCGAAATTCATGGTTATGTACGAATAGTGTTCTCTGTCTCGAATTGAGCCCCTGTCGTTAGCGATAATTCAGGCCGGATAGCTCCAGTGCGAGACGTCTGCGCAACCGAGGATTGTGGCCAAGCAAAGACATGATGCTGTTGCGCAACGGTCGCAGTCGCGGGCGCACGGTAGCCAGTCTGGTCAGGCGATCAGCGAGGCTGATGATTTTCATGGCGATCGGCCGACGCACATCCCCGTACTGCGTCAGCGCCAGGGTGTTTCCCTGCAGCGCTGCATTCAGCGCTTTCGCCAAGGCAGCTGCATCCAAAATACCGGCATTCATACCCTGACCACCCGCGGGACTGTGCACATGCGCGGCATCTCCGGCCAGCAGGACTCTGCCTGTGCGATAATGAGCGGCGATTCGATGATGCACATGGAAGCGCGATCCCCAGATTACTTCGCGTATCTTCAACGGGTGATGCTCCGGGCCACGCGCATCCAGTAAGGCCTGCAACCAGTTGGCGTCGGGATGTTCCGGTGCCAGATCCGTGGTCGCGACTATTCGATGTTGTCCGTCCGGCAGCGGCGCCACCACGATCATGCCCGCCGGGGAGAAGAACAAGATCACTTCATCGTGTGGCAACTCGCCGCTGAGGCGTACGTCAGCCAGCACAAACGACTCCGGATAGCTCGCGCCGACAAAGGGAATATTGACGGCTTCGCGCACCGTGCTGTGCATGCCGTCCGCGCCAACGACATAACGTGCGCGATGACAGCTGCCATCATCAAGGCTTACCGTCACACCTTCGTCATCCTGAGTCAGTGACTGCATCGCGCAGGGGCGCAAGATGCGTCCGCCCAGTTCACTGTAGCGATCCAACAGCAGTGATTCCGTCGTTGCCTGCGACACCATCAAGGCGTAAGGGTACTCGGTGGGCAGTCGTTGAAAATCGATGGGCACCAGCGTCCGGTCACGATCGCGGATGGAAAACCGGCTGGCATGAATGCCCTTCGCCACGAGGTTTTCTGTAACCCCAAGTGATTCAAGTACTTCCAGCGTTCGCGCGTGGATCACGGCGGCGCGCGACGTGTTTTGTCCACGCGTGAGGCGATCGATGAGCAGCGTTCTGATGCCGCTTTGCAGCAGAGCGATACCGAGACATAAACCCGTAGGCCCGGCGCCGATGACGATGACATCGGTCTCGACCGGGGTGGTTACCGTACGATTAGTGTTCATATAGCCTCCCTAAAAGTCAACAGTTGTTGGCCAACAGATGTTGGCATTTATCCGCTTCCATGTCAACGCTTGTTGGCATACAATAATTTTTATGACAAACGAGCCAAAACGTAAATCCGATATCACCAAAGAGGGTATTTTGCAGGCCGCCAAGGAGCACTTTTCCTTGCACGGATATGGCAATGCCACGATTCGTGGGATCGCGGCGAGCGCCAATATAGATCCCACCATGGTCATGCGTTATTTTGGCAATAAAGAAAAATTATTCGCCGCGGCCGCCGAATTCGATTTACGCCTGCCTGACCTGTCCGAATTGCCCAAACAACAGATCGGACCTGCCCTGGTCGAGCATTTTTTGAATCGCTGGGAGGAAGATGAAGCGCTGGTGATTTTGCTGCGTTCCGCCGTGACCCATAAGGATGCCGCAGATCGCATCAAACAAATCTTTGCAACTCAGGTTACCGCCATGGTTGCTAAACTGCGCAATGAACCTAAACCGCTGGCATCGAAACGTGCAGGATTACTGGTGACACAAATGCTGGGTGTGGCACTCTGTCGTTATGTTCTTAAATTACCTCCTGTGGTCAATTTAAGTCGTGAAGAACTGATTGAGCATGTCGGTCAAACGGTCAACGAATATTTGCTTGGCGATTAATAGATCTCAGCCATGGGCGCCAGGGCGGCATCTGATCCGATACCGATACCCTGGCGTGCTGGTGCCCACCCCCGCCCATTGAATCGGCCGTGTGCTGGGTCCGTTCTAAGAAATGATCAATTGTTAACCATTTGATCTCAATTCTTTTGTTTTTCCGTTTTTCAAAATCGCCGCTTCCTTGATAAATCGCCATTTCCCGTCCAGACTTCATGGATCAAGCGAGGTCCGCAGGAAAATTCCAACAAGATCATAAAGGTGCGCCGATGATAAAAGTCCCCAGCAAGGTCGCCGACCGCCTGGCGGCGGAGATATCCAAGTACCAGAAGGTGCTGACCGCCGCCAAAGACCGGGATGTGAACGAATCCGACACGGTGACCATCATTGTCGACATGCTGTCGGAGGTGTTCGGCTTCGACAAGTATTCCGAGGTAACCAGCGAGCAGGCGATACGCGGCACCTTCTGCGATCTGGCCATCAAGCTGGACGGCAAAATCCAGTACCTGATCGAGGTCAAGGCCGTCGGCCTGGGCCTGAAGGAAAACCACCTGCGCCAAGCTCTCGGCTACGGCGCCGGCAACGGCGTGCCCTGGATCGTGCTGACCAACGGACTGGACTGGGAGATACACCGCGTCAAGTTCGAGCAGCCGGTCAGCCATGAGCTGGTGTGCGCGTTCAATCTGGCGGAATTGAAGCCGAAAAAAGAAGAAGACCAGGCCAAGCTGTTCCTGCTGTGCAAGGAAGGGCTGGTGAAGTCCGCCATCGATGATTTCCACGATCACATCCAGTCCGTCAACCGCTTCGTCATCGGCGCCATCATCCTGTCCGAACCCGTCATTGCCGTGATCAAGCGGGAGGTAAAACGGGTCGCCGCCGGCGGCAAGGTCACCGACGAGGAAGTATCGAGCATCATTCGCGGCGAAGTATTGAAGCGCGACATCGTCGACAGCGATGCGGCCACCGATGCCGTCAAACTGGTGAAAAAAGCCCAGAAACAGAAGCTGCGCAACGTCGGCGGCGACGAGGCGGATGATCCCGCCGGGGGCGTTATCGATCAACCCTTGCCGGAGGGCGCCTGAGCCATCTCGTTGCCCCGACGCCATGAAAGCATACCTCGCCCGGCTGAAAACCCGCGCCTATAGGATCACCGAAACGGGAAAGCGCGGTGACACCCTCAGTGTCGCCTTCGACGTGCTGATCATCTCTCTGATTCTTCTCAATGTGGTGGCGATCACCCTGGAAACCGTTGAAGGCTTGTATCAGCGCCACGAGGTCGTGTTTGCCGCCTTCGAAGTCTTTTCGGTGGTCATCTTCTCCGTCGAATATCTGCTGCGCCTGTGGTGCTGCACCGAAAACCCGAAATACCGCCACCCCTTCACCGGCCGCCTGCGATTTTTCTTCACCCCCCTGGCGCTCATCGATCTGCTGGCGATCCTGCCGGCCTATCTGACCCTGTTCGGCGTCGACCTGCTCTACCTGCGCGTCTTGCGCATGCTGCGCATCCTGCGCGTGGCGAAACTGGCCCGCTACTCCCCCGCGCTGCGCAGCTTCCTGTGGGTGATGGCCAGAAAAAAGGAAGAACTGGCGGTCTCCATGGCGCTGATGTTTTTCCTGCTCATCATCGCCTCCGCCGCCATGTACTACGTGGAGCACGACTCCCAACCGGCGGTGTTCTCCAGCATCCCCGCCGCCATGTGGTGGGGCGTGGCGACCCTGAGCACCGTGGGTTACGGCGACGTTTATCCGGTGACCGAACTGGGCAAGGTGCTGGCGTCGTTCATCGCGGTGCTGGGAATTGGCTTATTCGGTTTGCCGGCGGGGATTATCGGGTCGGGGTTTGTGGAGGAAATTGGCAAGCGGAGGACGAGTAAGGCGGGGATTTGTCCGCATTGTGGGAGAGGGGAGTGATGTCGAGTGGAGTGGGGGGCGGCTTTCGACCCAAAGCGGAAGTACTAGGTTTTGGTTTGAGTGTCTTAAAGGTGGAGGAATGCGGTCGTTTAGAAAATTCTCGCCCATTTGCAGGGAAAGTACACTCAGTTCCAACGAGTCTGCGGCCGAAAAACCGCGCGCCGCCGGCCGACCTGTTTGGGTAGTCCCATCAAACCCTTCACCTCACTCCAATAGTAGTTACACAAGGGACAGAGCTAGGGCTGCCGGTTGGCCTGACGCTCTGGATTGCCCCGCAAGTGGTAGAGGTTAGAGCGAATAGTTGAATGGTCAGTGCGGAATGACGCAAGATTTCGCGGCGGTGGTAGGGTGCCGGTCCCTTTCTTACTCGTGGATTATCCGCTGAAAAGCATGAAAATGGTGTTTATTCGGCCTATACTCAGTCAGCATATATGCTTAAGCGCATTGGGATTTCCGAGCACGTATGCTGCTAGGGATGATCAACGACACCGATAACAAGGAGAAGTGCTATGGCGAAAACAACCATTACCGGCAGGCGCCTTAAGGCGCCACCCTTGAACCGCTTCCATAAACGTGATTCGATTCCGCTCAAACCGATTAACCTAACAGTGAGCCTACCTCAATCCCTGAAACGTCAGTTGAAGCTCTCACCAGAGGTGCTTAGGCGCATCGATCGCCTAAACAAAACGCAGGCAACATGGAGTATGGCAGACATCGCTGGCTCGACGCGATTGTCTCGACGTGACTACGAGCAGATCGGTCGTCGCACATTGTGGCCTAGTGGTACGCATTTGACGATCGTTGACATGCAACCCCGTAATAACCGCATCATGAGCGATCGCCCCTTTACGCTAGAGGTCGAATTTGCATATTGCGGTGATACCCGACCCGAGTTCATTGCAATCGTCATTGAATGGGCCGGCAAAACCTTTGTGAGGGAAAAAATGCTTACCAATAAAGAAGCGGAAAGCGGTCGGGTAGAGGTGCGTTTCGGCCGCGAACAAAGTTTGCCACCAGGTCCTTCTGTTTTCCGTGCCAGTCTCTTTGCAAGGGATGGTCGGCAAGCGCGTTTTCGTACCACTTGTATGGTGCTTCCCTCGAATCCGCTCACGATGCACCTCGCACCCCGAATCGACTATGTAACGGGCTCGTACAGCGCACGCGGGGTACGCGAATCCGGCAATGTTTTCAAAACTCGCATCAGCATCACGATTAGCAATGGAGACAGTACTTCAGCCAGCATCAACCGCGCCATGTCTTGGGCATTTTGGGATGGTGGGGTCGGGGGCACACTGGTCGAGAGCGGTACCTACACATGGGGTTCCTCGATCACTGTACCAGCGTATGGTACCTGGACCGGTAACATTACCGTGAATTCTCCCAGTGGTAGTGGTATCCACGGACGCTACAACAGTAAAGAGGATATGACCATCGATATTGGATTTACCGCAAGCGACGGTCGTTCCATAAATGACACCATCACAGCGCGCGTGATGGTTGGTTTTGGCATGAACATCACGCGTGTCGGTGCCGAGTCATTCACCAGTACCGAATATTCCGATCTCTATGACGCAGTAGATGTCACCCAGGAGATATACGAAGCCCGGGATGTGACCTACACAGGCATTAGCCGTCGCCATATCACGGATGCCAATGCCGGTAGCTACACGATCATCAACTCTTTGAATGAGGGTTACAACCTTTTCAACGACTGGTCGGGACCCAACAACAACTATATCGATGTCTTTATAGTACATGATCACACCACCGGATTTGACGGTCTTGCAGGTGATGTCCCGGGGCCAACCTCACATGCCGGTTCCAGGAGCGGTGTGTGGGCCGATAAGACGGGCACCGTTGATAGCTTAGGTAACGCCCGTCTGGACATTGACTACTTAGGGATGCTCATTGGCCATGAGGTCGGTCATTATTTAGGCTTACCTCATGTAACCTTGGCAAATAATTTGCTGCTGTCCAATAGTGGCAGAAACGATACCGACCTGACTTATGACCAGTACCGTCTCATCATTGGTTATGGTTGGGCCTACGTGGCCTAAGGAGAACAACATGGCTAGCACACGACAAAAACAGCAGCGTGCCAACAAAGCAAAATTTAAATTGAACGAGCCAAGTAAGAAGATCCCAGGCGACCTAATGCGGAAATCGGTCAGGGTCGACCTGAAGCGCAAGCCAGAAATCGCTCGGCGCATGCGTCTCAACCAACTTTTACTGATTCATGATCCCGAGAATGTTGAGAAGAACCTGGCACAGATCGAAGCAGATGATCTACCTGTACTTCAGCGAATAGCTACCGAGGGCCCGCTCAGCGGCAATGAACCTATCCTGCGACGCAATGCCATCGCGGTATTGAGTCAATTCCCAACGCCGGAGACGTTGAATATTTTAACCGACCTGGCTCGCTATGGGGAGGATGTCTACGTGCGGGGAGCTGCACTGACCGCACTGGCGGATACTGGTGTCGCGCTTGCTCTACCAGTGATCACCGAAGGATTCACCACGAAAGAACCTGTGGAGATCAACCGCGCCAAGGAGGCGCTGCGCCGAATTGGTGCGAGCCTTGGTGGTGGACGCATTCGCGAGGCCTTAGTCAAAGAGCGCAGGGAGACCGTTCGTTCTCATGCTAAAGTGGTGCTGAACGAATTGGAAGGTAAAGGTCGCCCGAAACGTCGGCGACGTCGGCCAACCGCAGAAGACTGATTGCGATGTTCATCGTAATATGTATAGTGGACTCGTAGCATTACTTATCGGTTTATGTCTTGTATGGACACCGATTGTTGCGCTTATTAAGACGAAGCTGAAGGTAACGAACTCAGTAGATTCTGCGTTGCGGACTACGCCAGTCATAAGCTCACTGTGTATCTGACGGATGTTTGGTGTGACTGGGACATACCGACATGACAACGAGCACGGCTGTGCCAGGATTCCGATTGGCTTGACGCCCGGGATAGCTGTGTAGGTGGCACGGCGTAGGTGAATGCTTGGATAGCGAGTGCGGAGAGAGGCATGATTTAGGGGAAATGGCAGGACCTAGGTTTCTTCATTACTCTTGGCTGTTCCGTTGACGAGCCATGAAAAAGGCGTCTATTTTTCTTATACACAATGTCTGGAAACTGTAGTGTACCTGCCGTGACCGTTCCAAGAAATCGCCCGCACGTCGGCTTCTAGCCGAAAGCGGCCAAATCGAATTCCAGGGACAATATGCTTATTTCACAGGTGTCGCGTTGCTGAAAAAAACCGCACATGCGGTCCGGAATGGCCGGAATGCCACGGGCAGTAGTATCTAACAGCATTCACGCTATCATGTAAGCTGGTCGATCGAAGATTTTCTGCTGAACGCAGGCATAAGTGAAATAATGGTCTGGCCAGAGGCCGGCGGAGAATTTGAGAAAATGGGTATACCGTCCCCCGAATTGCGAAGGAGTAGGGTGCGGAGATGCTAAATAAGGAAGAAGTCATATGTTTTGCCGCGACAAAAAATCCAGAAAAAGCGAAGCATTTTTATTCGGAAAAACTGGCGTTGAGCTTGATCGAAGAAAACCAATTTGCGCTCGTTTATGACGCAAATGGAACGATGTTGCGGATTCAGAAAGTCCAAGAGCATACGCCTGCCGGCCATACGGTATTAGGATGGCGGGTCGAAGATATCTATTCCAAAATAAAAGCGCTTGTCGACCAAGGCGTTCGTTTCGAGCGTTTCGAGTCATTGCCGCAGGACGAATTTGCCGTTTGGCAATCACCTTCCGGGGCCTTGGTGGCCTGGTTTCGGGATCCGGACGGTAATTGTCTTTCGTTAACGCAGTTTTCCGCCAAACCAGGCGTTCCCTCCGGTACCAGAGCACAATGATGGGTCAGGCGTGCTTCTGGTGCCGATAAAACAGCTGATCATGCTTCGTGTGTCGACAGTGAACGATCCCGAGGCGAAAGTCATGATCGGGTCGGTTGTCGATCCCTAGGCCAGCCAAGGTGGAGCCGCCGGTCTTCTTGAAAAGACGACGGAGAAAATGCAGCAATCGTTATTACCCCAGGTGGGCGGCTCGACTTTAGGCGGTGAGGGGTTCGACACCCCCATGACCAGAATGTATCTACGAAGGAGGAAATGAGCCTGTGATCGATTCATCACGTGAAGTGTCATTCCGCTACAAAAGTTGATTTATTCGAATAAACCTTAGGTGCATGGCGTTTCGGTCCGCCCTCAGGAAATTTTACGCAGAGTGTGCGATATTCACAGCCGCCCTGGCTAATGATGTTTTACTCACCTACACTTTATTCACTTGCATGGGGCCCTTACCGATGCCGGAATCGTTGTCGCATGTCGTCTTCTGGAGCTCCTGTTGGTGGCGCATTTGAACCTATTGCGAGACGCAACCATGGAGGTTAACGGATGAATATTCTTGATTCAAAAGACATTAATAACAGGGTTAAACTCAGTACCATAGTGACGGTTGCCGCCGTCTATGTCGGCCTGGCTGCAACTACGATGGGTATCGGATTGATGCTATTGATTGTGGCTGCCGTCATAGCCTCAGCTATTTATAATAGGGAAATCAGTCTCGCGACCTCGGAAGTAAACAAATTCAAGAAGATTTTTCCGCTGCGAAGTTTTGGCGAGTCCTATGGTGATTTCGAGCATGTGTTCTATCACAACGAAAATATTGCCAAGGCGCTAATAGTAGCCATCACCAATGATTTGCACAAAAAAGCAAATTTGACCGATGTCAGCAATGTAAATATTGTTGATGTAGATCCCGAGCTGCGGTCTCCTGACGAAAGAAAATTTATTCGTGTGGATGCAGGGGGTACGGTGCGCGGTACAAATGTCACTTTAATATTAAGAACGTCAACTTCCGCGGGTATGCAATCCATTCGCTGGTGGGCGCTTGCCGGAGGTTTTATCGATAAAGACAAGAAGTTCGGAAAAGTGGCTTTTGCTTTGTTCACGCTGCCATTCTGGATATTGCCGTATATCAAGAAGGACTACGATGTACTTCCTGGTATTCGTACCATCTACCCGGCTTATTACAATGACATGGACGTGGTTACGAAAATAAAATGTTTGCATGAAATCGTCTTTCAAGCCATGGTGACGGAGCTGGACAAGCATGATATAGACACCAGCGAATTGAGGACGCAAAGAATGCAGGTCATGAATATTTCCGTATCTGGCGGAAAAGTCAACATGGGCAATATCGTCCAGGGAGGCATGAACAAGATTTCTTCCACTTTCAAAGGAGCTAATCAATGACAGGCAAGGGAATTAACTTCAACATTTCGGGAGGAAATGTCAATCTCGGGCCAGTCGTGCAGGGCGACAGCAACACGGTGAGCTCACAGTCCCAGATCATGGAGACGATATCAGAGCGAAGCCTGGCGGCATTCGTCAAAGAAATTGGTGCGCTCAGCAGTTCGCGGGGCGTCAGTGCCGGGGAAAGAGACGCTCTGTTGGAAGAGGTGCGCGGGGTTCGTGACGCCATGAGGAGAGAAGACAAGCCTTCAGCGCCGCCAATAGTAAAAAAAATCGAAGAACTCTATGATAAATACGGCTGGGCTGTGGATGTATTGAGGAAATTGTTCGTTGGATTTTAATAATACTATTGTTCAATCTATCCGCGGGAAAGTGCGCCTTGCTTTCTTGGGGCGTTTTTACCGCGGTGTTCTCTGGTGAAGTATAGGCTTGTGCTAGCGGGCATGCCCGGCACCCTCCCATTGTCTCCAGATGGAACGGAGTACCGACAATACCATGATCCGTCTACAACGGCGTTAAACAGCAAATTTGCATATAGGATAGATCTGTATTGCATTTCTTTTCCGGAGGATTATAGATCGATGTCATGATTAGTATGAGGCTGGTTAGCAGCAGGAATACGATTGCTACCAGCAAGATCGGAAATTTATTCAAGTGCGGTTGGCCTCTGGGGATCTGCGAGCTGACAAAATACAGCGCGGCAACCCATGCGAATCCGATCATTAGCACAACTATGTTGGTAAACCAGGTACGGTAGACGACAATCTCTTCAGTCGCATGAAAATAGAAAAGATCGCCACTGTTTATGGTCCAGCCGATGACGACGAAGCAGGTGGCTATGCCCCAGCCCAGGAGATTCAGCGTCAGTTCTCTCCAATAATTATCTTCCATATTGCAACGTCCAGGTGGCTGGTAGTTACGGCGATGTGATATGTTGCCGCATCGCCTGCATCACGAAGCGCTGGCTTGGCGCGAATAACCAATCTGCGTCGTGAGCCCCTCCATAGTAAAATTATAGTGGAATATCACAGGAAACCAACGATTTCAGCCCGTCTGGGATGGGAAGAAGAGATCCCGTGGTGGCACCGGCAAATTATTTACCAATGAGAACAACGTGCATTGCAAACAAGAAAATACTGTGCTTGACTTGGGATATAGGCAGGTTGCCAGTTTCGGGGAGTCTATCGGCTGCTGAGAAAAGGAGGTCTGTATGCTGGTTATGGTCAGCGATTTACACTTTGTCGATAATAGCGCCGGGAAACACAATGTGTCTTCGGACGCGTTTAAGATATTCTTTAATGACCTGGCGAGTACCTGCGACTGGATTAAAAAAGACAAAGGGGTGGAAATCCAGGAAATAAAGCTTGTATTTCTTGGTGACATATTTGATTTATTGCGCACTGAAATGTGGTTTGATCATCCGTTGGATGAAAGGCCCTGGGGAAATAACAGTGACTTGATTGAAAAACACGCCAATTCCATATTCGATAAAATAGTAGAGGTCAATAAAGCTACGTTTCTAATGCTCGGAGGCCGCCTGCAAGAACAATTTTCGCTTCCGGTAGAACCCAAGAGAATATTCATCCCGGGAAATCACGACAGGTTGTGTAATAAGTTTGTCAGCTTGAGAGCTAAAGTACGTAATGAATTGGCACTGGATACCGATGCGTCGATACCATTCCCTTCCTACATCGAGGACTATGATTATGGCTTGTTCGCGCGCCATGGTCATGAGTACGACGAGTTTAATTATGAGGGAAGCGATAAATTTAGTTATGAAGATTACATGAAAACCCCTATCGGTGACCCGATAACCACCGAGTTGATCGCAAAAATACCCTGGAAAATAGCACAACAGGAAGAAGTCAGAAAGCTGCCGACGGATGAGAGGGAAAAATTGATAAGCAACTTTCAAGAAATAGAAAACGTACGACCTTTCGGCGCAACCTTGCAGTGGTTGCTCTATCAGGTGCATAAAAAGCCGAACTTGAAAGGGGCAATCGATGCGGCGGTCGATGAGGTAATTAAGGAATTCAGGGAATTGCCGTTTGTCATGAAATGGTATTCACGGCACGATAAATGGACCAATCCGGTGGATGAGGCGGACAAGATTCAGGCCGTGCTGTTTTTGCTGGATAAATTCAGTGTATTTTCTTTTAAAAATATCCTGCAGGTACTCGACAAAGTTAACGTGCTGGCTTTCAAGGATGATTACCAAAAGGCCGCGGTAAAGGAATATAGAAACATGGACGAAAGATTGCAGTACATCGTTTACGGCCACAGTCACACCCCTCGCCATGTTCCTTTGTCGGTTGGTAAGAATGGAAATAACAGCGACCGCGAATATATTTATCTCAATTCGGGGACATGGAGAAGCCGGCACTACAAAACGGAAGACGGGCTGGGATTCAGCAGTGGCAAGAATCTTACTTACATTTCGTTTTACAAAAAAGAAGAACGAAAAACAAAGTATCCTTCGTTTGAATCCTGGACGGGGAGAATGAAAACGCTTGAATCGTGATCGTATGCAGGATTCCTGGGATAGGATACCAATTTTGCAGGTATCGCTTCGCTGAAAAAAAAGTCGCGCATGGGGTGCCAGGATGGCCGGATTGCCACGGGCGATAGTATCCAACAACACTCAGGCTGACACGTAGGCTGGTCGATCCAAGATTATTTATTGAACGGAGGCGCCGGTGAAACAAGGGCGTGGCCGGAGTCAGGTGGCGAATTTATGAAAATGGGTATACTGTCCTCCGAACTCGGCATCCGTGCCCGATGTCGTATTCCGCCTTACCCTCAACTTCGTTTTTGACACCCTGAATCATGACGGATAAATCAGCAATCATACTTGGGGCCTCGGGTTCGGTGGGACAAGCTCTCCTCGCAGAGATCGTACGCTCCGGCCAGTTCGCTCGTGTGATCGTCATCACGCGGCGACCACTGGGACTGAATCTTGGTGCAACAGTCGAGGAGAAATTGGTGCCCAACATGGACCCGCCCAGCCTGATGCAGGCGGTCGTCGATGCGCTGCGCGGGCGAGATACCGATGCGGTGGGTTTCAGTGTCCTGGGTGTGGGGGCAGGCACGGCCAAGCTGACGCTGGAGCAGCATCGCGCCATCGACGTTGAACTTAATGCTGCCTTTGCCCGAGGCCTGAAGAATTCCGGAAAAGTTCGGCACCTGGCTTACATGTCGGCGATGGGGGCCGACATCCAGGCCAAGACCACCGGTTCCGGCGCAGCCGGAATGGGGCGCTACGCCCGGGTCAAGGGTGAAGCAGAGGCAGCGGTTCAGGATCAGGGGCCGGCGATAGTCAGCATCTTCCGGCCTTCCGTGATCATTGGTTCCCGGCACACGCCCAGGCTGCTCGCCGTTGTGTTTACACTGTTCTCGCCTCTGATCACGGGTAAGTACCATTCTGTTCGAACAAGCGAAATCGCCCAGGCGATGGTCGCAGCCGCCCTCAGTACGCCCGACTCAAGTGCGATTTACAACTTCCCGGAGATGCAGAAGCTGATTGCGGCTGCACCTAAATTAATTTACTCAAAGGGTATAGTCCCGTAACTTTAAGCACTAATTCTATGGGGTCAGACAACCGCTCTCGACGGACTGCTTGAGGCGTGATAGCAGAAACCCGTTCCGAGAAGCATGGANNCCTTAGCTCAATGTCGCCGACTATGGTTGGATGTCCCCAACCAGAGCTTACCAACCACCGCCACTACCTCCGCCGGAAGAACTGCTGGAGGAATCACTGTCGGAGTCGGAGGAGCTGCTGGACGATTCCGGGCGCAGCGCGACATCCATGGCGCTGCCGAGGCCGGCCCAGATCGTCATGCTGCGAACGCCGTGTTCCCAGCTGTGTTCCGTGTAGTTGGACGGCGAGGTGCTGTCCCAGGAGTCGTCGCGATCATCGACCGAGTCGTCACGACGCGCGATCCAGCGTTGCGCTTCCTTGCCCTGGCCGAAGGCGAGGATATAGGGCCACCATTCGTCGCGAATATTCGTGATATCCTGCTGCATAGCCCGCGAGAAATGATGGACGGCGCCGCGCAGCAATCTATGCAGGGCGATCGCGTCCGGATGTAATTTTGAACTGGCGATATTGATAACCATATTGAACACCGTCGCGGCGAGCAACAGACTGAAGAGATAACCGGTGGCGGGCAGGGGAGCGTCGATAGCGCCAAGGATCGCGTAAACAGCGGTGAAATAACCCAGCATCAGCAGCG